>NZ_CP050296.1:1311666-1639583 GCF_014189455.1 Mesorhizobium huakuii
GTCCTCGCTCGGGCTCGACGAGCCCGGCCTGAACAAGGTCATCCGCGCCGGCTACGATCTCTTGCACCTCATCACCTATTTCACCGCCGGCCCGAAGGAAACGCGCGCCTGGACCATCCACAAGGGTGACAAGGCCCCGCAGGCCGCGGGCGTCATCCACACCGATTTCGAACGCGGCTTCATCCGCGCCCAGACCATCGCCTATAACGACTACATCACGCTGGGCGGCGAAGTGGCGGCCAAGGAAGCCGGCAAGGCGCGCGACGAAGGCAAGGAATATGTCGTCCAGGACGGCGACGTCCTGCTGTTCAAGTTCAATACGTGACGCCTCAAGCGGCAGGCGATGTCCAGCCCTCCTTTGGAAACCGACCTGCCGAACAGGCTCCGTCCGTTGGTTTCCGGCTATCGCTGGCACCGGCAGACCATCGGCCGGTCCCAGGCCGGCGTGTTCCGGCTGGTGGCGGATGGCAAGCCGGCCCTGTTCCTGAAGTGCGAGCGCAGCGGCCCCTTTGCCGAACTCGCCGACGAGGCGGCACGGCTGCGCTGGCTTGCCGACCAAGGCATCGCCTGCCCTGATGTGATCGCCCTGGAAAGCCATGCCGGTCACGACTGGCTGCTGATGTCAGCCGTCGCCGGCGAGGATCTGGCGTCGGCAGCGCTCGATCCGGCTGATGTCATCGACGTCATGGCCAGCGCGCTTCGCGAACTGCATACGCTCGACATCCGCTCCTGTGCCCTTCGACCATCGCCTCGACCGGCGGATCGCGGCGGCGCAAGCCCGCATGGAAGCCGGCGAAGTCGACGAAAGCGATTTCGACGATGAACGGCAGGGGCGGAGCGCCGCCGAGGTCTTCGCCGAGCTTGGGGCGCTTCGGCCGGCAACCGAGGACCTTGTCGTCACCCATGGCGACGCCTGCCTGCCGAATGTCGTGGCGACCGAAGGCCGTTTCAGCGGTTTCATCGATTGTGGCCGGCTGGGCGTCTCCGATCGCCACCAGGATCTGGCGCTTGCCTGCTGGAGCATCCGCTATAACATCGGCGAGACTTGGATTGAGCCTTTTCTCGAACGCTACGGGCCGCCGAAAACCGAGCCGGCGAAGCTTTCCTGGTACCGGCTCCTCGATGAATTTTTCTGAGCGGCCGATGCCGGGCCAGCCCCGCGCGGGCTTGTCTTGATTTTGTCATGCCACAGGTCTAAGCGGCAGGCACGCGCTCGGCGCATGCGACGAAGCGCTGCGCAATCCGACACCAGCGTCAATCTTAACAAACCTTATCTGGCAGGGGAGATCTGGCGATGATCAAGGCATTTGTCGTGGACAATGATCGCCTGCGCGTCGTCGACGATCTGCTGGCGGATGGCGACAGGGTCGTCTGGGCCGACCTGATCAGTCCGACCAAGGAGGAAGAGGCCACCATCGAAGGCTGGCTCGGCGTCGCCATCCCGACCCGCGAGGAGATGGAGGAGATCGAGATTTCGAGCCGCCTCTATATCGAGGATGGCGCCTACTTCATGACCGCCACTCTGCCGGCCCAGACCGAGGTCGACGACCCCCTGATGTCGCCGGTCACCTTCGCGCTTGCCGGCAACAGGCTGATCACCATTCGCTATCATGAACCGAAAGCGTTCAAGACCTTCCCGCTGCGCGCCGAGAAGGTGGCGACCGGCTGCACCAGCGGCGACACCATCCTGATCGGCCTCCTGGAAGCGATCGTCGACCGTCTCGCCGACATCCTTGAGCGCGCCGGCCGCGACATCGAGGGGATTTCGCGCGACATTTTCGAAGCGCGCTCGACCAAAGTGTCGAAGCGCAACCGCGACTTCCAGGAACTGCTGAAAGCCATCGGCCGCAAGGAAGACATCGCCTCCTCGATCCGCGACAGCCTGATCTCGCTGCAGCGCCTCGCCGGCTTCCTCGCCCATGTCGCCACCCAGACCAAGATGAGCAAGGATGTCCGCGCCCGCATCAAGACCTTGTCGCGCGACGTGCTGTCGCTCGCCGACCACGCCACCTTCCTGTCGCAGAAGATCTCCTTCCTGCTCGACGCTACGCTCGGCATGATCTCGATCGAGCAGAACGCCATCATCAAGATCTTCTCGGTCGCCGCCGTCATCTTCCTGCCGCCGACGCTGGTCGCCTCGATTTACGGCATGAATTTCGACATCATCCCGGAGCTGAAATGGCAGCTCGGCTATCCCTTCGCCATCGGCCTGATGATCCTGTCGGCGATCCTGCCCTTCTGGTATTTCCGCCGCCGCGGCTGGCTCTGACCTCTGCCGCCCCGCTTGCTGCCTCAGGCTGGCTCACCAGAAAGGACTTGACCAAAACGCTGCCGGCCTGCATCCGGGTTGCCCGATCTCTGGGGATTAACCGGATTACCGACATGACCGCAAAGACATGGGCCTATGAGGATTTCGTCGAGGGGGCCTCGTTCGACCTCGGCGCCAAACAGGTAAGCGCGGCCGAGATCGTCGAATTCGCCGGCGAATTCGACGCCCAGCCGATGCATCTCGACGAGGAAGCCGGCAAGGCCAGCATTCTCGGCGGCCTCTCGGCCTCAGGCTGGCACACCTGCGCCATGTTCATGCGCATGCTGTGCGACGCCTTCCTTTTGGACTCCACCTGCCAAGGCGCGCCCGGCGTCGATCAGGTTAAGTGGAAGAAACCGGTCCTGGCCGGCGATACGCTCAGGGGCAACCTGGTTGTCCTCGCCAAGCGCCCGTCGAAATCGAAGCCGCAACTCGGCTTCGTCACCATGCGCAGCGAGCTGGTCAACCAGCGTGGCGAAAGCGTCTTCGAGCTTGAGAATTCCGTCATGTTCCTGACGCGTGATGCGGCGGGGAATGCGGCATGACCCTGGATGAATTCTTCCGCATCGGCACCACGATGACGCTGGGCTCGCACACATTCGAGCCCGAGGCGATCAAGGCCTTTGCCAGAAAATACGATCCGCAGATCTTCCATATCGACGAAGAGGCCGCCAGGAAGAGCGTGCTCGGCGGGCTCTGCGCCTCCGGCTGGCACACCGCCGCCACCTGGATGAAGCTCAACCTCGAAAACCGCATGGATGCCGAGGGCGCCAGCTGGAACGGCCCCGGTCCGGTCCCGGAATTCGGCCCCTCGCCCGGTTTCAAGAACCTGAAGTGGCTGAAGCCGGTCTTCGCCGGCGAGACCGTCACCTTCAGCCGCACCGCGCTGTCCCATCGCCCCATCGTCTCGCGCCCCAGCTGGCGAATGCTGTCGCTGCGCGCCGAAGCTTTCGATCTCGACCGGCGACAAGGTGCTGGAGTTCGAAAGCGCCGTGCTGGTGAAGGTGGAGTGATTTCTTCCTTCGCCCCGTTTACGGGGGTGAGAAGTGGTCCGCAACGCGGACGGAAAGCCAATTGCTTGGCTTTCCGAACGACGAACGCCCGGAGCGATAGCGAAGGGCCGGTATGCCCGAAGGGCGGATGAGGGGCGGCGCCAGCGGTGGTGTCTTAAACTCGACGGTCGTACTTACCCCTCACCCTGCTGCGCTCGCGTTGCTCGCTCCGCTGTCCCTCTCCCCGTAAACGGGGCGAGGGAAAAGCTGCCTCAATGCCCCTCAAACCCGATCAGCGTCCTGACCGGCACGCCAAGCGCCTCAAGCTTGGCCCGCCCGCCGAGATCCGGCAGGTCGATGACGAAGCAGGCGGCCAAAATATCGGCGCCGATCTGGCGCAGCAGCTTGACCGCCGCTTCCGCCGTGCCGCCGGTGGCGATCAGGTCGTCGACGAGGATCACCTTCTCACCAGGGGCAACGCCGTCCTTGTGCATCTCCATTTCGTCCAGCCCGTATTCCAGGCTGTAGGCGACGCGCACCGTCTCATAGGGCAGCTTGCCCTTCTTGCGGATCGGCACGAAGCCGGCCGACAGCTGGTGGGCGACGGCGCCGCCGAGGATGAAGCCCCGCGCCTCGATGCCGGCGATCTTGTCGACCTTCTGCCCGGCATAGGGATGCACCAGCTCGTCGATGGCACGGCGGAAAGCGCGCGCATTGCCGAGCAGCGTGGTGATGTCGCGAAACAGGATGCCGGGCTTGGGATAGTCCGGAATGGTGCGGATCGCGGCCAGCAGCGTGTCTTCGAGCGAGGATTTCATAAGGCGGCTCCGGATGATCCAGCTGGCAAGTGCGAACGGCGCAGGGACCAAACCCGACGCGACCGACAACGGCTAGCGCGATGTGACGCCCGAGACAAGCGCATCCGGCAAAGGATTGGCCTCGCTCGCTCTGTCCCATGCCTGCGCGACGATCTTCCACTGCCCTTCGCTCTTCACCAGCAACAGCATTTCCATGGACCGGCTGGTCTCGGCACTGTTCTCGATCATCTCGGCCGCGACAGCCGCGATCGCAATGTTGCCGAAGACGCGAATATCGGCCCCAAGCACGGTCTCCTGGAGCGATCGCAGCGACGTGCGTGACAGGCCGCGCATCCGCTCGACGAAATCGACAACACCGATGCGTCTTGCCGGGCGGGCCGCCGGATAGAGGCTGGCGCCATCCAGGAAATCGGCGGCGAAATCATCCCACCCTGGGGCGATACTCTCATCCCAGCTAAGGCTGGCAAACTGCCGGTCGATGACGGCCCGTATCACATCCTCGTCCGTACCCATTCCGTTCGCCATGATCCGCTCCTTCCGTTCGGCTCCCTGCACCGGAGATTGGCATGCGGCACTTGTCCGATCGAATTGCAGCCCATCAGCTTCATAACCCGCACGATCTCGATCCGCATCTGTTGAGCGCCGCGCTATGCCAAAGGACGGGTTGCCGAACGCTCGCATAGGGGTAAAAAGGGGCGCCTGAAGCGCCCCTTCCGGTCGAGCCATGGTCGCTACATGACCCATCTTATGCGAAAAATACTGACCGTCATCATGGCAACCTCGCTCCTGAGCTGGGCGCCGGCAGCCGTCTCAGCTGCCGAGCGGGCCAGTTGGACAATCGTGCTACGTCCGGCAGATTTCGTGGTCGGCGACGCGCTTGGACAATTGCATACGCGTCGACAATGGATGACTGGATTCGACGAACGGTCCGGCGCGTTCGAGATTGCTCTGCGCAGGAAGGCAATCGCGATTTCGGCGCCGCGCTGTCGGATGGACTATCTGATTTTGACGATCCCCGTTTATTACCCTGAAAATCCGAAGCAGGCATCCGTCCGCGAGCGTCGCGCAGTCTATGATGCTCTCGTCGCACTGCAGACGAAGGGCAAAGGCAGCGCAACTGTTGGCGTTGAAGCGCCTGAGCCTCTCGCTCGCCTGGGAAAACGAGGTATCGAGCTTCTTGCCTGCAATCTGTACTTTGCCTTTCCAATATCGGTGCAAGTGTCGACGCAGTGAGCTGGTGCCGGCTTCAGTCTCCTGGAGGCCTCTGCGCGAGAACGAAGACCAACCGACGTCCCGGCTGGCGCGCGCAGAGAGCAGCGCGTCGCGTGAATCCGCTTCGACGCGACGCGCTTTAGGACTTACATGCCGAGGCCGGAACGAAGCTCGGCCTTGGCCACTTCATATTCGGCCTTGAAGTCGTCCCGGTTGAGCAGGATAGCAGCAATGACGCTGCCGGAAATCTTGCCCATCTCGACGTCGGACGCATAGTGGATACCGCCAACCTCACGGTTGTGAGCGTATTCGGCCGCGCGGGCCATGATCTCGGCACGCTTCTCCGGAACCATATCGGCCAGAATGATGCCCATCATGGTGCCGACGGTGGCGTGACCGGACGGCCATGAGCCGGAGCTCGACAGCTTGACCGCCGGCTTGACGAGATCGCTGAGCTGGTGCGGACGCGGGCGCTTCCAGACATCCTTTGCCGGATCGACGACGGCGCCTTCGGTCTCGACCACGCGATCGAAAAAGGCGCTGAACTTCGGCAGCTTCTCCTTGGTGAAATTCGGCCCCATCACATTGGCGAAGCGCCAGACATTCTCCTCCGCATCGGCAACCGCACTGGCCACCATCTCGGGCGTGCGGGTCACCTGCAGTGTCAGCACCTCGCCGAGTTCGGCCTTGGTCTGCGCCGAATCGTTGGCCGGCGGCGGCGGCAGGATCATCGTCAGGTCGATGTCCTTGTTGGTGACGAAGGGTTTTGCGTCTTCCGCCTGTGCGGCCGAGCCGATGACCAGAAGCAGCAGACCAGCCGCCAGCGATGCGTATTTCTTCATGGGTGCGATCCTTTGTTCTGAATGACGCAGGATCGCTATGGGCGATGACGGCCATGTGACATCACCGCCTCCGGAAATACAAAAGGGCGCCTCAAGGCGCCCTTTTGTGATCGTATTGGCTTCAGAACGGCTCAAGGCCTCTAGAGATTCAGGTCAGGCCGAGTCGAAAACGATGGTTTCCGAGAACCGGAGCGGAGCGTACTTAAAGTACGTGAGCACCGGAAGCGCAGGAAGCCATTGTTTGCAGACCGGCCTCACCTGAATATCGGCAGGCCCTAGTGCGCCACGCCTTCCCACACCTTGCGCTTGACCAGATAGACCAGCGCACCGAACACCAGGAGGAAAAACAGCACGTTGATGCCGGTATGCTTGCGGGCTTCCATGTGCGGCTCGGCCGCCCACATCAGGAAGGCAGCCACGTCGCGGGAATACTGGTCGACCGTCTGCGGTGCACCGTCATCATAGGTCACCTGGCCGTCGGAGAGCGGCTTGGGCATTTTCAGCGACACGCCGGACATGAAGTACGGGTTGTAGTGCGTACCCTCGGGGATGACCATGCCGGCCGGCGGCGTCTGGTCGTAGCCGGTCAGCAGCGAATGGATGTAGTCGGGACCGCCGGCATCATACTGGGTGAAGATGTCGAAGACGAATTGCGGAAAGCCGCGCTCGACACCGCGCGCCTTGGCCAGCAGCGACATGTCGGGCGGTGCCGCACCGCCATTGGCGGCCGCGGCGGCCTCTACATTGGCGAACGGCGCCGGGAAATAGTCCGACGGCTTGCCGGGACGGTCGAACATCTCGCCGGCATCATTGGGGCCGTCATGGATGGTGTAGGTGGCTGCCAAAGACTTGATCTGCGCATCCGAATAGCCAAGGCCCGTTGGGCCTTCCAGCGTGCGGAACGCCACCAAATTCATCGAATGGCAGGCCGAGCAGACTTCCTTGTAGACCTTCAGGCCGCGCTGCAGCTGGCCCTTGTCATAGGTACCGATCGGACCGGTGAAGCTCCAGCTCATTTCCTTCGGCTCGTTGATCGGGAAATGCGTGGGTGCTGCCGCGTTGTGCGCCTCTTCGGCCGCGAAGGCGGCGGTGCCGGCGGCCACAAGGCCGATCAGCGCCAGCGAGGTGAGAATCTTTTTCATGCCAAATCCCCTTAGATTCTCTACCGCTCAGCCCTTGGTCTCTGGCGCGGCCGTGGCGCCCGCCGGATGCCCGCTGCCACCCTTGTTCTTTTCGAGCACCGCCTCGGTGATCGAGTTCGGCAGCCTGCGCGGCGTCTCGATCAGGCCAAGCACCGGCAGTACGATCAGGAAGAAGGCAAAGTAGAACAGCGTCGCCGCTTGAGCGTAGCCAACGTAGTTGCCCGTGAACTCACCTATCAGGAGGGTCAACAGACCGCCGCCTTCCGCCGGCTGCGAGCCCAGCCAGCCGAGCAGGATGGCATCGGCCACGAACAGCCAGAAGAACAGCTTGTACCAGGGCCGGTAGACCGCCGAGCGCACCTTGGAGGTGTCGAGCCACGGCACCAGGAACAGCATGACGATGGCGCCGAACATGCACAGCACGCCGCCGAGCTTGGAATTGATCGGCCCGATGTTGAAGGTGATGGCCCGCAGGATCGCGTAGAACGGCAGGAAGTACCACTCCGGCACGATGTGGGCCGGCGTCTTCAGCGGGTTGGCGACGATGTAATTGTCGGGATGGCCGAGATAGTTCGGCAGGAAGAAGATGAAATAGGCGAAGATGAACAGGAACACGATCATGCCGAACGCGTCCTTGATGGTCGCGTAAGGGGTAAAGGCGACGGTGTCGGTCTTCGACTTGACCTCGATGCCGGTCGGGTTCGACTGGCCGACGACATGCAGCGCCCACACGTGCAGCACGACGACGCCGGCAATCATGAACGGCAAGAGATAGTGCAGCGCGAAGAAGCGGTTCAGCGTCGGGTCGTCGACGGAGAAGCCGCCGAGCAGCAGCTGCTGGATCCAGTTGCCGACCAGCGGAATGGCACTGAAGAAGCCGGTGATGACGGTGGCGCCCCAGAAGCTCATCTGCCCCCATGGCAGCACGTAGCCCATGAAGCCGGTCGCCATCATCAGGAGGTAGATGATGCAGCCGAGGATCCAGAGCAGCTCGCGCGGCGCCTTGTAGGAACCGTAATAGAGGCCACGGAAGATGTGGAGATAGACGGCGATGAAGAAGAACGAGGCGCCGTTGGCATGCATGTAGCGCAACAGCCAGCCGGAATTGACGTCGCGCATGATCTTCTCGACCGAACCGAAGGCGAGATTGGTGTCGGACGTGTAGTGCATGGCCAGCACGATGCCGGTCAGGATCTGCGAAACCAGCATGATCGCCAGGATGCCGCCGAAGGTCCACATGTAGTTGAGGTTGCGCGGCACCGGATAGGCGATGAAGCTGTCATAGACCATCCTGGGCAGCGGCATGCGGGCGTCGAACCAGCGTTCGATACCGGTTTTGGGCGTGTAGGTCGAGTGTCCCTCGCTCATCGAAATATCCCCCTGCCTCAACCGATAAGGATCTTGGTATCGGAAATGAATTTGAATACCGGCACAGCCATGTTCTCGGGCGCCGGGCCTTTGCGGATGCGGCCGGCGGTGTCGTATTGCGAACCATGGCACGGGCAGAACCAGCCGCCGAAATCGCCTTCCTGGCCGAGCGGAATGCAGCCGAGGTGCGTGCAGACCTGAACCATCACCATCCAGGCTTCCTTGCCGGGCGTGGTGCGGTTGGCGTCGGTCGCCGGCGCGTCGGCCGGCAGATTGGCGTTGCGGGCGATCGGATCCTTCAGGTCGGAAAGGTTGACGGCCTCGCCGTCCTTCATTTCCTTTTCGGTGCGGTTGCGCACCACAACCGGCTTGCCGCGCCACTTGACGATCAGCGACATGCCCGGCGTCAGCGAGGCGACATCGACTTCAACCGAGGCGAGCGCCAGCGTCGAGGCATCGGGACGCATCTGGTCGATGAACGGCCAGGCGACGGCACCGGCGCCGACCACGGCGGCCATGCCCGTGGCGACATAAAGAAAATCTCGACGATTGGGATCGTGGATGTCGGTTGCGCTCACGGGTGCCTGATCCTTTCGCCTCTTCCGCGCCGGTGGCCGAGCCTTGTTCCCCGCTCAATCACGCCAACCCGACAGCGCATGGCGAACAGGCTAGCGAATTCCTCCGGCATTTGGACTTCGGTTTATGCGTGAAGCCCGTTTTTGTCCAGACGGGTCAAGGCACAAGGGCAGATTGTCGCGGGGACAAAATCCCCTATTGCCCGGCGGGACGGCGAACGGCCGCAAAAGGCGGCTAAACAGCCGGGAAATATCAGCAAAATCCAAGGCCCTGGCTTGCCTCGACAGAGGGCGCCGGTGTGATCTATCTTCCCAGGCATGGCACACGTCATAGACCGTGAGGAATGGGCTGTTCGCTCCGACCATTGGAAGGGCGAACTGCAATGCGGCGCCTACGGTTCCAACTCCTGCCTGATCTTCAACTACCTGCCTGATGAAGGCGGCGGCCCGCGGCTGCACGCCCACCCTTACGCCGAGATCTTCATCATCCGCCAGGGCACCGGCCTGTTCACCGTCGGCGACAAGGAAATCGAGGCTTCCGCCGGCCAGATTGTCATCGTGCCGCCCCATACGCCGCACAAATTCACCAATCTCGGTCCGGGTCCGCTGGAAACGACCGACATCCACGAGAACGGCACGTTCATCACAAAGTGGCTGGAGTGACCCCTATTTGGCGCCAAGCCTGACCAGCACAGCCCTGGGTATGTCATACTCGCGGATGACGCCATCGTGTTTGCGCAAGCCACACAACTCGCGCTGGATGAAATAGCCGTGCACCGCCTCGGCGGCCGCCTTGAGAAGCTTGGGGCGCAACTGCTCGTCGCCATTGGCGCGCAACCTGGCCAGCGTTTCCTCGACGCGCTGGCCGGCGCGGCCGAGGGCCGCCGCCTTCTCGGCCAGGATTTCATGGCCAAGCGCGTCGAAGGCTGCTTCAGCGGCCGGAGAGCCGGCGAGATGAGCTGGCGGACGCAAGGACATTTCAGCCCCCTTTTTCGAACGACATGCGATGGGTGACGAATTCTTCACCCAACACCGGCTGAAAGCCAAGCCTTTCATAGAAACCGAAAGCTTCTGGTGGCGCGCGAGTGTTCAACACGGTGAAATAGCAGCGTGCCCGATCGATGACGGTCTCGACCAGCATGCGGCCAAGGCCGGCGCGGCGGTAAGGTGCGCTGACGAACAGGTGCCGGACCCGCCCCTGGTCCCTGCCCTCGACATAAGGATCGATGTTCAACCCGCACACGCCGGCGAGTTCCCGGCCATGCCATGCCCCGAATAAGGCCTCGCCCCGTTTCCGGAACTTGTTGCCGCCGCTTGCCCAGCCATCCGCCAGGCGCACCAGCATCCAGTAGCCCTCCAACCGGCTCTCGTCCTTCAACCGGTCGAAGGCCGGCGTGGTTGGCCGGAGCCGCTTGAGCACATAGCCGACCTCCGGGCCGACCTCTGGCGATCCACCCATGCGCCTACTCCGCCGGCCGCGTCTCTTCGAGCACGCTTTCCTCGTGATAGAGGAAGCCGCCCGACTGCCGCTTCCACAGCCGCGCATAGAGCCCATCGAGCGCCACCAACTCGTCATGCGTGCCTTGCTCGACGATTCGCCCGCCGTCCAGCACCACCAGGCGGTCGAGCGCGGCGATCGTCGACAGCCGGTGGGCGATGGCGATCACCGTCTTGTTCTCCATCAGCCTGGTGAGGTTCTCCTGGATCGCCGCCTCGATGTCGGAATCGAGCGCCGAGGTCGCCTCGTCGAGGATCAGGATCGGCGCGTCCTTGAGGAAGACGCGAGCGATCGCCACGCGCTGGCGCTGGCCGCCCGACAGTTTCACGCCGCGCTCGCCGACAAAGGCTTCGTAGCCGGCACGATCCCTGTTGTCGCGCAGGCCCAGGATGAAGTCGTGCGCCTCGGCCTTCTTGGCCGCCACGATCACCTCGGCGTCGGTCGCGTCGGGCATGCCGAGCTTGATGTTGTCGCGCAGCGAACGGTGGAACAGGGCGGTGTCCTGGCTGACGACGCCGATATTGGCGCGCAGTGAATTCTGCGTCACCTCAGCAACGTTCTGGCCATCGATGGTGATCGACCCGCCCTCCAGGTCGTAGAGCCGCAGGATCAGATTGGCGAGCGTCGTCTTGCCCGCGCCCGATGGCCCGACCAGCCCGACCTTCTCGCCCGGCTTGACGACAAGGTCGATGCCGTTCAGCACACCGAACCTCTTGCCGTAGTGGAACTCGACGCCCTTCACGTCAATGCGCCCGCCGGCGACGACCAACTCCCTGGCATCGGGCGCGTCGATGAGGCCGAGCGGCTGCGAGATCAGCGCCTTGGAGTTTTCCAGCACGCCGAGATTTCGCAAGATGCCGTTGAGCTGCATCATCACCCGGCCAAGCAGCATGTTGAGCCGCAGCACCAGCGACAGCGTGAAGGCGACCGCGCCGACAGTGATCGAGCCCTCGACCCAGAGATAAACGGCAAAACAGCCGATCGTCGTGATCATGATACCCGACAGCGTCGTCAGCGCCATGCGCACGCCGGTGAGCCTGCGTGTGAACGGGCGCAGCGCGTCGAGATAGATGTCGAAGCCGTTCCTGATGTAATGGTCGTCGCCGTCGGCCGAGAACAGTTTCAGCGTCTGCACGTTGGAATAGGAATCGACGATGCGGCCATTGATCATCGAGCCTGCTTCTGCCGTGGCCTCGGCATGCTTGCGGATCGCCGGCAGATAGAGTTTTGCCAACCAGCCGAAGGCCGCGATCCAGATCACCACCAGCACCGCCAGCCGCAAGTCAAGGCTGGCGACCAGCGCCAGTGTCGTCACCGTGTAGATGAGCATGAACCAGATGACTTCGATGAAGCTTTCCATCAAATCGCCGGTCGCTTGCCCCGCCTGCCAGACTTTTGTCGCGATGCGGCCGGCGAAATCGTTCTGGAAGAAGGCGTAGGACTGGCGCGACACATGCCGGTGCGCCTGCCAGCGCACCAGGTTGTAGAAGCCTGGCGTGATCGTCTGCTCGTCGACCAGCGCCGAGAGGCCGACGACGATGGTGCGGATGACCAGCACCACCGCGATCATGAACACCAGCTCGGGCCCGGCGGCGGTCCATAGCGCATGCCAGCTGCGTTCGCCGGGAAGCTGGTCGAGGATGTCGACCAGCCGCCCGACGAAGTAGAACAGGCCTGCCTCGACCAGTGGCGCGATGCCGCCGATGACCAGCATGGCGAAGAAGGCGAACTTCGCCTGGCCGACATAGTGCCAGAGAAACCCGCCGACACTGGACGGTGGCCGAAGATTCGCCGGCTCCCTGAACGGAAAGACCCAGTTCTCGAACCAGCGGTAGACGGCTGTCATCATGCGGCGGCCATCATTCTGCGGCTTGCCCCTTTGCGCCAATGTCGTTGGCAACAATATCGTTGGCTATATCAGCCGGGATGTCCTCGAGCAGGAACCCACCCGACTGGCGCTGCCAGAGCTGCGCGTAGAGCCCGCCCTTGGCGACCAGTTCGTCGTGCGAACCTTCCTCGATGACCCGTCCCTGGTCCATCACCACAAGCCTGTCCATCGCCGCGATGGTCGACAGCCGGTGGGCAATGGCGATGACGGTCTTGCCCTGCATGAGCTTGTAGAGATTCTCCTGGATGGCGGCTTCCGCTTCGGAATCCAGCGCCGACGTCGCTTCGTCAAGGATAAGTATCGGTGCATCCTTCAACATAACGCGAGCAATGGCGATGCGTTGCCGCTGGCCGCCGGACAATTTGACGCCGCGGTCACCGACATAAGCGTCGAACCCCTTGCGGCCTTTGTGGTCCGCAAGCCCGCCGATGAAGTCAAGCGCCTCGGCTCGCCGCGCCGCCTCCACAAGCATCTCCTCAGAAGCATCGGGGCGGCCATAGAGGATGTTCTCGCGCACCGAGCGATGCAGCAGCGAGGTGTCCTGCGTGACCATGCCGATCTGGGCCCGCAGAGAATCCTGCATCACGCCGGCGATCTCCTGACCATCGATCAGGATCCGGCCGCCTTCCAAATCGTAGAAGCGCAGCAGCAGATTGACCAGTGTCGACTTGCCGGCGCCCGAGCGGCCGACGATGCCGACCTTCTCGCCCGGCTTCACCGTCAGCGACAGGTTTTCGATCACGCCTTTCTGCTTGCCGTAGTGGAAGCGGATATCCTCGAAGCGGATCCCACCCTTGGAAACGCTGATCTCCTTCGCATCCCGTCTGTCCTCGACCAGCCGCGCAACGAGATCGAGGCGATGCCGTCCTGCACCGTGCCGATGTTCTCGAACAGGCCCGACATTTCCCACATGATCCACTGCGACATGCCCCACATCCGGAGCACCAGGCCAATGACCACGGCGACCGCGCCGATCGTCACCACTTGTCCCATCCACAGCCACAGCGAGATGGCGGTGACCGAGAACAGCAGCAGTGCGTTCAGAATGTAGAGCGTGCCGAAAAGCACCGTCACCAGCCGCATCGACCGGTAGACAGTGTCGAGAAAGCCCATCATGCCTTCCCTGGCGAAAGTGGCCTCGCGCTTGGCATGACTGAACAGCTTGACCGTCTGGATGTTGGAATAGCTGTCGACGACGCGGCCGGTCATGACCGAGCGTGCATTGGCCTGTTCCTCGCCGACCTTGCCCAGGCGCGGGATGAAGTAGCGCAGCAACAGGATGTAGCCGACCAGCCAGACGGCCAGCGGCGCGGCCAGCCGCCAGTCGGCCGAGCCGACGATCCACAGCATGCCGAGGAAATAGACGATGACGTAGTTGAGCACGTCGATCACCTTGATGACGCATTCGCGCACGGCGAGTGCGGTCTGCATCAGCTTGGTAGCGATGCGGCCGGCGAACTCGTCCTGGTAGAAGCTCATCGACTGCTTGAGCAGGTAGCGGTGCACCTGCCAGCGGATGCGCATGGGATAGTTGCCCATCAGCGTCTGCTGGTTGAGCAGCGAATGCAGCCACACCGTGCCCGGCAGCGCGAACAGCACGATGAAGGCCATCGCGGCGAGCTTCCAGCCCTCGGTCTGCAGGAAGGTTTCGCGGTTCTGTGCCGACAGCCAGTCGACGATGCGGCCGAGGAAGCCGAACATCCACACTTCCGCGATGGCGATCGCCGTCACCAGCACCGCATCGACAAGGATATAGGGCCAGGCGCCGCGCGTATAATGCAGGCAGAAGGCGACCAGCGTCTTGGGTGGCTCGACGGGTTCCGCTGCCGGGAACGGATCGAGCCTTCTTTCAAACCAGCTAAACAACAACATGGGTCACGCCTGTGAAATCTGTTTTCCGCTTACGCGGCTTGGCGACGTACGAAGGTCCCGGGTCGTGTGGCGCCGAGGGCCGACGGTCCGGAATCATCCGGACCGTCGGCCCTGCTTCGCGCAATATAGGGGCTCGCGGGCTTTTCGCCGACAGGCTCGTTTGTCGATCCTGACGGTGCGGTGTCGACAAGCCGGATTTTCGCACCTGGCCGGATCAGTCGGATGATCCGGCGCACCAGCGAGGGCCGGCTCGGATCCGGGACCGCGCGCGAGAAATCGACATCCGGCAGCATGCCGCGATGCGGCCGACGGCGAACTTCGGCATGGACCGCTGACGAATAGGTGTCGCCGATCAGCAGCGCCCAGGTCGGCAGTCGGTGGATATGCAGGCTCCTCGAGCCAGGTATTCTGGGATCGAACATCGGTCCGTCCTCCGTATGAAAATAGAGATGAAAAGGCGAAGCAACATCGTCCGCCGGCATTCGACCGGAGGGATGGATTGCGTCTGTCTGGACACGGCGAGCGTCAGTCCAGACACGTTCAGGTGGGGCGTTCAGCCCTTTTGACTTTTTGAAAAACATCGCAGGATTCCTTCGAGAGCCGAAAAGGTGTTTCGGCGGGAATCGGTGCGATCAAGTCTTAGAGAGTCAGGAGAATTGTCGTACCGAAACCGCCAGCAGGCAGGTAAGCCCAAGAGAGGGGCGCTGGATGTGCATGGTCATCATGAGTTTCCCCTCCATCGGTTCGGGTTGACAATGCTGGCCGTATACCCGACTTCGCAGAAAATGGCCACCTGCAGGTCCAGCAATTTCCAAAACCGGGAAGCCCCTGTGGCCGATCTGCCACTTATTAGAAGGATGCGGAAATGAACCGTCGTCTCCGCATCGCGCTCTACCAGCCGGACATCGCCGGCAATACCGGGACAATCCTGCGCTTCGCCGCTTGCCTCGGCCTTGGCGTCGACATCATCGAACCGGCCGGCTTTCCGCTCTCCGACAAAGCGCTCAAGCGCGCCGGCATGGACTACCTCGAAATGGCCGCCCTGACCCGGCATGTCGACTGGCAGGCCTTCGAGCAGTGGCGCAAGGCTCGCGCGGATCGGCTGGTGCTTCTGTCGACCAAAGCGACGACCCCTTACACCAACTTCAGCTTCGCGGACGGCGACATCCTCCTGTTCGGCCGCGAATCCGCAGGCGTGCCGGATGCGGTCCATCAGGCGGCGGATGCGCGGCTGACCATCCCTATGCAGGGTACCGCTCGCAGCATCAACGTCGCGCTCTCCGTCGCCATGGTGGCGGGCGAAGCTGTCCGGCAGCTCGGATAGAATCCGCGGCCCGTCGGCAACTCCACCCTTGCCATTGCTTACGGCAGTGGTTTCTCCAGCCATTCTCACCCAGGCGCACATCGCCTTCTCCTGTCATTTGCCCTACCAACATTTCTTCGCTACAAGCTCAAGTTAACTTGAGGTCAAGCGGAAAATGGGAAATGGCTCCAGTAACGGAATTGACGGTCGGCCAGGTGGCCATGCGCAGCGGTGTCGCGGTATCGGCCCTGCATTTCTATGAAGCGCGCGGGCTGATCCGCAGCCACCGCACGTCAGGCAACCAGCGCCGCTACGGCCGTGACGTGCTGCGGCGGGTGGCGATCATCAAGGTCGCGCAGGAGGTCGGCATCTCGCTCGCCGAAATCGGCCAGGCATTGGCATCCCTGCCCGAAGGCCGCACGCCGACGCGCGACGACTGGAACCTTTTGTCGACCGCCTGGCGCGACGGGCTCGACCACAAGATCGCCCAACTGAAGAAACTGCGCGACGGACTGACCGACTGCATCGGCTGCGGCTGCATGTCGATCGACAAATGCCCGCTCAGGAACAAGGGCGACAGACTGGCAAGGGAAGGAACGGGGGCGCGGAGACTAATTGCGCCTTGAGTGGAATGCGGCGCGACAAAGGAGGTACGTCAGTGCTGGGACACCTGATTCAGGCAGAGGAAGAGACACAACTCATAACGATCTACCGGATCGACTCCGGCGGCATGCCAACCCTGTACACCTCGGTGAGCTTCGAGGAGGCGCGGAAGATGGGGTTCGAGAAATTCGGCAGGTTGCTTGGAGAGAACCTGGTCTTGGATTCTCAAAGAATGCGCGATCTGTTTTCGTTGTGACAGCAACTAGTCCGCCGCCGGCAAGCGCCGGATGGTGAACTCGATCAAATCACCCGGGCGCTCGAACCAGCTTTCGATCTCGGTCCAGTAGGCTTGCTTGGGGAAGCGCTCGAACCATTCCTTGGCCTTGAGGCGCGCATCGGAGCGCGGCAGCACGAAGGTCTCGCGCAAAAAGCCGTCGCGCGGCATACGCGCGCGTTCGGCCCGGCTCTGGTCGAGCCTTTTCTTCAGGCCATCCAGCGGCGGTCTTGCCGGGGTGCGCACGAAACAACTCCTTGCACCTGGCACATGACCCCGAAACCGGAACCCTGGCTTCGGAAAGGATCATGCGCGAAAGCAAAGTGACTTGACCCTGTTCCCTAAGAGATTAGGGATCGCGCCGGCAAAAGACGAGTCATTTGTAGGGGCGGGCCGCCCCGCAACCGGAGACGGCACTTGGAACGACCTGAAATACCGGCTGGCCTGCCCGCCGACATCGAAGAGAAGAAGATGAAGGCGCGCCTGTGGTTCGAGGCGCTGCGCGAACGCATCTGCGGCGCCTTCGAGCAGATCGAGCAGGATCTCCAGGGCCCTCTCGCCTCATGGTCGCCGGGCCGGTTCGAAAAGGCGCCATGGGAGCGTGACCAGGGCAAGGGCGGCGGCGGCACCATGTCGATGATGCATGGCCGCGTCTTCGAGAAGGTCGGCGTCCACACTTCGACCGTCTATGGCGAGTTCTCGCCCGAATTCAGGAAGCAGATGCCCGGCGCCGAGGAAGACCCGCGCTTCTGGGCCTCCGGCATCTCGCTGATCGCCCATCCCTGGAACCCCAACGTTCCGGCCGTGCACATGAACACGCGCATGGTGGTTACCTCCAGGCAATGGTTCGGCGGCGGCGCCGATCTGACGCCGGTGCTCGACCGCCGCCGCACCCAGGGCGATCCTGACACCGTCGCCTTCCACCGCGCCATGCAGTTCGCTTGCGAGAAGAACGCCGGGGTCGCCGACCATCCGAAATTCAAGACCTGGTGCGACGAGTACTTCTTCCTGCCCCACCGCAACGAGCCGCGCGGCGTTGGCGGCATCTTCTTCGACTGGCTGCATTCGGCCGAGGACAGAGGCGGCTGGAATGCCGACTTCAACTTCGTCCAGGATGTCGGGCGCTCCTTCCTCGTCGTCTACGGCCATCTCGTGCGCGCCAATTTCAACGAGAACTGGACGGACGGCGACCGCGACGAACAGCTGATCCGCCGTGGCCGCTACGTCGAATTCAACCTGCTTCATGATCGCGGCACCATCTTCGGCCTGAAGACCGGCGGCAATGTCGCGTCGATCCTGTCCAGTCTGCCGCCAGAGGTGCGCTGGCCGTAAGATCAGCCCGGGCAATTCCGTCCGGAATTGCTCCAAATCTACGGACACTGGGCAAGCGGTGCACGATGCTTTGATGCAACCAGACCGGCCCTTGCGTGTTATAGTCTTCGCCCCGCTCACGTCCGGGAATTCAATCTGGAATGGACCGTGAGCCAAAAAAGTGGCGGAGCCTCGATTGGTTCCCCGGAGGAAAAGGAGAAATCCGATGAAGGCATTCCACTGCGGGTCGCTCGTTCCCGGCTGTGACTGGCACACCCGTGCCGACGAGGAAGCCGAAGTGATGCGCCGTGCCGTCGAGCATATGCGCGAGACGCATGGCGAGACTGTTATCCGCGAGACGATGGTCGAGGCGATCCGTTCGCGCATCGAGAAGGTTCGCGACGCCGCTTAGGCTTTCGCTCGGCTTTGCTTCGTGAGCGGCGGCAAGCGAACCGCGCCGGCGCTCACCATCGGGTTCAAAAAGCTTTGGCCCGCGGCTCGCGTTTGACGCCATCGCGGTCGCGGCGCGAGACAGATTTTCCAGGTCAAAAAATTATATTTACCTCCGCTAAAGTAAACCCTGCGGTAACCGAACCCGTGTCAATGTCGCGCGGATAATCCGGCTACAGTGGGCTGCCAGAGAAGCCCGTCGCCACCAGGCACTGATCCGGAACGGTGGGGCGAGGTGTTTCGCGCATGCGCGAAAAATCCGGCAATCGAGTGGGTTTCCGTACGGCGGCGCTCCTGCTGTGGGTGCTGGTTGGGGCGTACCCGGCTATTGCGCAGGAAATGACGACATCGTTGGTCGACATCCACCAGGGTTCGCCGCTCAGCGATCGCGCGAGAGGCCTGGGCAATGGCGGTTACGAACTCCAGAACGGAACCTTTGTCTCGTTCAACCAATGGTACCGCGCGAGCTGGGTCGACATGCATGTCGACCTTTTGACCCAGATCACCGAGGATACCGGCATCCTTTGGGGTTTCGGGACCGGAGAAGAGGGCGAGAAGTATCGGATCGCGCCCAGCCTCAAGCTTGGGTTCCTTACTCAGATGCATCCCAGCCCCAACAGTACGCTTTCCCTGTCGTTCACCACGACCTTCGGCGGCAAGCTCACCGAAAAGTCCTGCGAAGCCGACTATGGCGACTTCGGTACCTACAGCGTCAATTGCCGGCTCGCGGCCAGCCAGATGGCGCCTGAGGAGACCTTGAAATATCTGGTTAATGCTAAACCGGAAAGCCAGCACCTCTGGCTGAACTACCGTGTTACTTTCTGATCGCCGCGAGGCTGCGAATGCGGAATTCATCGCCCCGAAAGCGATCGCTCATCCTGGTTGTTGTCTGACTGGAGTAGGAACATGTCGGGTACTTGCATGAAGTTCGGCCTCGCCGCCGCTATTGTCATCCTTTCGGCGCCATTCGCATTGGCGCAAGACGCTCTCGACGCCGATGAGACGGCCGCGCTCTGCCACGGTGGCGGGTCAATATGCGTGAGCGCGACGATCCCGGCCGCGCCGCGACGCAGACGGTACAGAACTGGATGAGCCCCGAAGTCGGCGCCGCATGGGCCGCCGGCTACAAGGGCAAGGGCGTCACCATTACCATGGTCGACGACTTCAGCAGCTCGACACGCTTTTCCGGCAATTTCGGCCTCGGGGTTCAAACCCAGCGGCACGGTGAATGGACCCGCGAGGAAGCCAGCATGGTTGCGCCACTGGCAACCATAAGGTCGAAAGACTTCACCACCGGTTCATACGTCCCGCTGACGAGCGGCCTGAACGTGCTCAATCTGAGCTACGGCATGTACGCCAAGGCGGGCTACAGCTCAAACCAGATCGGGTGGGCACCGGAGGAAGCTTCCATCATCTACTACGCCACCAAAGGGCTGGCCGTTGTCTCGAAGGCGGCTGGCAACGATCTCGGTTGCCGTGGGCGGCGTCACCGGCGGCCAGCAGGATTATCTCGACCTTGCCCTGGTTGGCAAAGCCTCGGCGATCTTCGTCGGCGCGCTGTCCACCAACGGCACGACGTCCAACAAGGCCCAGCTTGCCTGGTATTCCAACTACGCCGGCTCCAACACGGCTGTGCAGAGCCATTTCCTCGTCGTGGGTGTCACTGGCGACAAGACCGGCCTTTATGGCACGTCCTTCGCCGCGCCGATCATCTCGGGATACGCGGCGATCATCGGCAGCAAATTCACCAGCGCGACGCCGACCCAGATCACCAACGATCTGCTCAATACGGCTCGTACGGATACACTGGTCAACTATAACCCCTCCGTCTACGGCAAGGGCGAGGCGAGCCTTTCTCGCGCCCTGGCTCCGGTAGCAATCAGGTAGGCGCCTAGCGTTTCGCTCGACGAGCACGTCGCCTGTATCCGTTCGAGCGCTACGCGTTCTAGGCTTCCAGCGCCTTTGCCGCGCGGTCAAGCAGCGCGCCGCGATCCGGCGCGAATCCCGCCTCGATCCATTCCGTTTCGAGGTTCTTGAGGATTTCGCCGAGCTTCGGCCCCGGCGTTGCGCCGAGCGCCGTCAGATCGGCGCCTTTCAGCGGAAACACCGGTTTTTCCCATTTGAGCGCGAAGGCCAGCAGTCGCGAAAAAGCCGCCGGCTTCGAGCAGCGCGTCATTGTTCTCGACGGCGCGCATGCGTGCGGCGGCAAGCGACAGCCGCAGCCGATCGACAAACCCTTGCCGCTCGCCGCGATAGAGCCTTTTTGCCAGTTCGCCCTCGGTCGTCTTCGGCTCGACGGTGGTGGCCAGTGCCCAGTGGCGCAAGCGGTCTGATTCCGCGGTCGAAAACCGGAGCCGCTCGGCCAGCGTCTTCATGCGCGCGGCATCCGGTGGCACGATCGCCTCCAGCCTGAGCAGCGGATCAGCCGCCCAGCCCAGATCCTTCTCGGCCTTGGCCAGCCCATGGATGGCGTCGATGCCCCATTTCTCGCTTTCCGGCAGCGCGGCGGTCAAGACACCGGCCTGCCGCATCCACAGCAGCGCCCGCGATGGGTCCGGCGCCGACAGAAGCTTCTTCAGCTCGGACCAGACGCGCTCCGCCGAGAGTTGGGCCAAGCCCTCCTTCAGCCTGGCGCAGGCCTTCAGCCCTTCGGCGTCCGGCCGGCCTTCGCCATACCAGGCGAAGAAGCGGAAAAAGCGCAGGATGCGCAGATAATCCTCGCGGATGCGCGCCTCCGCATCACCGATAAAGCGCAGCCGCCGCGCCTCGATGTCGGCGATACCGCCGACCAGGTCTACGACGGCGCCATCCGCCTCGGAGTAGAGTGCATTGATGGTGAAGTCGCGCCGCTCGGCATCCAGCTTCCAGTCGCGCCCGAACGACACTTTGGCGCGGCGGCCATCGGTCTCGACATCGGCGCGCAAGGTGGTGATTTCATAGGGCTTGCCGCCGGCGACCACCGTGATGGTGCCGTGCTCGATGCCGGTCGGCACCGGCTTGAAACCTTGCGCCTCTGCGCGGCGGATGGTTTCCTCAGGCAAACAGGTGGTGGCGATGTCAATATCGGCGACCGGCTGGCCCATCAGCGTGTTGCGTACGGCGCCGCCGGCTATGCGCACCTCTTCACCGCCTTCGGCCAGGGCGGCAAGCAGGCGCTGCAGATGCTTGTCGGCGAGCCAGTCGGCCCTGCCCGCGATCGAAACACTCACGCATAGAGCCTTTCATAGAGCGTGCGAATGATGCCTGCGGTGACGCCCCAGATGCGCCGGTCGCCATAGGGCATGTCGTAGAAGAACCATTCGAGATCGTTCCACATGCGGCTGTCGCGCTTATGGTTCACCGGGTCCATCAGGAAGCGCAGCGGCACTTCGAAGGCGGCATCGACCTCCTCAGCGTTCAAGGCCAGCTGGAAGCCGGGCTGCACGATGCCCAGCACCGGCGCGATGCGGTAGCCGCTGCCGGCGACGTAGTCGGGCATGCGGCCGATGATCTCGATACGGTCCTGGCCGAGGCCGATCTCCTCGAAGGTCTCGCGCAGCGCCGCCGCCTCCGGGCTGGAGTCGGTGGAATCGATGGTGCCGCCGGGAAAGGCCACCTGCCCCGAATGGCTGCGCAGCTTTTCGGCCCGCTTGGTTAGCAGAACCGTCGCTTCGCCTTCATGGTCGACCACCGGGATCAGCACCGCCGCATTGCGCAGTGGCTTGCCCTGGTTGAGGCGCGGATGGCCTGGATTGAAACGATGGTCGCCATAGTCGTCGTCGGCATGCGCGTCCGGCTGCGCGGCGAAGCGCGCGCGAAAATCCGCCGATGAAAACGGCATTAGCGACACGCGGTCCATCATACGCTCAGCCGTTGCAACTGGTCCGCCGGCATAATCGGGAACACAGCACCCTTCGAGCGCACCGCGAACATCGTCTCGCCGCCGATCTCGACCTCCTCGCCATGCCCGACCAGTTCGTACATGACCGGCCGCCCCACCAGCGCCTCCAGCCGGCCGCGCACCAGCACATAGGGCTTCAGGCCGCCGGTGTCGTGCTCGTCGACGAAGCGCAGCGGCCGTTCCGGCCCGGCCTCGACCACATCGCCGACATTGGTGCGGAAGGTGATGATCTGTTCGTCGCCACTGCCCGAAACGTCCATTTCGACGGCGATGAACGGCGCATCGGCGACGCGGATGCCGACCTTTTCCACAGGCGTCACCAGATAGGTCCTGCCGTCGGCGTCCTTGCGCAGCACGGAGGAGAAAAGCTGCACCAAGGGCATGCGGCCGATCGGCGTACCGAGATAGAACCAGGTGCCGTCGGCCTTGATCTCCATGTCGAGATCGCCGCAAAAGTCGGGATTCCAGCGATCCACGGGCGCCGCGCCCTTGCCGGCACGCGCCGCGCGCGAGATCAGCGCTTCCAGGCCGCGCGCCTCGGTTGCCTGCGTAAGGCTTTGTTGGCGATGTTCGTCGTGTTCCGTCATCGTCACGAAATAGTCACTGTTGTTCCGCTTGTCAGCCTAAGTCTGTGATTTAAGTTCGACCATAGGCGCTACGCGAGGCCGAATCGCGGCAACCTATGATATGGTGCAGGCTGGTATTTCCAACCAAAGGGATCGAGCCGAATGAGCGTGATGGTCAAGGAAAGTCCGATCAGCGAAACGGACATGATCGCCGAGGCCGAAAAAGGCGCTGGCTGACATTTCCAGGATCCGCGACGGGGTCGGCCGAGTGATCTTCGGCCAGGAGGCCGTCGTCGAGCGGACGCTGGTGGCGCTGCTGGCCGGCGGCCACGCGCTGCTGGTCGGTGTTCCGGGCCTCGCCAAGACCAAGCTGGTCGAGACGCTGGGCGTCGTGCTCGGCCTCGATTCGCGCCGCATCCAGTTCACGCCCGACCTGATGCCATCGGACATCCTAGGCTCCGAGGTGATGGAGCAGGACGAGATCGGCAAGCGCTCCTTCCGCTTCATCTCCGGGCCGATCTTCGCCCAGCTTCTAATGGCCGACGAGATCAACCGCGCCTCGCCGCGCACCCAGTCGGCGCTGCTGCAGGCCATGCAGGAGTATCACGTCACCATCGCCGGCGTCCGCCATGACCTGCCCGCACCCTTCCATGTGCTGGCGACGCAGAATCCGCTGGAGCAGGAAGGCACCTATCCGCTGCCCGAAGCCCAGCTCGACCGCTTCCTGATGCAGGTCGACATCCTCTATCCCGAAATCGAGGCCGAGCGCCGCATTCTCCTGGAAACCACCGGCATCGAGGATGCCAAGGCGCAGAACGTGCTGCAACCGGTGCGGCTGAAGGAAATCCAGACGCTGATCCGCCGCATGCCGGTGCCTGAAAGCGTGGTCGAGGCGATCCTCACTTTGGTGCGCTCGGCGCGTCCGGGCCAGGGCAATGCCGAGACCGACAAGCATGTCGCCTGGGGGCCAGGCCCGCGCGCCAGCCAGGCGCTGATGCTGTGCACGAGGGCGCGCGCGCTCTACGATGGACGGCTGGCACCATCGGTCGACGACGTGCGTGCCCTGGCCGAACCGGTGCTGCAGCACCGCATGGCGCTGACCTTCGCCGCCCGCGCCGAGGGCACCAGCGTGCGCGACGTGGTGGCGAAGCTCGTGAAAGGGATTTGATGGCGCGCATCGGCGAGGTCCAGGCTCCGGCAGCGACGCGCGACGCGCTCGCCCGTGGCCGGTTGCGGGCTTCGCTTGTACCCGACCTGCTGGTCGAGGCGCGCCGCATCGTCAACACGGTGATCGCCGGCTGGCATGGCCGCCGCAAACGCGGCATCGGCGAGAATTTCTGGCAGTTCCGGCCCTATGTCGAAGGCGATTCCTCGCGCATCGACTGGCGCCGCTCGGCCCGCGACGACCACACCTATGTGCGCGACCGCGAATGGGAAGCCGCCCATACGGTGTGGCTGTGGGCCGACCCCTCGCCGTCCATGCTCTACAAATCGACCGGTGCCAGCGTTTCCAAGCAATCGCGCGCGCTGGTGCTGGCGCTGGCCATGGCCGAATTGCTGTCGCGCAGCGGCGAGCGCATCGCCTGGCCGGGCCTGACCGATCCGTTCACCGCCCGCAACGGCGCCGAGCGCATCGCAGCTCAGCTGATGCATGCCGGCGAACTGCCGGCAAAGCCTGACCTCACGGACATCAGGCGCTTCTGCGACATCGTCATCGCCAGCGATTTCCTCGATCCGGTCGAAGAGACGATGGAATGGCTCGACGTGCTCGCCCGCCACGGCGTGCGCGCACATCTGATCGAGGTCGCCGACCCGGCCGAGGAAACCTTCCCCTATGCCGGCCGCACCGAGTTCACCGATCCCGAGACCGGCGACAAGCTGACTGCCGGACGCGCCGAAATGCTCGGCGACGAATACCGCCTGCTCTACACCGCCCGTCGTCAGGAACTGGCCGCCTGGTGCAAGCGGCTCGGCTGGAGTTTTACCGTCAACCACACCGATCGGCTCGCGTCCGACGCGCTGGTGCGCCTGCACATGGCAATGACCGCCGATGGCGGCTATGCCGGTAGCGGTCGTACCCGTCAGTTCGGAAAGGTGGTCGGCGCATGAGCTGGCTGACGCTCTCCTTTGGCGCTCCCATGGTGCTGTGGGGCCTGCTGGCGCTGCCGGTGATCTGGTGGCTGCTGAGGCTGACGCCACCCAAGCCGCAGGCCGAGATCTTTCCGCCGCTGAAGATCCTGGCGCGCGTGCTGAAGCGCGAGGAGACGCCGCATCAAAGCCCCTGGTGGCTGACGCTGCTCAGGCTGCTGATGGCGGGCCTCGTCGTCGCGGCGCTGGCCGAACCGGTCTTCAACCCGCGCGAAAAATTGCCGGCCGAAGGTGCGGCCCTTGCGCTGGTCATCGACAATGACTGGGCAAGCGCGGCCGACTGGAACAAGCGCGTCGCCACCGCCGAGCGGCTGATCAAGGACGCCGGCTCGAACGGCGTGCCGGTCATCATCGCCTTCACCGCCGAAAGGGCCAATGCCGAGATCGGCCCCTTCGATGCCGCCGCTGCCCTCGACCGGCTGCGCGCCGCCAAGCCGCGGCCGATCCCCACCGACCGGCCCGCCGTCTATGCCCGTGTCGCCGGCGTGCTGGAAACCTTGCCCGGCGCCAGCGTCGCCGTGCTGGCCGACGGCCTCGCGGCCAAGGGCGACGAAGCCGCCTTCAACACACTGTTGTCGAAAAATGCCGCTCGCGTCGTGTGGGTTACCACTGAGCGGCTTTCGCTGACCGGGCTAACCGCCGCCGAGAACCAGGTCGACGGTTTTGCGCTCACCGCCATCCGTGCGCCGGGCGATCCGGCGCCGGCACAGGTCACCGCCGGCGCCTTCGACGACAAGGGCCGCCGCATCGCCGATGCGACGCTGACCTTCGCACCTGGTGAAGCCACCGCCACCGGCACGATGGCGGTGCCGTTCGAACTGCGCAACGATTTCGCCTCGATAGCGCTCGACGGCGAGCGCCAGGCGGGTGCGGTGCGCGTGCTCGACGAAAGCTCCAAGCGCCGCCGCGTCGGACTTTTGTCGCAGGCCGAGGCCGACCGGGCGCAGCCGCTTCTGTCGCCGCTCTACTACATCAGGCGGGCGCTGCAGCCCTTCGCCGACCTGGTTGAACCCTCCAGCGCCGATCTCGCCGACGCCATCCCGCAGATCCTCGACCAGAAGCCGGCGATGATCATCATGGCCGACATCGGCACCATTCCGGCACAGGTCCGGCAAAGGCTGGTCGACTGGGTCGACAATGGCGGCACGCTGGTGCGTTTCGCCGGCTCGCGGCTGGCCGCCGCCGGCAATGACGACGATCTGCTGCCGGTTCGCCTGCGCACTGGCGAGCGTTCGCTCGGCGGCGCGCTGTCATGGACATCGCCGCAGCCGGTCACCGAATTTCCCAAGGCCGGTCCCTTCGCCGACTTGGCACCGCCCACCGAGGTGACAGTAAGCAGGCAGGTGCTGGCCGAGCCGACACCCGACATCGTCGAGCGCACCTGGGCCGCACTTGCCGATGGCACGCCGCTGGTCACCGGGCTGAAGAAAGGCAAGGGCACGCTGGTGCTGTTCCACGTCACGCCCGAGGCGACCTGGTCGAACCTGCCGATTTCGGGCAGCTTCGTCGAGATGCTGCGCCGCATCGTCCAGCTGTCGCGCAACCAGGGCGCGGCGATCGCCAATGCCGAAGCAGCCGCCACGTCGCTGGCGCCCTACCGCATGATCGCGGCAGACGGCTCGTTGGTTCCGCCGACGCCGGATGCAAGGCCGCTGGTGCCGGGCGCCGGCGCGCCGGTGACCTTCGAGAACCCGCCCGGCCTCTACGGCTCCGAGACCGGCGTCTTCGCCCACAATCTGCTCGATGCCGCGAGCACGTTCGCGCCTCTGGCGCGCCCGCAGATCGCGGTGCCGGTCACCACGATCCAATACGCCTTCGACGAATCCCGCAACCTGAAAGGTTCGCTGGTCGCGGCCGCCCTGGTGCTGATGCTGCTCGACACGCTGGCGGTGTTCTGGATGGGCGGCTTGTTTTCGCGCCGGCCGCGCCGCGCCGGTGCGGTGACCACCACCGCAGCGGTGCTGATTGCGCTTGGCGCACTGTTCGGCCATGCCGATTTCGCCCGCGCCGACGATGCCAAGCCGGGCGACGAGGCGGCCATCACGGCGATCTCGAAGACCCGTATCGCCTACGTGCTGACCGGGGTACCGGGCGACGATTCGATCAGCCGCGCCGGGCTCGAAGGCCTGACCCGCTTCCTGATCGAGAAGACCGCGCTGGAACCCGGCGCACCGGCCGGCGTCGACATTGCGAAGGACGAACTGTCGTTCTATCCGCTGATCTACTGGCCGATCGATCCGGCCGCCCCGATGCCGAGCCAGGCGGCGATCGCCCGCATCGACGCCTATATGCAGCAAGGCGGCACGGTGCTGTTCGACACGCGCGACCAGTTCGCCAACGGCATCGGCGCCGATTCCACCAGCCCGGCCACCGAGCGGCTGCGCGACATCCTCGGCAACCTCAACGTACCGCCGCTGGAGCCGGTGCCGTCGGACCACGTGCTGACCAAGTCCTTCTTCATCTTGCCCGAATTTCCCGGCCGCTTCGCTGGCAGCCCGCTCTGGGTCGAGGCCTCGCTCGACGCCAGCAACACCGACAACCGGCCGGTGCGCACCGGCGACGGCGTGTCGCCGATCATGATCACCGCCAATGATTTCGCCGGCGCATGGGCGGTCGACGAGAATGGCGACCCGCTGCTGCCGACCGTGCCGGCCGACCCGATGCAGCGCATCTACGCGCTGCGCGCCGGCGTCAACATCATGATGTACATGCTGACCGGCAACTACAAATCCGACCAGGTGCACGTCCCCATTCTGCTCGAACGGCTGGGGCAGTAAGGCATGAACTGGTCAATTTCTTTCGAACCGCTGATCTCCTGGCCGCAGCTCGCTTTGGTGCTGGTGCCGCTAGCGCTGCTGGCGCTTGTCGGCCTGTGGTTTCGCCAGCGCGGCGGCGTCCTGCGCTTCGTCGCCCTGCTGGCGCTTGCCGCCGCTCTGTTCAACCCGGTGTTCCTCAATGAGGAGCGCGAGCCGCTGAAGAGTGTCGTTGCGCTGATCGTCGACCGCAGCCAGAGCCAGGATATCGGCGACCGCACCAAACAGACCGATGAGGCGGTGGCCGGGCTGCAGCAGCGTCTTGGCCGCTTCAAGCAATTCGATGTCCGCGTCGTCGAGGCCGGCAAGTCCGACGCCGCCGAGGAACGTACAGAGACGCGGCTGTTCGGCGCGCTGGAAGGCGCCTTCCGCGACGTGCCGCCGTCGCGCATCGGCGGCGCCATCATGATCACCGATGGCGAGGTGCATGACGCGCCTCCCGGCGCGCCCGACTTCAACGCGCCGCTGCACGCTTTGATCACCGGCAATGACCACGAAAAGGACCGTCGCATCCGCTTCGAGAACGCGCCGCGCTTCGGCATCGTCGGCAAGCCGCTCGACATGACCTATCGTGTCATCTCGACCGAAAACGAGACCGGTCCGGTCGATGTGCGCGTCTCCGTCAATGGCGAGCAGGTCTCGGTCGAGCATGCCACCGTCGGCCAGGCGATGCCACTGCAGGTGACCATTCCGGGCGCCGGCCGCAACATCATCGAACTCGCCATCGACCGCGAACCCGGCGAACTCACCGACACCAACAACCGCGCCATCGCGCTGGTCGACGGCATCCGCGAGAATCTGCGTGTGCTGCTCGTTTCGGGCGAACCGCATGCGGGCGAGCGCACCTGGCGCAATCTTTTTGAAGTCCGACGCCTCGGTCGATCTCGTCCACTTCACCATTCTGCGGCCGCCGGAGAAGCAGGACGGCACGCCGATCAATGAATTGTCGCTGATCGCCTTCCCGACGCGCGAGCTTTTTGTCGAGAAGATCAAGGATTTCGACCTCATCATTTTCGACCGCTACCAGCACCGCGACGTGCTGCCGATCCTCTATTACGACTACATCTCCGAATATGTCGAAAAGGGCGGCGCGCTGCTGATCGCCGCCGGCCCCGAATATGCCGGCGAGGCTTCGATCGCGCGCACGCCGCTGATGTCGGCCCTGCCGGCCATGCCGACAGGCGAGGTGGTCGAAAAGGCCTTCTATCCGCGCCTCACCGACCTCGGCCAGCGTCATCCGGTGACGCGCGGCCTCGATGGTTCGGCCACCGAGCCGCCGCACTGGAGCCGCTGGTTCCGCACCATCGGCGTGCAGAACCCGCAGGGCGAAGTGGTGATGAAGGGTGCCGACAACCGGCCCCTGCTGCTGCTCGACCGCAAGGGCGAAGGCCGTGTCGGCATGCTCCTGTCCGACCAGGGCTGGCTGTGGGCGCGCGGCTTCGAGGGCGGTGGTCCGCATGTCCAGCTCTACCGGCGCATCGCCCACTGGCTGATGAAGGAGCCCGAGCTCGAGGAAGAGCGGCTGACCGCCGAGGGGCGCGGCATGGTGCTGGAGATCCGCCGCCAGACGATGGCCGACGATCCAGGCACGGCGCAGATCATCACCCCTTCCGGCAAGACGGTGACCGTCAAGCTCGACAAATCCGAGCCCGGCGTCTTCCTCGGCAGTGTCCAGACCAACGAGATCGGCCTCTTCCAGGTCGCCAATGGCGATCTCACCGCGCTCGCCCATGTCGGGCCGGTCAATGCGCCGGAATTCGCCGACGTCATCTCCACCGAAAACCTGCTGAGGGCACCGATGGAAGCCACCGGCGGCAGCGTGCGCCGGCTGGCCTCGTCCACGGCTCTTGGCAGCGACGTGACGCTGCCCTCCATCGTGCCGGTGCGCTCGGCCGGCGAGGCCGCCGGCAGCGACTGGATCGGCCTGCGCACCACCGACGACAGCGTGCTGAAGGCCGTCTCGCGCGTGCCCCTGTTCGGCGGCTTCCTCGGCCTCGGCCTGCTGCTCCTGGCGATGGGCTCGATGTGGTACCGCGAGGGAAGATAGCAAAGGCCGATGAGGTATCGTCTCGTTTTACAGTGGTCATCAGTCGAGGACTATGACGCCATGATCTCGCTTGAAAATTCATTGATCGAAGGTTTGCCGGAAGGCGAGATTGACGGGCACGACTTCGGATCGGGTGAGTTCAATATTTTCATCCGAACAAACAACCCATTGAAATCATTCGAGAGGTTAAAGAAGATTCTCGAATCTGATGAGATGTTGGACAACGTCAGAGCCGCATATCGCGATGTCGAAAGCGAAGAGTATACGGTCGTCTGGCCAACCTCTTTGAGAGATTTCAAGGTTCTATGATTCATCGCCCTAAGGGCGACCACTCCTCTACTCCTCCGGCTCTGTCGTGAACAGCAGCGGGTAGCCTTTGGCCTTGCCGGCGTCGGTCGCCCGCGTCGCCTTGGTTTCGGCGACATCCCTGGTGAACACCGCAACCACGCAGACGCCGCGGCGGTGCGCGGTGATCATGATGCGGTGCGCCTGGTCCTCGCTGAGCTTGAACTCGCCCTTCAGCACCGTGACGACGAATTCGCGCGGCGTGAAATCGTCATTGATGAGGATGACTTTGTAGAGCTTCGGCCGCTCGGTCTGCGGCTTGACCTTGGTACGCGGTTTTGTGGTGATTTCTGGCATCGGAACCGACAGTTTCGCGATCGACGGCGGGCGCCATGCATTTTGCCAGACGTCAAACCGATCGTCCATTTTGATTGACGCGCAAGCTGGGTCGAGCGCGGCGCTTCACAATCATGTGGGCAATCGCTGGCCGCGGTTCAACGGTCGAGATTGGGACGTAGGCGATTGCCGCTGGGATTGGCCCGGCGTTCCAGCCATGCCGCGATCGGCCATCCGGCAATGCAGATCAGCGTCACGGCGAGAAGCACGATCAGCAGCCACGCCTGGACAGGCGTGATGTAGTCCCAGTTGCTGGAAATTATCGGCGCGAACAGCGAGGGCTCGGTGCGGCCACTGGCGGGGTCGGGCACGGGGCTAGCGGTGAGCAGAATCAGCACCCTGGCGACACCGGTGGCAACCAGGCCGCCAATCACCATCGAACGCAAAATGGACGAAAGCCGCTTCTTCATGCGGATTGTCCTACATGGCCGGCGTTGCAAACGGGTTAAGCATGATCGAGATGCGCGGCTGGAAAGCGCCGGTATTCAGTTCGACCATGCATTCGGCAGAAGGCCGCCCCAGCCGGTTGCGGCTGGAACGGCCTTGCTAGAACTGACCTCGAAGCTGATCAGGGCTTCTTCGGAGCAGCCTTCGGGGCCGCCGCGGCGGGGGCCGCCGCTGCGGGGGGCTGCCTTGGCGGGAGCCTTCTTGACCGGGCACTTGTGCTTCTTGGTCACCTTGCAGACGGCCTTCTTGGCGACCTTCTTCGGAGCAGCCTTGGCCGGAGCGGTGGTCGTCGCGGCAGCGGCCGGAGCGGTGGTCGTGGTGGCAGCAGCCGGGGCAGCGGTCGTGGTGGCGGCAGCGTTGCCGAGAGCCGGCATCGAGAAGGCAAGAGCAACGGAGAGACCGAGGGCCGACAGGAGGGACTTTTTCATGGCTTCATTTCCTTTTTATGCGGGTCGATTTTGAGCGTCACTGGACCGGGTCATTCGGTGTCACTCCAAGCAGCTTCAAAGCGTTGGCGAGCATCCGGATGCCCTGTGCCTGTTTCTTGGCGGCACAATACCGGTTGCCCTTTCTCTGAAGTGCCTTTGCCGCGGTGACCTGCGTTGCCGTGGCATGGGTTTCGAGGGCTTCATCAAATTGGTGGCTGAGATTGGCGCACCGTTCGCTCCGGGTCAGTGGCGCCTTTGCGTTTGATTGTCCTGCAGCGGCAGTGACCAGGCCAAGGCCCAGCAACGCACCCAACAAACTGATCGACAACCTTGGCATTGGTTTTTCCGTGAAACCCGGAGATTTGCGTCGCAGCCGGTAATCTGACCGCCACGGCACCGTTATGCCGCCCTACCTTTTCAGGAGTTTTTCCCGATTGTAGAATTTTGTTTCTGGATTGTGTCTGGCCCGCCCGCCTGATGCGTATCGTCCAAAAGCGGTCCCGGTTTTTGGAGCCGACACGCATGGAAACAAGGAGCTTCGGCACGGCCATTGCTTTCCATGTGGAGAAGGCGGAATTCGTTCTCCCTTGAAATCCAAGGCACTGGCCAACATATGGCCCGAATTCTATCGTGTGGCTCACCTGCCAGAATTCCTTGGCCGGCAATCGAGACAGGGCACCTCGTGAAATCCGACGCACACATACTGATCGTCGACGACGACAAGGGCATCCGCGACCTGCTTCAGGAGTTCTTCCAGAAGCGGGGGCTGCACACTTCGGTAGCCGCCGATGGTACCGAGATGGAGGCCATCCTGCGCCGTGCGCAGGTGGACCTCATCGTGCTCGACGTGATGTTGCCCGGCAAGAGCGGGCTGGAACTGTGCCGCGACCTGCGCGCCCAGTATACGACGCCGATCATCATGCTGACCGCCGTCACCGAGACCACCGACCGCGTGGTCGGCCTGGAGATGGGCGCCGACGACTATGTGCCCAAACCCTTCGACCCGCGCGAGCTCCTGGCCCGCATCCGCGCCGTGCTGCGGCGCAACGGCACCACCGAGCCGAAGCGTCCCACCACCAAGCAGATCTACCGTTTTGCCGGCTGGACGATGGACTGTTCGCGGCGCCGGCTGACGGCGCCCGACGATGTCAGGGTCGAGCTGACCATGGCCGAATTCAACCTGCTGCAGACCTTCGTCAAGAGCGCCCAGCGCGTGCTGACCCGCGACCAGCTCATCGAACTCTCCGGCGGCGACAGCGACTATTCCTTCGACCGCAGCATCGACATCCTGGTCAGCCGGCTGCGGCGCAAGATGGAAGATGACCCGAAGACGCCGAAGCTGATCCTGACGGTGCGCAGCGGCGGCTACCAGTTCCTGCCCGAGACGACCTCCGAATGAGACGTTTCCTGCCGCAGACCTTGCCTGTCTGGGTGCTGCTGATCGTCATTGCCGGCCTTTTGATCAGCCAGGTCGCGACCCTCTATATCGTGTCGCGCGACCGTGCCGTCGCCAACGATGTGGTCGACCTCTACCGCCTCAACGACCGCGCCTTCTCTTTGGTGCAGCTGATGAGCAACGCCACGCCCGAGGAGCGCAAGGCAACCGCGGCGGGCCTGTTCAACGCGACTTACGCCCTCACCGTCTCGGACACGCCGGCGGTCACCTCCTCGATCGCCGGCGACGACGAACTGGCTGAACTCGAAGACATCCTGGTCGGTCGGCTGTCGAAGTTCGGCGTCACCGACGCGCGCGTGCGGCGCGACCCAGCGACGCGCGAGGCCGACGACGCCAGCACCGTATCCGGCCCCGACATCGGCCAGGTCGAGCGCGACCTTCTGGTGCTGGCCGCCGACTTCGCCCAGAGCGACAAGCTGACAGCCTCATTGCGTTTCGCCGACGGCCAGTGGCTGAACTTCACCGAGCCGATCACGCCCGTCGGCCCGATCCTGAGCTTCGACAGCCTGCCGCTCTATTCGCTGATCGCCGGCCTGGTGGTGATCATGTCGATCTGGTCGCTGCGCCGACTGACCGCGCCTTACCGGATGATGGAAACCGCCGTGAACCGGATCGGCAAGGATTTGAAGAGCCCGCCGATCGCCGAGTCCGGCAGCCGCGAGGTGCAGGCTGCAGCCAGGGCAATCAACGCCATGCAGAAGAGGCTGCGCGAATATGTCGAGGACCGCGAACATCTTGCCGCCGCACTCGCGCATGATCTGCGCACGCCGATGACGCGCATGCGGCTGCGCCTCGAGCTGTTGCGCAAATCGGCGGTTCGCGAGGCGCTGGCGCATGATCTCGCCGATGTCGAGAGCATCGCCAGTTCCGTGATCGATTTCGCCACTTTCGAGGTGAACGAGGAAAAGACCGAGCGCATCGACTTCTGGTCGTTCGTGGAATCGATCGCCGACCCCTACCCGGAGGTCTCGTTCGACAATGACGACACCCGTTCGCGCGGCCTGATCTGCATCGCGCGGCCGGTCGCACTTAGGCGCTGTGTCACCAATCTGGTGCAGAACGCTGTCACCTACGGCAAGAAGGCGCATCTTAGCCTGCACCGCTCGGACGGCACGATCACGCTCACCATCCGCGACGAAGGACCGGGCATACCTCAGGCCCAGATCGATGCCGTGTTCGGCTCCTTCGTGCGCCTCGAACAGTCCCGCAACCGCCAGACCGGCGGCCTTGGCCTCGGCCTCACCATCGCCCGCAACATCGCTCGCGCCGCCGGCGGCGAGATCCGCCTGTCCAACCACCCGGATGGCGGGCTGTTGACGGAGCTGCGCCTGCCGCTGGCGGCCTGACGCAGCAATGACGTCAAAACAAGGATAGCGAGGCGCTTACCGCCGCAACACCGCGCTCAGCACATCCCTGATGCCGATGGCGCCGACGAAGCGGGACTGGTCGTCGAACAGCGCCACGGGTGCGGTCTGCGAGCGGTGCATGGCCAGCATCACGGTTTTCAGTGACGTGCCGGGATTGGCCCAGAACACTTGTGCCGCTTCCTCGGACTGAGCCTCGACATCGGCGCAGGACACCCACACTGCCGGCTTGCCATCGCGTTCGGCCGCCGCCACCAGCCCGTGCTCGTCGATCTTGAAGCGTGTCGTCTTGCGCCGGTCGAGCCACACCCAGCCATTGTCGCCGTGATCGAGGTCGCGGCTGTCGCGCATGACGTTCCAGGCGGTGAGCACCGACAGCGGGTTCACGTTGGCGATGAAGTCGCGCACATAGTCGTTGGCGGGACGCAGCACTATGTCTTCCGGCGCACCGGTCTGCACGATGCGCCCGCCCTCCATGATGGTGATGTGGCTACCGATCTTCAGCGCCTCTTCCAGGTCGTGGCTGACGAAGATGATGGTCTTCTTCAGCTCGGCCTGGAGCTGCAGCAATTCGTCCTGCAGTTTGGTGCGGATCAACGGGTCGAGCGCCGAGAACGGCTCGTCCATCAACAGGATCGGCGCTTCGGTGGCGAAGGCGCGGGCCAGGCCGACGCGCTGCTGCATGCCGCCCGACAGCTCATGCGCGTATTTCTTCGACCACTGGTCGAGATTGACCAGCTTGAGCTGCTTATGCACGCGCTCCTTGCGCTCGGCATCCGGCACGCCGGCAAGTTCGAGGCCGAGCCCGACATTTTCCTCCACCGTGCGCCACGGCAACAGGCCGAACTGCTGAAACACCATCGCCACCTGCTTCTGGCGCAGGCGCCGCAAGGTCGGCTCGTCGCAGGTGACCACGTCGACGATCTTGTCGCCGTCCTTGACCAGCACCTGGCCGCGCGACACCACGTTGAGGCGGTTCACGGCCCGAAGCAGCGTCGACTTGCCGGAGCCCGACAGGCCCATCAGCACCGAGATCTCGCCCTCATGCACGGTCAGGCTGGCGCCGGCGCAGCCCAGCACATTGCCGGTTTTCTCCAGGATTTCGGCGCGCGTGGCGCCCTTGTCGATCATGGCCAGCGAGCCGGCCTGATCGGCGCCGAAGACGATATCGACGTTCTTGAAATCGACGGCGACGGTCATTTCTTGCCTCCAACGCCAATGCGGGTCATTCGGTCGAGCACGATGGCGAGCACGACGATGGCGAGGCCGGCTTCAAGCCCGAGATCGATGCGGCGCGAGCCGAGCGCGCGGTTGATTTCGGTACCGAGTCCGCCGGCGCCGATCAGGGCCGCGAACACCACCATCGAGAGCGACAGCATGATCGACTGCGTCAGGCCCGCCATGATGGTGGGCAGCGCCGAAGGCAGTTCCACCTTCCACAGAAGCTGGCTCTTGGTGGCGCCGAACGCCTCGCCGGCCTCGATGATCGACTTCGGCACCGAGACGACGCCGAGATGGGTGAGCCTGACCGCGGTCGGGATGACGAAGATGATGGTGACGATGAGGCCGGGCGCGTTGCCGAGGCCGAACAGCGTCAGCACTGGGATCAGGTAGACGAAGGTCGGCAGCGTCTGCATCAGATCGAGCACCGGCAGCATGATGCGGTAGACCTTCGGCTTGTGCGCCGCCCAGATGCCGAGCGGCACGCCGATGGCCATGGCCATCGCCGCGGCGGCGACGACCAGCACCAGCGTCTGCACCGTCTGCTTCCACAGGTTCTGGTTGATGATGAAGATCAGGCCGAGGAAGACGCCGATGGCCAGCGGCCGCGAGCGCTGCAGCAGCCATGCAATGATCGCGATGACCAGTGCCAGCAGCACCGGCGGCACCAGCAGCAGGACGTTGACCAGCCCGTCGAGGATGAAGTTGAGGCCATTGGAGAAGGCCCTGAAGATGGTATCGAAATTGTCGGTCAGGAAGCCGAAGAACGCCTTGCCCCAGGCGCCTATCGGGATCTTGTGATCGACCATGAATTGCGAAATCGGATCCATCTTACCCCTCTTCGTCCAGGAGCCGCCCCTGCTCTCGGCTCGCGCAACGTCATCTTGTCACAGGATATGAAAAAGGGCAGCCTTTTCTAAGATGGCTGCCCTTCCTGGTTCGGCCTTGCCGAATTCAGTCGGCTCAGCTTCCGAGCGCGGTCTTGACCGCTGCCGCGCATCGCCACCGTCGAAGGTGGTCACGCCGGCGAGCCATGGCTTGACCGCGTCCGGGTTCTTCTTAAGCCAGTCTGTCGCCACCGTGGCGGCGTCGCCACCCTTGAGGATCGCGTCCATCATCTGGCCTTCCATGTCCAGATTGAACTTCAAATTGGCGATGAACTTGCCGGCATTCGGGCACTCGGTGGTGTAGCCCTTGCGCACATTGGTGAACACGGTCGCGGCGCCGAAGCCGCTGTCACCCATGCCGTCGAGATAGGTGATCTTCATGGCGCCCATCACCGGATGCGGCGTCCAGCCGAGGAAGGCGATCCACTCATTGTTCTTCATCGACTGCTCGGCCTGCGTCAGCATGCCGGCCTCCGAGGATCCGACCAGCTCGAAGCCTTCGAGATTGTCCTTCGGGTTCTTGATCATGTCGAGGATGATGCGGTTGCCGTCATTGCCGGCTTCGATGCCGTAGATCTTGCCGTTGAACTTGTCCTTGAACTTGCCAAGGTCGGTCAGCGACTTGACGCCGGCGTCCGCCACATAGGTCGGCACGACGATGCCATAGCCGGCGCCGGTCAGGTTCGTGCTGATGGTCTCGACCGAGCCATCGGCGGTGTAGTCCTTGATGTCATTGGTCATCGACGGCATCCAGTTGCCGAGGAAGACATCAAGGTCCTTGTTCTTCAGCGAAGCCATGGTCACCGGCACCGACAGCTGGATCACCTTCGGCTCGTAGCCGAGCGCGGTGAGCAGCACCGAGGCAACCCCGGTGGTCGCCTGGATGTCGGTCCAGCCGACATCGGAAAGACGCACGGTCTTGCAGCTTGCGGCGTCGCCGGCGAAGGCAGCGCTCGTGGACAGCAAAGCCGCCAGGCCGAGGCCGGCGGCGAAGGAATTCATACGCGACATAGACAGTCTCCCATTGTGATTCTTTGGCGAAGCGTAGTTACGGTTTCTCTGCCCGCCTTGTTTCGTCAGCCAAACACCATTCTGGTGTGGATTCAAGCGCTAAGGCAATCACGATCAACGGCGCGGACTGGCCAATCAGCGACACGGTTGACGCTTTTGTCGTGCAAGGCTGCTTTTTCAGGGGAATGCGTTGGCGGCCTCTCCCCGCGCGGAGGCAAGTCAGCTTAAAAGATCGCATGGCCAAGCTCTATTTCAACTACGCGACGATGAATGCCGGCAAGACGACGATGCTCTTGCAGGCGTCGTACAATTATCGCGAACGCGGCATGACGACGATGCTGTTCGTGGCCGGCCATTACCGCAAGGGCGACAGCGGCCTGATCTCGTCGCGCATCGGGCTGGAGACCGAGGCCGAGATGTTCCGCGACGGCGACGACCTTTACGCCCGCGTCGCCGAGCATCACGACCATACGACGGTGCATTGCGTCTTCGTCGACGAGGCGCAGTTCCTCGAGGAGGAGCAGGTCTGGCAATTGGCCCGCATCGCCGACCGGCTGAACATTCCGGTCATGTGCTACGGCCTGCGCACCGATTTCCAGGGCAAGCTGTTTTCCGGCTCGCGCGCGCTGCTGGCGATCGCCGACGATCTGCGCGAGGTGCGCACCATCTGCCGCTGCGGCCGCAAGGCGACGATGGTCGTGCGCCTCGGCGCCGACGGCAAGGTGGCCCGCCAGGGCGAACAGGTGGCGATCGGCAAGGATGTCTACGTGTCGCTCTGTCGTCGCCACTGGGAAGAGGAAATGGGCCGCGCCGCGCCCGACGATTTCATCGGCTTCATGAAATCCTGACCTTGCCTGCCTGCGATCCGCCTCAGACCGCCGACACACGCCGTCGCGGAAACCGCCAGCCCAGCCGGACACCGAGCGTCGCCACGGCGATCAGCACCATGCCGGCCGCCTGCGCCGGCCCGAGCGGATGCCCATAGATCGCCCAGTCGATGATGATGGCAACGACCGGATAGATGAAGGTGATGATGCCGATCACCGGCGTCGTCAGGCGCGGAAAGGCGGAGTTCATCAGCACATAGGCAATGCCGGTGTGCAGCACGCCGATGCTGACCAGCCAGCCCCATGAATGCGCGGGAACATGCTGGCCGATCCCTGCGAAAGGGGCGAGCATGACGATTCCGACGATCGTCTGGCAGAGCACGGTGACCTCGGCGCGCTGCTGGCCGAGCCCCTTGGCGAGGATCGTCGCCACCGCGTAGAGCAGCGCGGCGACCAGCGTCAGCGCAATGCCCAGCGCCCATGCTGCGCTGGCTTGCGCATGCGAAACCACCAGCCCGCTGGCCAGCACGACACCAAGGAACGCGCCAAGCATCCACAGGATCTGGTCGAGCGAGATACGCTCCTTAAGGAAGACCACCCCGATGACAACCACGAAGAACGGCTGCACGTGATAGACGATCGTCGTCGTGGCGATCGACGTCATGGCGAAGCCGGCGAAGAAGGCCGTCCAACTCAGCACCATGCAGACGCCGCCAAGTGCGGCCAGCGCAAGGCGGGACGGCGACAGCGTCCTGTCCGGCAAATAGCCCCGCAGCAGGCACCACGCGCCCAGGAACATGGCGCCGAACACGCAGCGCCAGAACACGATCGTCACGGGATGTAGCCCCGCTTCCGTCACGAAGGCGCCGACCGTGCCGGCGATCGTCATTGCAACGGCCAGGCTCGCGGCCGGAAAACGGGAAGTTGGCAGGTCCTTCATCGAACGCTCCTCAAAAGGACGAGACCCATCAGGCCAGCAGGATAGCTTTCAAACAAGCGAATAGATTTGGACATAGCTATTCGATATGCTGATAGCACCATGGCTGCTCCGCTTGACCTCAACCTCCTGAAAACCTTCGTCGCCGTCGTCGAGAGCGGCAGCCTGTCCAATGCGGCACCGCGGGTCGGCCGCAGCCAGTCGGCGGTCAGCATGCAGATGCAGCGGCTGGAGGAGATGGTGGGCAACCAGCTTCTGGTGCGCGGTCCCCGAACCGTCACCCCCAACGCCATCGGCGAGGATTTTCTCATCTACGCCCGCCGGCTGCTGAAGCTGTCGGATGAGGCCTGGGCGAGCGTCACCCGGCCGAAGGAGACGGGCAGCGTCCGCCTTGGCGTGCCGGACGACTATGCGGCCTTCCTGCTGCCACCCGTACTCTCACGCTTTGCCGAGGACCACCCGCTGGTGACGGTGGAACTGATCTGCGAACAGTCGACCGCGCTGGTGAAAACCCTGGCCGAGGGGAAACTCGACCTGGCGATTGTCACCCGCTTGCCGGACCAGCCGCTCGACGTCATCCGGCTGGAACGCTTCGTCTGGGTCGCCTCGCCCAACCATGTTGCCTGGCAGGCCGATCCCTTGCCGGTCGCGCTGTTCGAGCCCGGCTGCGCCGCCAGGATGAGCGTCTTGCAGGCGCTTGGCGAAGCCGACCGGTCCTACCGTTGCACCTATTCCAGCGCCTCCCTGCTTGGCCTGATCGCGGTCGTACAGGCCGGGCTCGCCGTTGCTGGCCTCGCCCAGCGCAGCGTGCCCCAGTCGCTGCGCATCATTGGCGCCAATGAAGGGCTTCCCGCACTGCCGGATCTCGAAGTCGGCATCTTGCGCAACCCGCTGTCGACGACGCCGGCGGTCGATCGGCTGCATGATTTCCTGCGCCGCGACCTTGCACAGCAAGCCTGAGATCCTCGTCCGGTCGCACGGGATTGAGCGCCCGCCCGCCTATCCCCAATCCCGCCACGATGCAGCGTTTGTTAAGGCCTCGGCCCTATAAGGCCGTCAGCCAGAGCTCTCCGGGGTCAGCCATGCTTCGAGCCGTTTCCTCAGCCAGCCTTCTTCTCATTGCCACCTCGATTGCCGCCCATGCCGGCGGCGACCCCGTACAGGGCAAGCACGTTTTCAACCGCTGCATGGCCTGCCATGACGCAGCCACCGACCGCGACAAGGTCGGCCCGCATCTCAAGGGTGTCGTCGGCCGCACCGCGGGTTCCGCGGAAAGCTTCCTGGGCCACTATTCAGAGGCAATGAAGAGCGCCGGGGCGAACGGTCTCGTCTGGGACGAGGCAAATCTTGCTGAATATCTCCGGGCTCCCAAGCTCAAAGTTCCTGGCAACAAAATGGCTTTTGGCGGCCTGACCAATGATGACGACATCGCCAATGTCATCGCCTATCTGAAGGCCGATCCGAAGCCTTGAGCGAGCGCCGGTGCGGCACGGCCGCATCGATATGTTTGCCTGCAACCGGTTCAATTCCCTGCCGAATTCAGCATATCCGCGCTGGCGGCGACCGATTGCTTTGCCGGCACGGAAGTTCAATGACAGTTGAACTAGACCAAGCCGGCTGGCTAATCACGCCATGACCCCACCTTCATTGTCTTTCAAGGCCTTGGCGGATTCTTTTGTTTTCACGCCGCCTCTATCTTCACGTCTTTCAATCCCCGGATGCCCCACATATATTCGCCGCTGTTCGCAACCAGCGATCGGAAGCCGAAGCGGGAGGCCCCTATGGCGACATTGCAGAATTTCGATGCCGAAATTGCCAAGACCAAGCAGGTCGTCCAGGACATGCGCACCAAGATCGAGCAGTCCGGCACCGTGCTCGACACGCTTGCCACCGCTGACAAGAAGATCGGCGACGCCAATTTCGACATCGAGAACGCCCGCATCGAGGATGTGCTGAAGCAGCAGAAGGTGATGGAAGGCAACATTGCCGACCTGATCATCGGCCTTGAGGACGCCACCAACGTCTTCGGCGCCGAGTTCGAGAGCATGAAGAACTACACCGGCTGGGAAAATTTCGTTGGCGTCTTTTCGGCGCAGCGCAAGCAGCGCATGCGCACCGACCGCGTCCGCAACATGTCGCTGGCCGGCAATCTGCAGGAACTGCTGGCCAAGTCCGACACCATCGTCGGCATCCTCAAGGCGCAGAAAGAGGTCCTCGACCAGCGCTACAAGACCTCCGAGGCCAGCCTGTCGCAGGTGATCGAGCGCCGCAAGACCACCATGACCAACCTCGAAGCCGTGCAGAAGCGCATCGAGGAACTCAACCCGATGCTGCTCGACATCGAAAACAAGATCGCCGCCTCGACCAGCCAGAAGGACCGCACACAGCTCGAAGGCGAACGCTCCAAGCTCGCCACCGAGTACAATGAGAAGCAGGCCAAGGAGCAGGAACTGCTGGCCGAAAGCCAGACGCTCGAGCGCTACACCTCGATGTTCCAGACCTTCGTCGATTCGCTCAACAACCAGATCGCCGCGCAGTCGACGCTGATCAACAAGCTGACCATCGATACCGAACAGCGCATCGTGCTCTACAAGGCGCTGGAAGATTCGCTGAAGACCGCCGCCCAGCAGGACGTCGCCCACAAGATCAACACGCTGGGCAGCCAGGTCGACAACACCGCGGAAGAAACCATGGCCGGCATCGGCGCCGCCTCGCAGAAGCACATTGGCGACCTGCTCGAGATGCATGAGAAGAACATGGTCGCCAGCGCCGACATCCAGCGCCGCAAGAAGCTGGCCGACGATGCCTTCGCCCGCCGCTTCGATGAGGTGCTGAAGAAGCACAATTCGGCCAACTACGTGCAGTCTTAATTGCCGCGCGCACCGGTGCGACAATCCCAGGGCTGATAGAATGACCCCCGAAAACGACGCGGCGGCGCGGTATTTCTCGGCAATCACGGCCGCGCTCAGCGGCCTTGAAGTGTTCATGCGCGACGACCGCTCGCCGCTTTACCGGCACGGTATCGTCGCCAAGATCGTTGCCGAATACATCGCCCGGCTCGACAAGTCCTTCTCCTGCTGGCGCAACCGGCTGGGCTTCATGGACACGTTCCGAATTTCCCGCGCCGAAAGCGGTTTTCCTGTCTTCCAGAACCTGCTCGAACTGGAAAACGACCGTCGCCAGGCCGACAGCCGGCTCGCCAACATCCCGCTGGCCGGCGAGCTCCGCGAGGAGATGGCCGACTTCATCCTGCGCCATAAGGAATTCCCCGAAGCGCTGCAGAAGTCGATGGCCGAACGGCTCTATCTCGAGGACGTCAAGAGCGAGCAGACCTTTGGGCCGTTCACGCTGGCGCAGACGGCCAAGGTGTCGGTCAACCCGAAGACGGCCCTGCCCTACTATCTCGTCCATTGGGCGACCTTCGACGGCAGCGCCAACCTGCCTTTGGTCTACATGGTGACGGTGGAGGATTCCTCCGAGAACATGGTCCGCCAGCTCGTCGACGGCAACGGCAAGCTCAACGACAAGGTCGACATCCCGCTGCCGGTCGACGGCCTGCTCAATCCCGAGCTTGCCCATCGTTTCGACGATTTCACCGAGAAGAACTCCGCCTACACGCTGTCGCCGGCGACCATTGCGGTCAACCTCGACAAGGATTTCGAGCCGCTGCACCCCAAGCAATTGCGCCGTGTCGTGCTCGGCCCTTTCTATTCGGCGGGGATTACCGACAACAATTCGACGGTGACCGAAGTGCTGGCCAAGGTGCGCAAGCCGGAAAACGCCTGGCTGCTGACCTGGACCATCCAGGAGGTCTATTCCAAGGGCGAGAAGCCCGGCCGCAAGGGGCTGTTTTCCAGCGAGAAGACGACGCAGGAATTCTTCATCAACACCGATGATCTGGAAGCCGCGCGCCAGGGCGTGTCGAGCTACGAGAACCACGCACTGATCCCGCACGAGGCCTACCAGGCGCTCTACGCCGCCGGCGAAGCACAGAAGATCTTTGGCGGCTACAAGGTCCACATCCTGTCCAACGGACAGGTCATCTCAGACGTCTGACCGTAACACCACGGAGCACACTTCATGGACACCGGCCTGACCACCATCCCGGAAGCGTCGATCGAAAAGCACCGCGCCACCGCGCAGAGCTTCATCACCCGCATCGTCGTGCTGGAAGACCCGGCACGCGAATCAGGCACCGCGCTTGCAGGCACCAACCGCCGCTTCATCTCCACCGTCTCGGTAGGCTCGGTGCGCCGCACGCGCGAGGTCGAGCTCACGAAGACCGTCGGCGCTGTCCATCCCGACGATCAGTTGCTGACCATCCCGCAGCACACGCTTCTGTTTCGCGCCCGGCGCGGCACGGCGATTGCGCTCGCCGTATCGGATGTTTTCGCCGAAGGTTCCGACCTTGAAAGCCTGCAAGCGAAAAACACCCGCGCCCCGCTCGAGGGCGACGAGGCATCGGCCTTCAAGAAGCTCCTGTCCGCCTCGGCCTACATCTCGGCCTTCAGCCTGGCGTCCTATCTGTCCCAGCTGATCGACAGCGACGGCGAGGCGCCCAACGACATCCCGGAGCCGGACTTTCTCTTCGACACGCCGCAGGATGCGGTGAAGTCTATCCTCGCCGGTCTCGACAAGGCGATAGCGGGCTCGAAGGACGATGCCGACCTGATGATCAGGGCGCGCGCCTTCGCCCGTGTCGCCATCGACGGGCTGCTGGCCAGAAAAGGCCGCTTCGACGGCATCGGCCCGTTCGAGAACGCCCATATCCGCATCGATGCCGACGATTTCACCCTCGACGGCTTCGACGTTGCCCCCGGCAAGCGCTCCAAGCCGCTGGTGATGACCTTCAAGAAGCCGGAAGAGGTCGTCGGCAACCACATCGCCAAATACCAGTCGGTCAAGCTCGCCAAGATGCTGATGGCCTATGATTTCGAGCGCGAGCTGAACCCGTTCGTCGAGCTCGGTGGCTTCCTGTTCACCTTCATCGGTGACGGCGCGCCCGGCACCGGCAAGACGACTTTGATCCAGATGATCGCCGGCCTCGTCAACGGCTACTGCCAGGTCGCCGGCTATCCCTTCGCCTATGAGAATTTCGGCGTCGACCAGATTTCGTCCTATCAGGGCAAGTCGGGCCAGAACTGCCGCCAGTTCATCAACAATGTGCTCAACCCGCGCGTCATCGGCTTCGGCACCATCGACGACATCGACCAGGTGGCGGCGCGCCGCTCCGACGACCGCGCCTCGGCCGGCCAGCAGGAAATCACCGGCGTGTTGATGGATGCCTTTGCCGGCGCGTCAACCGTGGTGCGCGGCAACTGCTCGTTCGGCATGTTCTCCAACTATCCGGAAAATGTCGACGATGCGCTGCGCCAGCGCGCCGGCGCCCGCTGGCTGGTCGACGGTCCGCAGACTCGCGACGACTATATCGACATCTTTGTGCTGCTGGCCGGCAAGAACCACGAAATCCCTCTGGGCAAGCACGAGCTCTACGCCGCGCAAGAAATCCAGCGCGCTGTCGAGGAGGCCTATGAGGAGCATGAAAAGCCGCAGGAAGACGGTCTGATGAAGGTCTACGAGCGCTACATGAAGGAGAATGGCGCGCCCAAGACCATGGCCGACATCGGCACCTATCTGCACCTGATCAAGGACGCCGAGCCGCGCTTCACCGGCCGCGCCATAAAGAACGTCACCGACGCCATCAAGATGCGCGCCATGGACATCGAGCTTCCCGACGACTGGTTCGAGAAGCCGGAAGCCTTCATGCACAAGACCTATGACGAGAAGAAAGCGATGATCGAGGAATTGCGCGGCCCGTTCTCGATGGACATGGTCATGCAGGAGATCAACCGCTACGCCGACTCGGAGTTCCGCTATTCCGACAAGTCCGACGACGCCGCTGTGGAAAAACTGCTGCGCGACGCGAGGTTGCGTGAGAGGGCGGCGCGCGAGATGGAGGAGATGAAGAAGAAGGGGCTTTGGAATGCGTGAAGCACGCCGACGCCCCCTTCTCCCCTTGTGGGAGAAGGTGTCGCCGAAGGCGACGGATGAGGGGTGTTCCAGAGAACACCAGCGTCTCACTCCGCTGGAACACCCCTCATCCGTCTCGGCGCTGTCGCGCCGATCCACCTTCTCCCACAAGGGGAGAAGGAAGGCTCGCGCCCCTCATCCGCCCTTCGGGTACCTTCTCCCCGTGAACGGGGAGAAGGCATAATGGCCGCCGCCAAAAAACCCGACCTTCTGCGCGACAACGAACTCATCTACGGCCGCTTGCTCACCGTCGACGAGCCGCATCTCATCCAGCGCTACAACAAGGCGCTGGCCGCCTTCGGTCTGCCTCCCACCAAGTTGAAAAGCTTCCAGATCGACCGTACCGGTTTCTCGCCCGAGATCGCCGACGAATGCGGCGACCCCGACTATCTCGATCCCAACGAGGTCAACCGCCGCTTCATCATCCTGACGCCGTCGCAGATCGACCTGCCGGTGGTGCACACGGCCTTCTCCAACACCTCGCAGCTGATGTTCGAGTTCATGTCCAAGAACCAGCGCGCCATCGACGCGCTGACCATCAAGGACGTCATCTACGGCGAGATCGAGGACTCCGTTCCCAAGGTCAACGACATCGAGGACTTGCTGTCGATCAACCAGGTCGAGTTCAAGGTGCTGTCGGCCGAGGACGTGCTGGGCAAGGCCGCCGAACTCGGCAAGCTGGTCGACCGGCTGAAGCAGGAGCCCGACGCCTGGCGCGACAATGCCATGCTGACCCGCATGGTGGAGCTGGCGAAGGTCTGCGGCGATATCCGCGAGAACGCGCTGGTGCCGGACCAGGTGATCTTCCGCCACAACGCCTACTGGACCAGCCATTTCGGCGGGCTCTACGTCTTCGTCGACCCCGGCATGACGACGGTGATCAGCGATCCCGCCGCTCCGGGCTTTCGCCGGTCGCGGCCATGGCAGGTGAGCTATCTGTCGATCAACGACGCCGACAAGGTGTTCAAGTTCCTGGCCAGCACCGGCCGCATCGAACTGCCCCGAGCCTCCTGGATCGAAGCCTCGGGCTATCTCGAGCACCGCGCCGAGATGGTGGTGCGCGCGCTGATCCGCGACGCCGAGCCGAACCGCAATCTAACCGATGTCGACAAGGTCTGGCTGCAGACCTGGATCCAGAGCCATGCCGACCTGATCACAAAGGACGGCAATTTTCCTTTCCTCAACGCCGCCAAGCGCGAGATCGCCCAGCTTGGCCATCTCAAGATCGACGATGTCTTCCCGCAGCAGCGCTTCCTGGTAATCCGCGCCAAGCCCGACCACCCCGACGCCTGGCTGACCAACCGGCTGATCTCGGATTTCGTGCCGAGCGACTTCGTCTCGCGCTACATCTTCAACAAGCAGGGCTTCTACAAGGATTATGACGGCTTCAGCGACGCCTGGAGATCGCATGTTGTGGACGTTCTGAAAACCACATATTTGAAGGACAAGGTGGCGTTTCGCACACGCCTCTACGGGCTGACTGACTAGAACGAAATGAACCGTCATTTCGTTCTAACTTATTGTTTGGCGCATGATTTTATCCAAAAAGTCTGCAGCTTTTTGGCATCATGCTTTGAGGGGATGACACAGCCATGCTCGATCCGATCGTGAACTTCTTCACCCGGATTTTCCAATGGATCGGCCGCGGCATCGGCCTGTTGATCGGCGCTATCCTGTGGCCGTTCCTATGGGCGGGCAGCTGGTACACGCGGCGCGGCTGGATCCTCAAGGCCGTGGTCGGCTTGGCCGTGCTGGTGCTGATCGGCCTCTATGCCAATTTCTTCTATGCCACGCAGTGGTGGAACAAATTCAACCCGAACTACCCTGACACCTACACGTTCGAGAAACGCAATGTTTCCGCCGGTGAGCAGGTGGCCGCCGGGACCGGCACCGACACGGCAAAGACTTGCGGCAACTCTGGCATCGCCCAGGTGGCGGCCGACCTGACCGATTTCAACGTCAACCAGAATGCCTGGATCTCGTCGATGATCCTCTACAAGCTCGGCCTGTTCGGCATCGACTGGGACGATACGCCGTGGATGGACAACAAGGCCTCGTTCCAGCGTGGCATCAACCAGGCTGTGCGACGCACCGCGACCGAGCTTGCCGACAATCTCGGCCGCGTGCGCACGACCTCGCAGATCGATGCCGATTTGCAAGACGCGCGCGGCAATCTGCAATTCGACGAATACACCTGGTATTTCGGCGTCAGCCCGTTCGGCCCGAAGACGCCGACGCCGAGCTATTACCGCGACGCGGTGCGCAAGCTGCGCTCCTTCAACGCACGGCTGGCCACCTGCCAGGCCACTTTCGATGCCCGCGCCGACAATCTGAAGCAGTATATCGACCGTATCGCGTCGGACATCGGCTCGACTTCCGCCATCCTCAAGGAGCGCGCCGAAAATCACAACAATGGCTGGTTCGACACCCGCGCCGACGACCGCTACTGGTTCGCCTACGGCCAGCTCTATGCCTATTACGGCCTGATGAAGGGTGCCCAGGCCGACTTCGAGGACGTCATCAAGGAAAAGCACCTGCAGAGCCTGTGGGACACGATGGACGCGCAGTTCGTCTCGGCGCTGCGCATCCAGCCCTTCATCATCGCCAATGGCCGCGAGGATGGCTGGCTGTTGCCGACGCACCTGACGACGATGGGCTTCTACATCCTGCGGGTCCGCTCCAACATGGTCGAAATCAGCAACGTGCTGACGCAGTAAGGCTGCTTACCCCGCAATTCGGCGATGGCGAATTTGCGCCGTCGCCTCTGTCGCATTCCGTGCATTGTGCGGCTGTTTTGAGACGGCGGAAGCGCCCCTGCTCTGGCTTCTATACGGCGCGGCAAGCGGAGCCAGAAAGAACCGAGGACAGGTCGGCCGGCCGCAAAAGAATTTTCTCTATAGGAAACATAGTTGCATGGAAGTTGACGCCACGGCAGCGACAGGGTTAGAACATGCCCGCGCGCCCGGTTCCAACCTGCTTGCGATAGAGATCAACCCCGTCCCCTCCACCGTTCAATCCAGAGGAAAGCCGTCATGGCCGAAGTGAAGTCCGACATCGAGATCGCGCGCGCCGCCAAGAAAAAGCAGATCCAGGAGATCGGCCAGAAGATCGGCATCCCGACCGAGCATCTGCTGCCCTATGGCCACGACAAGGCCAAGATCTCAGCCGAATTCATCAAATCGGTGAAAGGCAACAAGGACGGCAGGCTGATCCTGGTCACCGCCATCAACCCGACCCCGGCCGGCGAAGGCAAGACCACCACCACCGTCGGCCTCGGCGACGGCCTCAACCGCATCGGCAAGAAGGCGATCGTCTGCATCCGCGAGGCTTCGCTTGGCCCGAACTTCGGCGTCAAGGGCGGTGCCGCCGGCGGCGGCTATGCGCAGGTCGTGCCGATGGAGGACATGAACCTCCACTTCACTGGCGACTTCCACGCCATCACCACGGCGCACAATCTGCTTTCGGCGCTGATCGACAACCACATCTACTGGGGCAATGAGCTCGGTATCGACACCCGCCGCGTGGTGTGGCGCCGCGTCATGGACATGAACGACCGGGCGTTGCGCGAGATGATCTGTTCGCTCGGCGGCGTCGCCAACGGCTTTCCGCGCGAGGGCGGCTTCGACATCACCGTCGCCTCGGAAGTCATGGCCATCCTGTGCCTGTCCACCGACCTGAAGGACCTGGAAAAGCGCCTCGGCGACATCATCGTCGCCTATCGCCGCGACAAGTCGCCGGTCTACGCCCGCGACCTGAAGGCCGACGGCGCCATGGCTGTCCTGCTCAAGGACGCCATGCAGCCGAATCTGGTGCAGACGCTGGAGAACAACCCGGCCTTCGTCCATGGCGGCCCGTTCGCCAACATCGCCCATGGCTGCAACTCGGTCGTCGCCACCACCACGGCGCTGAAGCTCGCCGACTATGTCGTCACCGAAGCCGGCTTCGGCGCCGACCTCGGTGCTGAAAAATTCTTCGACATCAAGTGCCGCAAGGCGGGTCTGAAGCCGGCGGCGGCGGTCATCGTCGCCACCGTGCGCGCCATGAAGATGAATGGCGGTGTCAAGAAGGAAGACCTCGGCAAGGAAAACATCGAGGCGGTGAAGAAGGGCTGCGCCAATCTCGGCCGCCACATCGAAAACATCCGCCAGTTCGGCGTGCCGGCGGTGGTTGCCATCAACCACTTCTATTCCGACACCGACGCCGAAATCCAGGCGATGAAGGACTATGTCGCCTCGATGGGCGAAGAGGCGATCCTGTGCAAGCACTGGGCCAAGGGCTCGGCCGGCATCGAGGAACTCGCCAACAAGGTGGTGGCACTGGCCGAATCCGGCGCCTCGCAATTCGCGCCGCTCTATCCCGACGCCATGCCGCTGTTCGAGAAGATCAACACCATCGTCCAGCGCATCTATCGCGGCTCGGAAGCGATCGCCGACAAGTCGGTGCGCGACCAATTGCACGCCTGGGAGCAGGCCGGCTACGGCCATCTGCCAGTGTGCATGGCCAAGACCCAGTACTCCTTCTCGACCGACCCGAACCTGCGCGGCGCGCCGACCGGCCACACCGTGCCGGTGCGCGAGGTCAGGCTTTCGGCGGGCGCCGGCTTCGTCGTCATCATCTGCGGCGAGGTCATGACCATGCCCGGCCTGCCCAAGGCGCCGTCCTCGGAAAAGATCTTCCTCAACGAGATGGGCCAGATCGAAGGGTTGTTCTGAGAGTCAGGCGTCCGTCGCCAAGTTAGAGACGGTCTTTGGCAGATCAGGTCTTCGCCTGATCTGCTCCCATTTGGCCAATAGCTCCGACTGACACCTTCACGAATCTGTCCAGCATGGCAAAGAACACGTCAAGGCTAAAGCCGAATATAAAGCAAAGTGCAAACAAGCTAAATCCAATATTCGCGAGATCTGTTCCAAACCGCGTGTCCGGAACCCAAAACCAAGCTAGAACCATGCCTGACAGGGCTCCGAGAACAATACGGTGGAAAATGCGCGATTTGCTTGGATCAGGAACGAGGGGATCCAGGATCATACGCAGATAGAAAATGGTTGCACCAATCGCCCCATACAAGCCAGGAAGAATCCACATCGCGTAGGGTGCAATCAAGCCACTTACACTCGAAGCCAATTCGTCCATGCTTGGGATATAGGACGGCCCATATTTTATCGACTCAAAGCAATTATTATATATATTTGCGTAGAAATATTCTTTAGCAACATTGGCGAAATAGTTATAGTGCATGACATCGTCTATAAATCTTACCTGGTCTCTTATAAGATTTTCGGCATCGATTTTCTGAGCACAAAAAGGGCTCTTGTTATAGAGACCCAGCTCGGAAAGCACTGCAACAATGGGCTGAGGGAGAGGTGAAACGGGAACCGCACCATTTTGTGCTGGATTTGGGCCAGGCAAAGAGGCCGGATTTTGTTTTTGCAGCCAAATTAGAGTATCAGAATCTGCGACATTCAGATATCTTTGAAAAGCATAGTAGTAATATAAGAAAAGTTTCGCGCCTATAATTGGGAAACTAGCCTGATCACTATATTTCTCAACCCGACCTGATACCTGAGAGAGCTGCAGGTCAAGTTCTCTAAGATCGTCGAATACTTGGAAATACGCTTGCAAACCAAGCGACTGGCTCTCCAAAGATCCGCTTTTCGAAGCCGAATTTGCAATCTCTTTACGGGCCGCGAGCAGTTGCCGCGAAAGCTGGCCGAATCGCCTGTCAGGATGGGAGACGGACAGCACGCGTATTTCAGATAAAAGGCTTACGCCATTGTTGTATATCTGAGAGAGATGACCTGCAAGAACCATGATTGTGACTGAGAAAACGAGAAGAAAGATAAGTTTCTTCTGACTCCGCTTGGTGTCGCCTGGCCCAGCCATTTCGCAATTCTAGTAGGGTAGAAAATGGCACGGACTCCATTGCTTTGTTCAATTGACGCCTAAGGACTTCGACCTCTGACGCGCCTAATTTTTTCTCAGGCAGTATATCAACTGCTCCAATAGAAGCATTAAGCTCGTTATCCTTGATGATTCCGGCTTGCGCGGCGTATATCGAAATGAGTCGAGCATCGTTTAACCATCCTTGGATGATTGTGTCGTCTGTTTCAACACGCTTCGACAAGACCCACCTCCGAGTTTATCCAAGCGTGCCTTGCACATAACCATATTGCGAAGGACATCCACATGGGTATCCGGGCGGTCCCGGCGGCTGCGCCCAACACCAGAAATATGGCGTGTAGCAGACTGTACCTGGAGCATGCGGAGGGACTTGAGCAAAAGCAGGCCAAGGAAGAACGGCCGCAACAGCAGCCAGCGTCCCGGCAATCACTATCCACAATACACGCGCTTTCAATTGCTAGCCCCACTGTCTACCAATCGAAGCTCCATTAGAACCCAAACATATGCTCGTGGCAAGTTGATAGCGCGCATGCATGAAATACCGTTCTTTTGCCTCAAATTTTCTTCTTCTTTTCTGTTGATCCTCTTCATTGAAACGATGGAGAAAATTTGCCCCGTTCAGCGCAATTGCTTGAATCGAAATGATTTCTCCAATTGAGGACCAGATCGAAGATCGGTCTGGAGACTCTTGGGCGCCACCGGCAACAAAGGGCGCCGCAGCGATGCGGCGCCCTTTTTGTTTGGGGGATGACCTTACGCCGCGTTGCGCGCCAGCGCCCGCTGGTTGGACGCGTAGATCGTGTCGCGCTCCGGTAAGGCGCCGGTCTTCAGGCACTCGACCCATTCTGCGGTCTTGAGCACCGCGGCGAAGCGCGACTGCAGGATAACAGTCACCACGCGGTGGATCTCCTTGGCCGAGGCATAGCCGGCGCTGTTGGCATAAGGCACCGAGCCGGTCGCATCCGACAGGAACTCGACGGCAAAGCCCATATGGACGGCATGGATGATGGTCGACAGGTCGCAATTATGCGTCATGTAGCCGACCACCGTGAGCGTATCGATGGCGTTGGCGCGCAGCCACGCTTCGAGGTCGGTGCCGGTGAAGGCCGAGGGCAGCATCTTCTCGACATAATGGTCTCGGCCACGCCTGGCGATTTCCGGATGCAGCTCGCCGCCATGGCTCCCCTTGGCGAAGATCGGCGAGGTCTCCGGCGCCATCTGTTTGATAACAACCACCTTGATGCCGGCGGCGGCAGCCGCATCCATAGCGCGCGCCACATTGACGACGCTGTCGCGGAACGGCGGATGCTGGATTGCCAGGTTGCCGCCATCATAGTCGTTCTGGACATCGACGACGATCAGCGCGCGGCGCGGCGTAGTGTTGGCTGGGGCAGACATGGTGTTTTCCTTTCAGGCTTGAATGCGATGGGCGGAAAATAGGCTGGCCGGCGACCGACCAAAAGTGGCCCGATTGACATCATTCGAAAGAATTGGGACAATCCACTTCCCTCACTGGAAACGCCCATGACCGCCCCGATCATCGCCGTGCTCGCCTTCGACGGCATCAGCCCGTTCCATCTGTCCGTGCCTTGCCTGGTGTTCGGCGCCGACCGCACCAGGCTCGGCCTGCCGCGCTTCGACTTCCGTGTCTGCGGGGTCGAGCAAGGCATGATCCAGACCGATGCCGGGCTGAGCATCCTTGTCCCGCACGGCCTGTCCGCGCTCGACGATGCCGACATCATCATCATCCCGAGCTGGAAGGATCTCGGAGCGCCTCTGGCCAGGCCGCTCAACGAAGCGCTCGACCGCGCGCACCGGCGCGGGGCGCTGATCGTCGGCCTGTGTCTCGGCACCTTTGCCATCGCCGCCGCTGGCCTGCTTTCGGGGCGGAAGGCGACCACGCACTGGGCCTATACCGACCAGCTGCACGCCCTGCACCCCGACATTTCGATCGATGCCGACGTGCTCTATGTCGATGATGGCGACATCGTCACCTCGGCCGGCGTCGCTGCCGGACTGGATTGCTGCCTGCATATCGTGCGCGCCCGCTTTGGCGCGGAAGTGGCACTGCGGCTCGCCCGCCACATCGTGCTCTCACCCCACCGCCAAGGCGGACAGGCGCAGTTCATCGAACGCCCCGTGGCAAAGAGCGCTGACGCCGACCGCTTCACCCAGGCCCTCGACGCGGTGCGCGCTACACTCGGCGAGACCCACAGCCTCGACAGCGTTGCCGACGCCGCCGGCCTGACACGGCGCACCTTCACCCGCCGCTTCCAGAAATCGATCGGCACCAGTTTTGGCGATTGGCTGACCAGCCAGCGCATCGCACTGGCGCAACGCCTGCTGGAAGCCACGGAGAAATCGATGGACATCGTCGCCTTCGAAGCAGGCTTCGGCAGCGCCACCTCGCTGCGCCAGCATTTCGCCGCGAGGCTGAGAACATCGCCGGCGCAATATCGACGCCAGTTTTCCAGGCGTACGGACCAGGGCAAGCGCATGGCGCACGCCTGATCGCTTCAGCCGCGCTTGACCGCCCGCGCCGGATTGCCGACCACCGTCATGTTCGCGGGCACATCACGCGTCACCACCGCACCGGCGCCGACGATGGCGCCCTCGCCGATGCTGACGCCGCCAAGGATGATGGCGCTGCCGCCGATCCAGGCATGGGGACCGATCTCGACCGGCCTGGCGATCTCCAGTCCCGCTTGCCGGCCGGCAGCCTCCTTGTGGTGCTCGGCGCAGTAGATCTGCACATTGGGGCCAAGCAGCGTTCCCTTGCCGATGCGCACGCTTGCCGTGTCGAGGATGGTGCAGCTGGCGTTGAGGAACGCGCCATCGCCGAGAACGATGTTGAAGCCGTAGGCGCAGTGGAACGGCGCCTCGATGCGAGCACCCTCGCCCACGCCGCCGAGCAATGCCTTCAGGCCAGGCCCGAGATTTTCGCGCTGCCTCGGCGGCAATGAATTGTGCTCGAAGACCGCGTCGCGCGCCGTGACGCGCAGCGCCTCCAACTCATCATCGAGGCAAGTGTACCATTCGCCGGCCGCCATCTTCGCGCGCTCGTTTCCAGCCATGGCGGGTCTCCAATTGACGTCGTTGCAAAGCATAGTTGCGTCCAGTAGAAAAGCGCCAATCCGAGTACTGGTCAAATATCGGACCTATGGTAGCCTGCCCTCTCAAGGCGTCCTTGCCGGGTGATCGAGGGGGATCAACATGCTCTATCTTCTTGCACTTCTGATCGGCGTCATTGCCGGTCTGCGCGCCATGACCGCGCCGGCCGCGGTCGCCTGGGGCGCGTATCTCGGCTGGCTGCCGGTTGCCGACAGCTGGGCGAGCTTCATGAGCCATTGGGCCGCCGTCGGCATCTTCACCATCCTCGCCATCGTCGAGCTGGTCACCGATCAGTTGCCGTCAACGCCAAGCCGTAAGGTGCCGCAGCAGTTCGGCGCCCGCATCATCATGGGCGCCTTCACCGGCGCGGTGATTGGCGCAACGGGTGGTTCCACCATCGTCTGCCTGATCTCCGGCGCTATCGGCGCGGTCATCGGTACGCTTGGCGGCGCCGAAGCGCGCGGCCGGCTGGCGGCGGCCTTCGGCAAGGATCCGCCCGCCGCCTTCATCGAGGACGCGGTGGCGATCATCGGCGGCCTGCTGATCGTGGCGGCGGTGGCATGACGGCAAAAACTTTCGACGCCATCATCATTGGCGCTGGCCAGGCCGGCACACCGCTCGCCGGCAGGCTGAACGCAGCCGGCATGAGCGTGGCGCTGATCGAGCGCAAGCTGGTCGGCGGCACCTGCGTCAACACCGGTTGCATCCCGACCAAGACGATGGTGGCGAGCGCCTATGCCGCGCATCTGGCGCGGCGCGCCGCCGACTATGGCGTGACGCTCAGTGGCCCTGTCGGCGTCGACTATAAGGCGATCAAGGCGCGCAAGGACAAGGTTTCGGGCGCCTCCCGCACCGGGCTGGAAAGCTGGATCGCCGGCATGGACAAATGCACGCTCTATCGTGGCCATGCGCGCTTCGAATCCGCCAACACGGTGCGCGTCGGCGACGAGCTTCTGACCGCCGAAAAAATCTTCCTCAACACTGGCGGCCGCGCCTCTGTGCCCGACCTTCCCGGCATCCACGACATCGACTACCTGACCAACTCCTCGATGATGGATCTCGACGTCTTGCCGCGCCATCTGATCGTCGTCGGCGGCAGCTACATCTCGCTCGAATTCGCGCAGATGTTCCGCCGTTTCGGCAGCGAAGTCACCGTCATCGAGAAGAGCCCGCGCCTGACCGGACGCGAGGACGAGGACGTCTCGGCCACCATCCTGTCCATCCTCGAAAATGAAGGCATCGCGGTCCATGTCGGCGCTGATGACATCGGCTTCGCCAAACAGGGCGGCGATATCGCCGTGACCTTCTCAGCCGGCAAGCCGCCGGCCGTCGGTTCGCATGTGCTGCTGGCGCTGGGGCGCACCCTCAACACCGACGATCTCGGCCTCGACAGAGCCGGCGTCGCCGTCGACAAACGTGGCGCCATTATTGTCGACGACCAGTTGCGCACCAACGTACCGGGCATCTGGGCGATGGGCGACTGCAACGGCAAGGGCGCCTTCACCCACACCTCCTACAATGACTATGAGATCGTCGCCGCCAATCTGCTCGACAATGATCCGCGCAAAGTCAGCGACCGCATCGAGGCTTACGCGCTCTACATCGATCCACCACTCGGCCGCTGCGGCATGACCGAGGCGGTGGTGAAGAAATCCGGACGCAAGGCTCTGGTCGGCCAGCGGCCGATGACCCGCGTCGGCCGCGCCGTCGAAAAGGGCGAGACGCAAGGCTTCATGAAGATCCTCGTCGATGCCGACACGCGGCAAATCCTTGGCTGTTCCGTGCTCGGTCCCGGCGGCGACGAGGCCGTGCATTGCGTGCTCGACCTGATGTACGCCAAGGCGCCGGTCGACACGCTGGCGCGCGCTACGCACATCCACCCCACAGTGTCGGAGCTGCTGCCCACCATTGCCCAGGAGCTGAAGCCGCTCGTCTGAGGCACCTCAAGCTCCAGACTTTCTGCATTGGTGCATTGCAGCAATGTGCATTGCGCATGGCTTGGCTCGTCGTTCAATCCCCAAATTGAACCGATTCAGTCTGGACGCCCCATGCCTTTGCCGATCCTTGCGCTTGCCATTGCGTCCTTCTGCATCGGCACCACCGAATTCGTCATTATGGGCCTGCTGCCGGAGGTCGCCGCGGACCTTGGCGTGTCGATCCCTTCGGCCGGCCTGCTGGTCACCGGCTATGCGCTGGGCGTCGTCTTCGGCGCGCCGATCGTCGCCATGGCCACTGCGCATCTGCCGCGCAAGCCGGTGCTGGTCGGGCTGACTGCGTCGTTCGTCGTCGGCAACCTGCTCTGCGCCATCGCGCCTGACTATTGGACGCTGATGGCCGCGCGCGTCTTCACCGCCTTCGGCCATGGCGCCTTCTTCGGCATCGGCTCAGTCGTCGCCGCAAGCCTGGTGCCGCGCAACAAGCGGGCCAGCGCCATGGCGCTGATGTTTGCCGGACTGACGCTGTCCAACATTCTGGGCGTTCCCGCCGGAACCGCGCTGGGCGAAGCCTTCGGCTGGCGCGCCACCTTCATCGCCGTTGTCGGCATCGGTCTGATCTCGGTCGCGGCGATCGCCTGGCTGGTGCCGTCTGACGTCGCCGAGCCGAGCGGCGGCGGCCTGCGCGGCGAGTTGCGCGTGCTGGGTAAATTGCAGGTCTGGCTGGCGATGCTGATCGCCTCGCTGGCCTCGGCCAGCCTGTTTGCCGTGTTCACCTACATAAAACCCTATCTGACCGACGTGTCCGGCCTGTCGACCTCTGCAGTCACTTGGGTGCTCCTGCTGTTCGGCGCCGGCATGACGATCGGCAACATCATCGGCGGCCGGCTGGCCGACTGGAAGCTGATGCCGACCGTCATCGGCACGCTGCTGTTGATGGCGGTGCTGTTCGTCGGTTTCATGCAGTTCGGCGCGATTGCCAGCGTCGCCATCGGCATCGTTTTCCTCTGGGGACTGCTGATCTTCGTCGTCGTGCCGCCGCTGCAGATCCGTGTCGTCGAGGCAGCGTCGGAAGGGCCAAACCTTGCCGCCACGCTGAACCAGGGCGCCTTCAATGTCGGCAATGCCAGCGGTGCCTGGATCGGCGGCGTGGCGCTTTCCGCCGGCGTTTCCTACGCCCACCTGCCGCTGGTCGGCGCGGTGCTCGCCTTGCTCGCGGTGACCGTCGCGGTGCTGTCGCAAGCCTTGGACCGGCGCTCGCCTCTCCCGCTTCAGGCGGCAGCCGAGTAGCTGCCTGTCGCCCAAAAGTGCGCAGCGGTTTTGGGACAACGACATGCAGCAAGGCAAGAGACTACCCTTGCGCCCATAACGCGGCGGACTGGACCAATCGACATCGGCACCTTCAAATGGGCATGTCTCGTGGCTCCAGAGCAATCCAGAAAAAGTGTGAAACGGTTTTCCGTCCGGAATTGCGTTAAAACGAAAAGCAGAGCGGTTCGTCGTTCCATGAAACGGTGAACTGCTCTGGTGGGAGGACGTCATGCAGAAATCGATCGAACGCATCGCCGGTGACAGCGAGGGCGTTTCGTACGAATTCCCGGTGTTCCGCCTCACAGGCAGCGAAAAGGCGGCGCCCTCGGCCTATCTGCAGGCCGCCCTCCATGCCGGCGAACTGCCGGGCGTCGTCGCCATCGACGCGCTGATGCCGGCGCTGAACAAGGCCGAGGCCGAAGGCCGCATCAAGGGCAACATCACCATCGTGCCCTGGGCCAATCCGATCGGCCGCGCGCAATATCATTTCGGCGAGCACCAGGGCCGCTTTCACCTGGGCACCCGCACCAATTTCAACCGCGGTTTTCCGCTGCTCGCCGCGCCAGACGCCAAGCTCTTGCCCGATACCGCCTTTGGCGGCGCCGACCAACGGCTGAAGTCACGCCTGGTGCAACTGTCGCTCGGCCACGACATCGTGCTCGACCTGCACTGCGACGATGAGGGCCTCGCCTATCTCTACATCCACACCAGCCTGTGGCCGGCCATGGCCGATTGCGCTGCCGCCATGGGCATTGATGCGGTCGTGCTGTGGAGCGAGGACAGCGACGGCACCTTCGAAGGCGCCTCGATCATGCCCTACCAGAACGTTCCCGCTGAGGTGGCCAAGTTCGACCGGCGTGTCGCCACCACGGTTGAATATCGCGGCATCCTCGATGTCGATGGCGCGCTGGCCGCCGCCGACGCCGAAGGCCTCTACCGGCTGCTGGTGGCGCGCGGCGTGATCGCCGACAGCACGCTCCCTGCACCCGGCCCGTTCAAGGGCGTGGTCGCCCCGCTGGAAAACATCGACATGATGCCGGCTCCCCGCGCCGGCGCTGTCCTCTACGACGTGAAGCCCGGCGACCGGGTCGCCCGCGGCGCGCGCCTCGCTACGGTCGTCCACGCGCCGGGCGAAGCCGATGGCCGTACTGAGGTATTCGCACCGCAGGACGGCATCATCCTGACCCGCCGCTCGCGCCGCATCATCCGCGCCGGCGAGGACCTGCTGAAGCTGGTCGGCGACAGGAAGAGCGCCGACGCAAGGTCGGGTACGCTGGAGGATTGACCTAGCCTGAGATCGCCTGCCGCGCCTTGGCCTCCAGCCATTCGGCCATCTGCCGGTATGGCACCGGGCCGTGGCTGATGCGGGCGACGCCGAGTTCGGCCAGCCGCTGGCGCGGCGGCACATGCGCCAGCGCGATGATGTTGACTGGCAGGTTCGTCGACTTGCAGAGCGTCTCGATCAGGCCCTCGTCACCAAGACCCGGCGCAAAGAAGCCGCTCGCTCCGGCTTCCTCGAAGGCCTGCGCGCGCTCGATGGCTTGATCGAGCAGCACGTCATCATGCGCATCCGGTTTCGCCTTGAGAAAAATGTCGGTGCGGGCGTTGAGGTAGGCCGGTATGCCGGACGCCTTGACGGCGGCGGCAGCGGCTTCGATGCGTTTCACCTGAACAGTGATGTCGTGCAGGCCTGCGCCGCCGACGATCTGGTCTTCGAAATTGAAACCGATGGCACCGGCGCGCAATGCCAACGTCACTGTGCGAGCAACGAATTCCGGATCGACGCCGTAGCCACCCTCGAGGTCCATGGTCACCGGCAGGTCGACCGCCGCGACGATACGCTTGATGTTGTCGAGCGCTAGTTCCAGCGGAATTTTCTCGCCATCGGCATAGCCGAACGCGGCCGCGACCGGCCAGCTTCCGGTGGCGATGGCCTTGGCGCCGGCCTTCTCGACGATCTTGGCCGAACCCGGATCCCAGGCATTGTAGAGAACGATCGGGTTGCCCTTGACGTGAAGGGAGTGGAACGTCCGCGCGCGCTCGGCCTGGTCGGTCATGGGTGTTTCCCGTCTTGGTATCGTTGGAAGTCAGCTTAGCCGGGACCACCGGCTGTGGCGATGTGCCATGAGCCGGGGAAGCGGCGGCCACCGGACAGACTTTTCAAACCTGTTGCGCATCTGGTTTTTCGCCGCTATGGATTTCGCCATGAATATGCGTTCGACCAAGACCATTTGGTGGTGGGCCTGCTGACAGCGGCCTGTTCGAACGCGCGTGCGTGAAAAGAGAGGGTGGCCGCAACGGAAAGTCCGGGCGGCCATTTGTTTTTTCCAAGCCAGTCCGGGTCCGTTGCCCCAACAAGCCAAATGGAGACGGCAATGACGATGAAGGTTCTGGAAAACGGCGCTGAAAGCTTCGTGACCGCGGGTGGCATCACCATCACCCGTGAGCGCCACGACCGGCCCTATGCGGGTGCGATCGACACCTATGTCGATGGCTTGAACGCGCGCCGGGGTGCGGTGTTTTCCTCCAATTACGAATATCCCGGCCGCTACACGCGCTGGGACACCGCCATCATCGACCCGCCGCTGGTCATCTCCGCGCGGGGCCGCGCCATGCGCATCGAGGCGCTGAACGGCCGTGGCGAGGCCCTGTTGCCGGTCATCGGCAAGACGCTGGGCGGCCTCGCAGATGTCACAATCGCCGAGGCATCGAAGAAGCTGATCCGGCTCGACGTCGCCAAACCCGGCCGTGTCTTCACCGAGGAGGAACGCAGCCGCGTGCCTTCGGTCTTCACCGTGCTGCGCGCCATCACGGCCCTGTTCAAGACCGAGGAAGATGCCAATCTCGGCCTCTATGGCGCTTTCGGCTACGACCTCGCCTTTCAGTTCGATCCGGTCGACTACAAGCTAGAGCGCAAGCCGAGCCAGCGCGACCTCGTCCTGTTCCTGCCCGACGAGATCCTGGTCGTCGACCATTATTCAGCCAAGGCCTGGACCGACCGCTACGACTATTCAGGCGAGGGTTTCTCGACCGAAGGCCTGTCGCGCGACGCAATCGCCGAACCGTTCAGAACCGCCGACCGCATCCCGCCGCGCGGTGACCATGAGCCGGGCGAATATGCCAACCTTGTGCGCAAGGCGATGGATAGTTTCAAGCGCGGTGACCTGTTCGAGGTCGTACCCGGCCAGATGTTCTACGAGCGCTGCGAAACGCAGCCATCCGAGATTTCCCGCAAGCTGAAATCGATCAACCCCTCGCCCTACTCGTTCTTCATCAATCTGGGCGAAAACGAATATCTGATCGGTGCCTCGCCGGAGATGTTCGTGCGCGTCAATGGCCGCCGCGTCGAGACCTGCCCGATCTCCGGCACCATCAAGCGCGGCGACGACGCTATTTCGGATAGCGAGCAGATCCTGAAGCTGCTCAACTCCAAGAAGGACGAATCCGAGCTCACAATGTGCTCGGACGTCGACCGCAACGACAAGTCGCGCGTCTGCGAGCCGGGCTCGGTGCGCGTTATCGGCCGTCGCCAGATCGAGATGTATTCGCGCCTGATCCACACCGTCGACCACATCGAAGGCCGGCTGCGCGAAGGCATGGACGCCTTCGACGCCTTCCTGTCGCATGCCTGGGCGGTCACCGTCACCGGCGCGCCAAAACTGTGGGCCATGCGCTTCATCGAGCAGAACGAGAAGAGCCCGCGCGCCTGGTATGGCGGGGCGATCGGCATGGTCAATTTCAACGGCGACATGAACACCGGCCTCACCTTGCGCACCATCCGCATCAAGGACGGCATTGCCGAGGTGCGCGCCGGCGCCACGCTGCTGTTCGACAGCATCCCCGAGGAAGAAGAAGCCGAAACCGAATTGAAGGCATCCGCCATGCTCTCCGCCATCCGCGACGCCAAGATGGGCAATTCCGCCAGCACCGAGCGCACCACCGCGCGTGTCGGCGACGGCGTCAACATCCTGCTCGTCGACCACGAGGACTCCTTCGTCCACACGCTGGCCAACTATTTCCGCCAGACCGGCGCCAATGTCTCGACCGTGCGCACGCCGGTGCCGGAGGAGGTCTTCGAGCGGCTGAAGCCCGACCTCGTCGTGCTGTCGCCCGGTCCCGGCACACCAAAGGATTTCGATTGCGCCGCGACCATCAAAAAGGCCCGCGCCCGCGACCTGCCGATCTTCGGCGTCTGCCTTGGCCTGCAGGCGCTGGCCGAGGCCTATGGCGGGGAACTCAGGCAGTTGCATATTCCCATGCACGGCAAGCCCTCGCGCATCCGCGTCTCGAAGCCCGGCATCATCTTCTCCGGCCTGCCGAAGGAAGTCACTGTCGGCCGCTACCACTCAATCTTTGCCGATCCGGTGCGCCTGCCCGACGATTTCATCGTCACGGCCGAGACGGAGGACGGCGTCATCATGGCCTTCGAGCACCGCAAGGAGCCGATCGCCGCGGTGCAGTTCCATCCGGAATCGATCATGACGCTCGGCCACAATGCCGGCATGCGCATCATCGAAAACATCGTCGCCCACTTGCCGCGCAAGGCCAAGGAAAAGGCAGCCTGACCTCGATGGCCGAAGCCGAGAACACGATGGCGATCGCGGCCAAGGCGGCCGCGAAGCGCAAGGTTGCCAACCTTGCCTTCTGGTCGATCGTGGTCGCCTTTGTCGTGCTCGCGCTGAAAGCCGCCGCCTGGTACATCACCGGCTCGGTCGCGCTCTATTCCGACGCGCTGGAATCGATCGTCAACGTCATTGCCTCGGGCGCCGCCTTCTGGGCGATCCAGGTCAGCTACAAGCCGGCCGACCAGGATCATCCGTTCGGCCATCACAAGGCAGAGTATTTTTCGGCGGTGCTCGAAGGCGTGCTGATCGTGCTCGCCGCGCTTTTGATCCTCAACGAGGTCTGGCGCTCCTGGCAAGCGCCGGCACCCCTTGAAAAGCCGTGGAACGGACTTGCTGTCAACGGCATCGCCACGGTCATCAATGCCTTCTGGGCCTGGACGCTGATCCGCGCCGGCCGGGCCGAAAAATCGCCGGCACTGGTCGCCGATGGCAATCACATCATGACCGACGTGGTGACCTCGGTGGGTGTCTTCGGCGGCCTGGTCGGGGCGATCCTGACCGGCTGGCAGATCTTGGATCCGGCACTCGCCGTCATCGTCGCGCTCAACATCCTGTGGCAGGGCTGGCATGTCATCGGCTCGTCGATGAACGGCCTGATGGACCGCGCGGTCGACACCCAGGAGCATATGCACATCCGCGACGTCATCTCGGCCAATTGCAAGGGCGCGCTGGAAGTGCATGACCTCAAAACCCGCATCGCCGGCCGTGCCACCTTCATCGAGTTCCATCTGGTCGTCGATGCCGAGATGTCGGTTGGCGCCAGCCATGTCATCTGCGACCGCATCGAAGACGCGTTGAGGGCCGAAATCCCCTCGGTGCGCGTCACTATCCACGTCGAGCCCGACGACGAGGCGAAGCTGCCGAAAGGCACGACGGCCGTGCCGTTTGCATAGCTTTGCGCCAGCCTGAGGCCTGTCGAGATTCAGGTCAGGCCGAGCCGAGAATGGTGGCTTCCGAGAACCGGAGCGGAGTGTACTTAAAGTACGTGAACTCAGTTCTACTGCGACGCAGTAGAACTGGGAAGCACAGGAAGCCACCGTTCGCAGGCCGGCATCACTTGAATATCGGCAGGCCTCAAGGTGCGCAGGCGGATTGCGGCATTGGCTCCAGCCGATAGACCTTATCATCGGACTTCGTCTTGCCGTCGGCCGCCTTCGAGCAGAGATCGACGATCGCCAGGCTGCTGTTGGGATTGGCCAGCATCATCATGCCGTTGGCGCCGCGCTTGAGGAAGATCTCCTTCTGCGCGATGTCGCAGGAGAAATCGCTCATCTTCGAGCTCGCAGCACAGCGCCACTGGTCCGCCTCGCCCTGGCAGGAATAGGTCTGCGTGACCTTGCCGGACTTCAGCCTGGTGGTGACCGAAACGGCGATGTCGGCGCCATCAGGCCAATTGGCAACGTCACCGCCCGAAGCGTAGGAAGCGAGTTCCACAGGCCCGCGAAAAACCCGGATCGACTGGGCCAGTTGGTTGGGGTGTGAACTCATATGCGCCGCATCGTAGTCGCGGCCGTAGCAGAACGGCTGGTCAGGCTTCAGCCGCACGCGCAACGGGTCCCCGAGCGCCGGATCGATCGGATCGATGCGCGCGAATTCGGCCTTGCAGGTCGCAGCCGGCATCGGGTCCAGGCGGAAATTGTCATCCTCCGAGCCGAGCGCCTGCCTGTCATATTCCGCCTTGCCGAGTTGCTCCTCTGAGTCGGGATCGAGATAGATATCGGGCGACAGGTCGGACAGCAGCACCCGGCCCTTGTCGTCGACCTTCAGCGAGGCCAGCGTGCGGTCGCAATCCATGCCGCAGCGGATCGGGCCGGATGTGCCGTCCTCGGATTCGTGATTGCACCAGCCGCTTGCCCATTGCGGCGCCTTGGCACCGCGCACTGTGGTGGTGACGAAGCCATTGTAGGAGGTGTCGGAATTCGCGGCCGGTTCCTCATTCGGCCGGCTGACTGGATCATGGCCATAGTAGAAGAAGATCCGCGCCACTTTCTGCTTCGGATGTGCTTTGAGATGCGCCGCGTCATAGACCCGGCCGAAACAGGCGTCCGTCCCGTTCGGGCTGAGTTCCTTGAGTTTAAGCGTATCGTCGGCGACGGCCGTGCCTGCCAGCAAACCAAGCAGCGCGACGGCGAATCCGGCGCCCGCAATTGTCTTCCATTCCCCTGCCCTGAACGTCATGTGACCTCTCCTCGCATCGACAGGACGTTGCGTCAACTTATGCTAGTATTGCGGCCGGAGCCACGCAAATTGCGGTGAAATCCAGGGAGGATGCCATGCGCCGACGCGACATGTTCCGCGCGGTTCTTGCCGGGACCGGAACGTTTCTTGGCCTGCGGGCGGTGCAGGCCGCTGCCACGGAGTCTGCCAGGCTGAAAGTCGCCTATCACCTAAGTGATGTGGACAAGGTCAACTTCGTGCTGGGCAACATCAAGAACCACTATGAGGGCACCGGCGGCAATGTCGACATCGTGCTGGTCGTGCATGGCCCGGCCCTGGCCGCCTTCAAGTCGAATGGCATATCGGCCGCGGTCTCCAGCCGCTTCGCCGGCCTGGTGCAGCAAGGCCTCGAGCCGCAGGCCTGCGGCAACACCATGCGGGGCATGGACATTTCGCTCACCGACCTGCTCGACGGCTTCCATGCCGCCGACAAGGGTGGCGTCGTCAAGCTCGCGGAACTGCAAAGCCAGGGCTATGCCTATCTGCGGCCATAGTGCACAGTCTTGACTCCGGGGCCGGGAACGGCTGGTCTCGCTGAACCCTCCGGAGGACCAGCAGTGCCCGCCACGACCGCGCTTACCATCCCCGATCTCGCCGGCAAGGCGGTGCTGGTCACCGGCGCTTCGACCGGCATAGGCGCGGCGCTCGCGCTGGCCTATGCCGCGCAGAAATCCAAAGTGGCGCTGCATTACAATTCAAGCCAGGAGGCCGCCGAGAAACTGGGCAAGACCATTCGTGACCGCGGCGGCGAGGTGTTCCTCGTCCGGGGCGATTTTTCCGTTGCCGCCGATGTCGAACGCGTCGTCGAGGACAGCGCCCAGCATTTCGGCCACCTCGATGGACTGGTCAACAATGCCGGCGGCATGCTCGGCCGCGTGCCCTATGCCGAGCAGACCGAAGCGCATTATGACGCGGTGATGGACCTCAACGCCCGCTCGGTGCTGACCGCCTCGCGCAAGGCCATCCCCTGGCTGAAGAAGCAGGGCGGCTTCATCGTCAACACCTCGTCGATCGCCGCGCGCAATGGGGCGGGCGGCGGTGCCGGTCTCTACGGCTCTGCCAAGGCCTTCGTCTCCAATGTGACACGCGGCATGGCCAAGGAACTGATCGGCTTCGGCATCCGCGTCAACGCCGTGGCGCCAGGCACGATCCTGACACCCTTCCATGAGCGCTATTCGACCGACGAGCAGATCAAGGGCATGGTCGCCACCATTCCGCAGGGGCGGGCCGGCACGGCGGAAGACTGTGTCGGCGCCTATCTGTTCCTCTCGTCGGACCTGTTGAGCGGCTACATCACCGGCCAGGTTATCGAGGTCAATGGCGGCCAGTTGATGCCGTGACCGGCTATCTGCATACTGAAGGCCCGCATACTCTTGTCGGAGACTTCGAAGGGGAGACAACAGAATGTACGGACTGATCGGCAAGATGCGGGCATCGCGCGGCCAGCGCGACGCGGTGATGGACGTCCTGCGCGCCAGCACCGGCGCCCTGCCCGGCTGCCTGAGCTACATCATCGCCCGCGACCCCGCGGATGCCGATGCGATCTGGGTCACCGAAGTGTGGACCGACGCCGAAAGCCACAAGGCCTCACTGCAGCTTCCGGAAGTCCAGGCGGCCATCGCCAAGGCGCGCCCCTTCATCGCCGGCTTCGAATTCCAGGTGGAGACCCACCCCGTCGGCGGCTTCGGCTTGGCTGACGGCAAGACGGGCTGAGCCGGACGGACGACCCGACGCCTACTCGAAGCGCAGCCCTCGCGTCCCGTCGATAAGGGTGAACAATCGTAGCCGCAGGTTTCGCGAGTTCAGCCCTTGCAATGCCCTCAGAATGGACTAAGTTCTGCGGACTAAGTCCATATGGAGCGACCTGCGATGCAGACCGTGAACATTCACAATGCGAAGACCAATCTTTCACGTCTCGTTGATCGAGCCGCCAAAGGTGAGCCCTTCATCATTGCCAAAGCGGGCAAACCGTTGGTCAAAGTCGTGCCTATCGATCAGCCGGCTTCGCAGGCGCGACGGGTCGGCTTCATGGCTGGCCAGTTTTCCGTCCCTGACGATTTCGATCGCATGGGCAGCGAAGACATCGAGCAACTGTTCGGTGGCAAGGCGTGAAACTGTTGCTCGACACCCATTTGCTCCTGTGGGCGGCTAGCGAACCGGAGCGGCTGCCACTTGCGGCTCTCGGCGAGATTGAGAACCCAGACAACGAATTGCTGTTCAGTCCCGCCAGTCTTTGGGAGATCGCAATCAAGCGGGGACTTGGGCGCGATGATTTCCAGGTCGACCCGCGTTTGCTGCGGCGAGGCCTATTCGACAGCGGTTATCTTGAATTGCCGATCACCAGTGAACACGCCGTCACCATCGACGGACTTCCCGCGGTGCATAAGGATCCCTTCGATCGAATCCTGGTCGCCCAGGCAATCGTGGAAGGCATCACCCTGCTGACAACGGACGATCTTGTGGCTCGCTACCCAGGTCCTATCCGGAAGTTCTGATCAAGGCACTTTGGGACCGCACTTCATTTTTCGGCACGGCGGGGTTCGCATCGCCGTGCTTCGCGTCTAAGACCGAAAAAATGGATTCCTCAGCCCAGCAGCCACCACCCGACCAGCCCGCCACCGAGCGCATGGCGCGGATGGGCAAGCCTTGGCAATGGATGGTCCTGCTTACCATCTCGGCCCTGTTTGCCGGCGCGCTCGAACTCGCCGCTCTGCCGGCGGCGCTGCTGATCGGGCCGATGCTGGCGGCGATCGTCGCCGGCACCAATGGCGCCACGGTGCGGGTGCCGCGCCTGCTGTTCGGCTCCGCCCAGGCCATTGTCGGCTGTCTCGTCGCCGCTTCGATCTCGGCCGATATCTTCCCCGTCTTCTATCAGGAGTGGCCGCTGTTCCTCAGCGTGGTGATCGCCACGGTCGCGGCCTCGAGCCTGCTCGGCTGGCTGATCAGCCGCTGGCGTATCCTGCCCGGCACCACCGCCGTCTGGGGCTCGTCGCCAGGCGCGGCCACCGCCATGGTGCTGATGGCCGGCGCCTTCGGCGCCGACCAGCGCCTCGTCGCCTTCATGCAGTATCTGCGCGTCATCTTTGTCTCGATGACGGCGGCGATCGTCGCCAAGATGTGGGTCGACACATCGGGCATCGAAGTCCCGCCGATCATCTGGTTTCCGCTGATCGATGTCCAAGCCTTCGCCGCCACCATCGGCATCGCAGTCATAGGCGGCCTGGCGGGCAAGCTTTGCCGGCTGCCCTCGCCCTTCTTCCTCGGCACCTTCATCTTCGGCACCGTCGTCCATCTCGGCCTTGGCGTCGAGATGCAGCTGCCGCCTTGGCTGCTGGCGATCAGCTACGCCATGGTCGGCTGGTCGATCGGGCTGAACTTCACCAGGCCGATCCTGCGCCATGCGACGCGCGCGCTGCCGCAGATCATCGCCTCGATCGTGGCGCTGATCGCCTTTTGCGGCGGGCTCGCCTTCCTGATCAGCCATCTCCTGGGCATCGATCCGCTGACCGCCTATCTGGCAACCAGCCCCGGCGGCATGGACAGCGTCGCCATTATCGCCGCCGCGGCGCAGAACGTCGACATCTCCTTCGTCATGGCCCTGCAATCGGCGCGCTTCCTGATTGTGCTGCTCGTCGGCCCGAGCGTCGCGCGGCTGGTGGCCAGAAGCATCCGGGACTGACCTGCTTCAGCGCCATCAGTGCCTTATTCCTCGCCGCCCCCATTTTCGCCTTGCGCGCCGCGGCGCCAATAGGCAGTGACCAGATGCCTGTCGCGTGGCAAGCCCCATTCCTTGCGCAAGATCTTGCGGATCTCGCGGAAGTCGGCGAATTCGCATCCGGCCCAGACGAAAAGGCCGTCGGCAAGCGCGGCGTGGTTACGCTCCCGAAGCGCAGCCGGCAGCAGTCCGGCGCCGCCCGCCTCGCGACCATGCCGGGAGAGCCAGGTGATGTCGATGGACCCGCCTTGCGGCAGCGCGATCCGATCGTCCGGACCATCGACTTCGATGAGCGCCTCGGCGCGGGCTGACGGCGGCAAGTGCTCAAGGATCCTGCCGATGGCAGGCAGCGCGGTGTCGTCGCCGACGAGAAGCAGGGTCTGCGCCTCCGGCGCATCGCCGCCGCCGGGTCCGATCATCCCGATCACATCTCCCGCCTGGGCGCTCTGTGCAAAGGCGGCGGCCGGCGTATCCTGGCCGGGGTGCAGCACGAAATCGACATCGAGCCAGCCGCTTGCCGCATCGATCGCCCGGATCGTGTAGACCCGCACGGTGAGCGCATCGTCGCCCGAGGGCCAGACCAGCAGGCCGTCAGGGCCTATCGAGGGCCAGACCGGCCGCCGGCCACGCGGCGGCAACAGCAGCCGCATGTGCAGGCCGCCATGGGTGAAGCGGCCGAGGTCCGTGCCTGCGAAGCGCAGGCGCTGCATATGCGGCGAAATCCGCGTCGACGACAGCACCGTGATCTCGCGGAAGAAGACCGGCGTGCCGGCATCGCTGCCGTCGCCTTGCCAGCGCAATCCACTGGTCGTACCGAGATGCTGCGCAACATGGCCGGCCACCGTCATCTTCATGTAGGAGAGGCAGGTTTCGTCTGTTGCCGCAACGCGGACCAGCATGCCGTGATCCTCGATCGTGGCGCTCAACGACCCATAATACAGGCGAAGCTCCCAACGGTCGGCAGCCCCGGTTTCGATCTCGAATTCGCCGTGCTCGGTGCGCAGACGCTCGATCGCCGACCTGATTGCCTCGTCGCTGATGCGGGTCTGCGCGCTCAACTGGTCCATCGCTGAAATCCTTCGATAGCGGTTCAAACGAAGCCGCCGAAAGGTTTCGGCCTCGTCCCCATCGCCGGGCATGCCACAGCGTCGCCGGAGTTTCCACAAGAAACTTGACTTAAGTAATCATATTTTTCCGCGACCCGCAAAGGGCCTTATCTGGAGCGGGCCTTTTGCCGGACCGCTCACCCATCGGCCGGAGAATTGCCGCCGTTGAAGCGGCCGAACATGCGCGCCATCACCACACCCATAAGGAGCGTGCCCAGCCCCAGCGCGACGACATCGGCCATGGATCGCAGGTCGAAATCTCCGACACGGATCACCAGGAGGTAACCGATCGCGAGGTTCAGGAATCCCCAGAGAACGTTCACGGTCGAGGAAGAGTGGCCCTGACCGCGCGGCTTGGCGAAGGGGCTTTGAAAAGGCCGTCCCATCACGCCGCTGACGAAATGCGGCACGGCATTCGTCAACACCGCGCCACCGAAGAAATAGGACACACAGTCGATCCATTGCATTTCCAGGCACTCCTTTTCGCCAAGAGATCGAGACCCTGCGTCGTGCCGCTTTCGCTTCACATCTGGAAATCACAAGGCCGTGCCCCGCCGGCGACTCATCGCGCCACCGCAAGATGCTCAGGAAGGAAATCGACGAAGACGCGCACCTTCGGCGACAGATGGCGATTGGAGGGCCACAGCATCCGGAACTGGCCACGGCCGTCTATATGGTCGTCCAGTACAATACGCAGCTTTTCGTCGCGCAGCGCCTCGCGGACCAAGAAATCGGGCATGCAGGCGATACCGAGTCCGGCGAGCGTGGCGCCCTTCAAGGCTTCCATGTTGTTGCAGGTCAGCATCGAGCGGATCTGTGGTTCGGCGCTTCCGGTGATGAACGGCCACTCCAGCAGCCTGCCGCTGTTGAGAAAGCGGAAGTTGATGCCGAAATGCCTGACGAGATCCGCCGGCTCGCCGGGTGTGCCATGGCGGTCCAGGTAGGAGGGCGCCGCGCACAGAAGCATGCGAAAGGGCGCAACAGGTCTCGACACCAATCGTGAATCGGGCAGCGCGCCGCTTCGAATGGCGACGTCGATGCCTTCGTCAATTATGTCGACGATGCGGTCGTTGAAATCGATGTCGAGTTCGATCTCGGGGTAGCGCGCCATGAACTCCGACAGCACCGGCAAAAGCAGATGATAGGTGACGATCGGGGTCGAGACGCGCAGCCGCCCGTGCGGCGTCTCCCGCGTGCGCGACAGCATCGCCTCGGCATCGTCAATGTCGTCGAGGATGCGGCGCACCCGCTCGTTGAACAGCCTGCCCTCTTCGGTCAGGCCGATGCGCCGTGTGCTGCGCTGCAGGAGCCGCACGCCGAGCTCCTGTTCGAGCCGCGCGACGCTCTTGCCGACGGCGGAGGCCGAAATGCCGAGCGCCCGGCCGGCGGCGATGAAACTGCCGAGCTCGGCGGTGCGGGCGAAGGCCAAGAGGCCACTGAGACGATCCATCGTTGTCTTCCATTCGAGCGTTTCAGTCCGGTATATCAGGAGATATAATACCATTTTTCCGGAAAGGCCGTCGACCTATCTTGTCGCTACGACCGGCGCACGACCCACGCACATGCCGGCGGATGCTGCTTTAGATAGGAAAATCCATGACCTCGAAGACCCCAACCGGCCCGGCCGAGCGATGGCTTGTGCTCTTGTCGGTATGCCTTGCCGCGATGACCATGCCCTTGACCTTCACCGGCCCGGCCGTCGCGCTTTCCCGCATCGCGGCCGACCTCGGCGGCAGCCCGATCGCGCTCAATTGGGTGACGAATGCCTTCATGCTGACCTTCGGCGCCAGCCTGATGGCGGCTGGAGCGCTCGCCGACAACCACGGCCGCAAGCGCATCTTCCTTGCCGGCCTCTGCCTCTATGTCCTGGCGTCGCTGGGCGCCATGCTGGCGCCCGACATCGTCTGGTTCGACATGTTCAGGGCCGCACAAGGGATCGGCAGTGCCCTGGCTTTTGCCGGCGGCGCCTCCGCACTTGCGCAGGAATTCGAGGGACCGCTGCGGCTTCGCGCCTTCTCCTTCCTCGGCACCAGTTTCGGCATCGGTCTGGCCTTCGGCCCCATCGCCTCGGGCCTGCTCATCTCCGCATTCGGCTGGCGGTCGATCTTTGTTCTGGTCGCGGCACTGGCGATCGCCTCGGCAGCGCTGGGTCTGCGCACCATCAAGGAATCGCGCGACCCGGATGCCACCGGCCTCGACTGGGCGGGCGCCGGCACTTTCACCACAGCGCTGGCCTCGCTGACCTATGGTGTCCTGCAGGCGCCGCGGAGTGGTTGGGCCGATCCCCTCGTCATCGTTTTGCTCGCCGCGGCGGTCCTCTTCTTCACCGCCTTCGTAATCGTCGAGCGGCGCGTACGGCGGCCGATGCTCGATCTCACGCTGTTTCGCTTTCCCCGCTTCGTCGGCGTCCAGTTCCTGGCGGCGGCGCCCGCCTATGGCTTCGTCGTCCTGCTGGTGCTGTTGCCGATCCGCTTCATCGGCATCGAAGGGATGAGCGAGATCAAGGCCGGGCAATTGATGATCTGCCTCTCGGGGCCATTGCTGATCCTGCCCCTGCTTGCCGGCCAGCTGGCGCGCTGGATCGCGCCGGCCACGATCTGCGGCGTGGGCCTGCTCATCGCTGCCGCCGGCCTCGTCTGGCTGAGCCTGACACCGCCAATCGCCATCGCGCTGGTGGCGCCGCTGGTGCTGATCGGCGTCGGCATCGCTTTGCCCTGGGGGTTGATGGACGGGCTTGCCGTCAGTGTCGTGCCGCGGGATGGCGGTCGGCATCTTCAACACCACGCGTGTCGCCTGCGAGGGCGTGGCGGTGGCGATCGTCATGGCAACCCTGTCAGGCTTCACCGCGGCACAACTCGCCGCTCAAGGAGCGTCTTCCAGGGATGCGGCCGCCGCCGCGCAGCTGCTGGTGACCGGCAATGTCGGAGAAACGGCGCGGCATCTGCCGACGGCCAGTGCCATGGCTCTGGTCCAGGCCTACGAGACGGCATTCGACAGGCTGCTGATCGTGCTGGCGGCAATCACCATCGTCACCGCTCTTGTCGTCTTCCTTGGCCTGCGTCGCGGATCGGCAGCGGAGCACGAGCCTGTTTCTCTGCCGGTCTGCCAGGAAGGATAGTTTGCTCAGGCTTCAGTCAGGTGATGACGAGGCTCGCTATGTGGTCGCCATCCAGCGTGAAGGTCATGTCGCCCTCGCCGTTGAAGCCCTTGCCCTTGACGGCGATGCGGACGCGATAGGTGCCTTCCGCCGGCGTGATACTGACGATGCTGAGATGCGACTTCACGCCGATATTGTCCGACTGGTTCCAGCGCGCGATCTGCTCACGGCCATGAAAGTCCCGTCCCCAGTCGCTCAGGAACGCGTCATCCGCAAAGGTGCCAAGAAAGGCTTCCGTATCGCCTTCATTGGTGGCCTCGACAAAGCGGCGGATGGGGTCTGGTGTCGATATCATCTGTGCCCAAGGTGCGTTGAGATTCAGGTCAGGCTGAGTCGAAAATGGCTGATACCGAGAACCGGAGCGGAGCGTACTTTCGTACGTGAGCACCGAAGCGCAGGTATCAGCCATTTGCAGGCCAGCCTCACCTGAATATCAATGCACCTTAGTCCAGTCTGTGCATCAGATCATCATCCAGCCAGCGGCCGAAGAAATAGGCCAGCTGCTTGTGCCACCACGGCCAGTCATGGCTGACGTCGCCGCCCCAGTAATCGACCCAGGCCGGAATCGACTTGTCACGCAGGATCTGTTCCAGCTTGCGCGTCTCGACCAGCATGCGTTCTTCCCAGGCGCCCTGCCCACAGCAGAAGATCAGCCGCAGCGCCTTCAGCCGTGCAAGCAATTTTGGATCGACGATGCCGGGCAGATAATCGAGCGGCGAGTTGTAGAAGATGTCGCCGTCGAGCGCCTTGCCGAAGAAATCGCGGGCTGAATACACTCCCGACAGCGAGATGACGCCGCTGGCGAGTTCGGGAAATCGGAAGACGAAATTCGAGGAATGGTAGCCGCCCATCGAGCAGCCCGAGAACAGCGGCTTCAGCTTGCGCCCGCCATTGGCGGCCGATGCGGTGGACAAGATTTCCGGCAGTGCCTCCTCGCGCACATAGCGGAAATAGGCCTCGTGGCGGGCGATACGATGCGCGGCATCGGCGTGCTTGTTGAAGAAGGATTCCGAATCGATGCCGTCGACCGTGAACAGCTGGATGCGGCCGGTGTCGATGAATTCGGCAAGCGCGCCGACGCCGCCGGAATCCTCGAACTGGTAGAACCGCCCTTGCGAGGTCGGGAACACCACCACCGGCCGCCCGGCATGACCATAGCGCTTGTATTCCATGTCGCGGCCGAGCTTGCCCGAGAAATGCTTGTGATAGGAGATGTCCATGGCCTCAGGCCTTTTCCGCGTGGATATAGGCGACTGCCTCGCGCAGATCAGCCTGATCCTTCGAGCGCATCTGGTAGGCGTAATTTCCCATGGCGCGGCTGAAAACCTCTTCTATCGGTTGATGGTGGACGATCTTGTCGCGGTGCGCCGCTAGCACGTCCTCATGGCTGTGCAAATAGTGGAGGTGCCGCTTGCGGCTGGCATAGGCGGTGAAATACTTGCCCTCATAGGGTCCGCCGGCGGCGTCCTTGACCACCATGTCGGCCCAGGCCGCATAGACGTCGATATCGAACGTGTAATTGATGGCGTCGGTCATCCAGGCACCGGGCGGCCGCATGTTGACCTCCAGCGCGATGATCCGGTCGTCCCTGGTCTCGAACAGTTCGATGTGGAAGAAGCGCTCGCGCACGTCGAACGCCCTGAGGATCTTGCGGCCGGCCTCCTCGACCGCTGGCCTGATATGGGGAAAGCAGGTGTAGCTCATGTGGCGGTCCTTGTTGACCACCTCCATGACGCTCTGGTCGTAGCGGTGGCTGGCCGCCAGCACCACCTCGCCGTCGCGGTTGACCAGCCCGTCATAGGTCACCACCAGCCCCTCGATGAACTGCTCCATGACGAAGGTCACGTCCTCGGGCTTGTCCCGGAAGAACTGGTCGAGCTCCCCTGTGTTGGAGATCTTGAAGGTGTTGGAAGCGCCTGAGCCGCTGTCGGGCTTCACCACCACGGGGTAACCGACGCGGCGGATGAAGGTCATGGCGCCGGCGCGGTCGGAGCATTTGCGCTGCGCGATGGTCTCGACGCCGCTCTTGCGGAAGAAGGCGCGCATGCGGCTCTTGCGCTTCAGGTTCTTCACGAAATCGAGCTTGGTGCCGTAGATGTTGAAATCGGTGCGGATGTTTGCTTCCAGTTCCAGCCAGTGCTCGTTGAGCGATTCGAAGCGATCGATGCGGCCCCATTTGTGGATGAAATGCCCCATCGCCCGGAACACTGGATCGTAGTCCTCCATGTCGGCGACGCGGTAATATTCCGAAAGTGCCGCCTTCAGTCTGCCGTCCAGCGCATCATAGGGCGCATCGCCAATGCCGAGCACGGTGGCGCCGGCCTTCTTCAGCCGGTCGCAGAAATCGGCGCCGTTGGTCGGAAAATGCGGCGAGAAGAACACGAAATTCATGGACAACCCCCTCCCGGCGGCGGCGCACCGCAGCCCCACCGAAACGCAAGTCTGGCGCATTTGCGACGCGCGGGGAAGAGCTTCCGCGTCAGGGATAATGTTCAACAGATTCAGCCCCCGCTTGCCTCGCACAAGCTGCTCCTGTATGAGAACCGGCATGAACACGCGCGCCGCCACCGCTACCCGTCAGACCGGTTTTTCCGGCGAGACCGTGCGCGCGCTTGCCTCGATCCTGCTTCTTCTCGGCCTTATCGGCGATCGCCGGGTTCGCTGAAGGAGCGCCCGGCGGTCGAACCGCCGCGCAAGCGCATGCTCCTTGGCCAGTCTCAAAATTGGCAGTCACATCAAGCGAACGAAAATCTGGTAAAGGCGCCACTCGCCAGCAATCCGTCCGAGACGGATCCGGGGGCCGCCGGGAGAACAAGACGATGAACGCACGAGAACAAATCCGCCCTGCGGTAGCCGGCAAGGATGTGGAACCGACGCGGGGCATGCCCGATGCGGCCCGCAAATACCAACCCTACCCGACCGTCGGCCTCACTGACCGCACCTGGCCCAACAAGGTCATCGACAAGGCGCCGATCTGGTGTTCGGTCGACCTGCGCGACGGCAACCAGGCGCTGATCGACCCGATGGGCCATGAGCGCAAGGCGCGCATGTTCGGCCTGCTGCTCGACATGGGCTTCAAGGAGATCGAGATCGGCTTCCCCTCGGCCTCGCAGACCGATTTCGACTTCGCCCGCTGGTGCATCGAGGAAGGCAACGTCCCCGCCGATGTCTCGCTGCAGGTGCTGGTGCAGTGCCGGCCCGAGCTGATCACCCGCACCTTCGAGGCGCTGAAGGGCGCCACCAACCCGATCGTGCATTTCTACAATTCGACCAGCGAATTGCAGCGCCGCGTCGTCTTCGAAAAGGATGTCGGCGGCATCAAGCGCATCGCCACCGACGCGGCCAAGATGATCACCGACATGGCGGCCAAGGCTGGCGGCGGCTATCGCTTCGAATATTCGCCGGAGAGCTTCACCGGCACCGAACTCGAAGTCGCGCTGGAGATCTGCAACGCGGTCACTGAGATCGTCAAGCCGACATCAGACAACAAGCTGATCATCAACCTGCCGTCGACGGTCGAGATGTCGACCCCTAACATCTATGCCGACCGCATCGAGTGGATGTGCCGCAATCTCGACAACCGCGAGAACCTGATCATTTCGCTGCACCCGCACAATGACCGCGGCACCGGCATTGCCACCACCGAACTCGGCCTGATGGCGGGCGCCGACCGCGTCGAAGGCACGCTGTTCGGCAATGGCGAGCGCACCGGCAATGTCGACATCGTCACGCTGGCGCTCAACATGTACACGCAAGGTGTCGATCCGGGCATCGACTGCTCTGACATCAACCGGATGAAGGACGTCTACGAATACTCGAACCAGCTGAAGATCCCCGAGCGCCACCCCTATGTCGGCGAACTCGTCTACACCGCCTTTTCCGGCTCGCACCAGGACGCCATCAACAAGGGCATGAAGGCTCTGAAGAAGGCCAACACCAGCCTGTGGGAAGTGCCCTATCTGCCGATCGACCCGGCCGATGTCGGCCGCAGCTACGAGGCGATCATCCGCATCAACTCGCAGTCGGGCAAAGGTGGCATCGCCTATGTGCTGCAGGCCGATTACGGCCTCAATCTGCCGCGCAACCTGCAGATCGAGTTCAGCCAGGCAATCCAGGCGATCACCGACGCCGAAGGCAAGGAAGTGCCGGCCAAGCGCATCTATGAGCGCTTCCTCGAAACCTATGTCGACCAGCCGGGCGCGCGCCTGAAATTCCTCGACCACCACACCTATCCGGACACCGAGGTCAAGGGCCGGCGCGTGGTCGAGGCGGTCATCCTCGACAACGGCAAGGAAGTGACCATATCAGGCACCGGCACCGGCCCGATCGACGGTTTCGTCGACGCGCTGTCGCGCCATGTCGGCGTCGAGATGTCGGTGCTCGATTATTCCGAACACTCGATGCAGCGCGGCTCGAACGCCTCGGCCATTTCCTATGTCGAAATGGAATATCCCGGTGGCAAGCTGTTCGGCGCCGGCATCAACACCAACATCGTCGCCGCTTCGCTGGAAGCGGTGACTTCGGCCGCCAACCGTATCGTCGGCCGCAAGGCGCGGTAGCGTTTACCTGTGATTGGCTGATTGGCGCGAGAGACCTGAACGGCTCTCGCGCCGGTCATTTCTTCAAGCCAAAACAGGCTCTTGGCCTCGAATGGCTGATGCCGGCGGCTGCACGCTCCTCCAGCAGCCGACATTAGCCGCGCCATTAACCACCGGAAAATTATCCGGTGAGGTACGCGATCGCATAATGGGTGCATACTTGTGTGGTGGTGCGAGCCCTATATGATCGCATCTCAACCTGTGCCGACTTCGAGAGGCTCGACACTTGCAGCATGCCACGCCTGCCGCCCCCGCAGTGCGCGAGACACTGGAGCGACTGCTTGCCAGCGAGACGTTCGGACGGTCCGAGCGCGCGCGCAAACTGATCCGTTATCTCGTCGAACGCGAACAGGCCGGCGAAGCCGACAGGCTCAAGGGCTTTTCCATCGCCATGGATGTCTTCGGCAAGGACGGCGATTTCGATCCGTCGACCGATGCCGTGGTGCGGGTGCAGGCAGGCAGGCTGCGCGAGCTGCTGCAGCAGTATTTCGCCAATGAAGGCATCGCCGAGCCCGTCCGCATCGCCATTCCGCGCGGCGGCTACGTGCCGGCCTATGAGCTCAACGCGATCCGTTTGCCGGAAGCAGCCAAACCCGCGGAACAGACGGAAGCGGCAGCGGCTCCATCCGAGCCCGCCGACAATGCCATTCCAGCCGCTGCGTTGCTGGCGCCGGCGGCAGCCCCCCGTGCCCTCGGTGGCGCGCCATCTCGGGTTCTTCTGGATGGCGATCGCCGTGGTCATCGCCATGCTCGGCGTCCTGATCCTGCGTCAAGGCAGCGGTGCGCTGCTGGCCGGCGGCGACGTGCCGGCCACGCTCGAGACCGCCGGCCTGACCAGCAACATCGCACTATCGGCGATGGCAGAAGCCCTGCCGCTCGTCTACATTGACATCAAGGCCGACGGTGCTGACGCGAGCCGCGTCGCCGCGTCGCTGCGCGCCGGCCTGAGCGGCTTCGATACGATCGACTTCATCGGTCGCGACACCATCAACAGGCACGATGCCGCCAACGACGCCTCCAGCTTCATATTCGACATTCTACCTGGTCCGAACGCGGGCGATATCACGATCGAACTGCAAAGCGTGGCGTCCGGACGAGTGCTTCTTTCACGCAATCTCACCCCGGCCGACAGCGCCCCTGCTGCTGTCGAGGACCGTGTTGCCGACATGCTGAGCTCGGCACTTCCCGCCTCGGGCACGATCTACAATTATATCGAGCAGACCGGCACGCCAAACGGCCTGACCCAATGCCTGCTGCTCAACGACAAATATTATCTCGACCAGAATGCCAAAACCCATGAGGCCGCCTATCGCTGCCTCGAGACGTTGGCCAATTCCGGGGCAAAATCCTCGCTCGTCTATTCGGAACTTGCTTCTCTACAAGTTGAGGCGGTCTCCGATCACTATGCCTACCCGCCCAATGCGACGATCGAAAAGGCCGTCGAGTTTGCTCACCGCGGCGTGCAGATGGGACCGACCAGTCCTTATGCGCATCGCGCCTACGGCTATGTCAGCTCGCGCCTCGGCAATACGGACGAAGCGATCCGCTGGATGCGCAAGGCCTATGAACTCAATTCCTATGATCTCGGCATGGCCGCCGCTTACGGCTATGGGCTGATCTTCGCTGGCCGATACGCGGAGGGAACGCCGATCCTTGCCCATGCGGCCGAGACCTTCAGCGGTCACTCGACATGGTGGGACTACGGACTGTTCGTTGGTGATTTCATGCTGGGCGACATGAACAAGGCCATAGCGGCCAGCATGGCATTGAGAACGACGGCAACGAAATCGCATTATCTGGCAGCGCGTCTGATCGGCGCCAAGGCTGCCGGACAGGACCAGCTGGTGACCACACTGCTCGACGAGTTGAACACCAAGTTCCCTAAATTTGCCGCCGATCCGCGCGCGACCTTCGTCGAGCGAAAATATCCGGCCGATCTGACCGAGCGGCTGGTCGGCGCCTTACGCGCCGCCGGACTTGGCAACGCCAGCTGAAGTTCAACAGTCTCCGACCATTTGGACCAATGGAATTGTTGGGCGTTCGCGCGCGTAGAACAAAGCACCAATCGGGCTGATTTGCCGGCTTTGCCAGACGAACCCGTTGAATTACATGCTCGCGCCCGCGAATAATCGCGAAAATTTTACTGGCTATGGCGCTGGACGAAGAGCAATCCAGCCGCATTTGGTGCCCGGTCCCGCGCTTTTCTCAGTCCCGCAACAAGCCCCCAGCTTTCATGATTTCATCGCTCTATGCCGCCGAGCAAGGTGCTGGTTCGAAGACCATCGTTCTGCTGCATGGTTTCGGCGGCTGCCACGATGTCTGGCGCGAGGTGATCGTCTCGCTCGCCGCTTCCGCGCGTACCCTTGCATACGACTTGCCGGGACATGGCATGTCGCTCGACTTTCCCGGTGCCGGGCCTGCTAAGGTCGCGGCAAGGGCCGTTCTTGCCGACCTTGAGGCCCGCAGGGTCAAACGCATCCATCTCGTTGGCCATTCGATGGGCGGAGCGGTAGCGACCTTGATGGCTCTGGCCGAGCCTGAGAAAGTGGCTTCGCTGACCTTGCTGGCGCCTGGCGGTTTTGGCCCGGAGATCAACGGCCCCCCTGCTGCGCCGCTATGCCAGGGCACTGGATCTTGCCGAGGTGCGTGTCTGCCTTGACGCGATGTCAGGCCCCGCCAGCACGCCTTCGCCACGCGTCGCCGATGTGCTGTTCCAAATGCGCAAGCGGCCCGGGCAACTGGAAAAACTTGTCGAGATCGCCGCCGCCATGACCAGGGACGACCGGCAAGGCGTCATCCCGCGCGACCTGCTGGACAGGCTGACCATGCCGGTGATGGTGGTGTGGGGCAGTGATGACGCGGTGCTGCCCTTCACCCAGGCGGATGACCTGCCGGCACGCTTTCATGTGCATCACGTGCTGGAGGCCGGTCATATGCTGATCGAGGAAGCGCCCGACCTGATCGCCAGCATCATCCAGCGCAACATGAACCGCCGCGCCAGGCCCGTTCGCGCGAAACTCGCCGCGGCGACCGGCTGAGTTCCCTCCAACGCACCATACCCAGCGCCACGGCCCGTCTATCTCGCCAGTGCATTTTGCCGGCGGCTGTGTTAACCCCGTGTTAACCAAACCCGCGAGGCAGACGCCGATGAAGGACGCAGGCGAAAAGATCGATCCGTCAAGGAAACTGTCCGATGCCATCCGTGATGTGAAGAATGCCTTCGCCGACCGCGACGATGTCGTCATCGACATGCGCGAGGCGCATCGCATGCGCCTCGATCTCCTGGCCGCCGAGCTTGCACCCGTCTTTGCTGACGTGCCCGCCGACATGGATAATTTCGACTTCGTCGTGTCCGCTGGGCTGCAGCCGCGCCTGTGGATCGATGCCGTCAGTCATGTCGCGATGGGGCGCGACCGCCGCACCTACCGCTTCCTCAAGGACACCCGCATCGGCCGTGTGGTGCTTGCTGAATCGACCGAGATGAAACCGGTTGTCGATTCCGTGACGCGCTATGTCGCCGAACGCGTCGTCGAGCGCCAGAGGATGATGGAAGGCGGGGTCGAACCGGCCGTCGCCGGCATGAAGCGCGCCGAAGTGGCGGAAGCCGAACCGCCGCTGCGGTCGATGGCGCGCAGCAAGGGCTGGTCAACTTTCCTGTCCGGTCTTGGCGTGATCGCCGCCGGCGCCCTGGTCGGCCTGGCGGTGTCGGTCGCCCTGTTCTGGGACCGTATCGTGGCGATGGGGCTCAGCCTGCGGCCATAGCGGCTGGCTGCTCCGCGCCAATCTCCAGCGTCTGCAGGTCGGCAGGCGGAATAGCCGGCCCGGTCAGGCCGCGTCGCGTCAGGCGGATGCGCCAGTGGCCCTTTTCGCCATCGATGTCGAACAGATTGTACTGTGCAGCCGGATGCTTGCCGCCCGGCGCCTGGCCGGCAGCGGCGACGCCAACCGCCGGAATCCGGACCGCCCGGGTACCGATGAAAAACAGCGACGGCAGATGCGAATGGCCGTGCAGGACAAGCTCCGCGCCATGGCGGCGGATGATCTTGTGGAAGCGTGAGATGCCGAACAGCCGCTTGTGTTGCGAGACGGCGCCGCGCACCGGCGGATGGTGGATCATGATCGCGCGAAACAGGCCTTGCCCGCCGGTGTCGCGCAGGATCTTGCCGAGCCGCTCGGCCTGCCCTTCCATGAAGAAACCATTGGCCATGAAGGGTGCCGTGGCGCGCGCCGTCGAGACGCCGATCAGCGCGATATTGCCGCGCACGCGCAGATAGGGAAATGCGTTGCGGTCGACCGGTGTGTTGACGCCGTCGCCGCTCATCCAGGCCGCCCATGACCGGCAGACCTTGTCGAAAGCGCCTGGCACATAGGCGTCGTGGTTTCCCGGAACGACGGAAACGTCGTGCGGCGATCCCAGCGTCTCCAGCCAGTGCTTGGCCATCTCGATTTCGCCGTCGAGCGCCAGATTGACCAGGTCGCCGGTGACGGCGAGATGGTCGGGGTTCTGCGCCTTGATGTCGGCCGTGATGGCGTCAATGACGGCATCATGCATGTGGCGGCGGCGGTTGCGCTGCCAGTTGACGTAGCCGAGCACGCGCTTGGAGGCGAGATCGCGATAGGATACATCGGGGAGCGGCCCCAGATGGACATCGGAAATATGCGCGAGCCTGAACATGTTTCTTTCATAGGCGACGCGCACGCGGCTTTCCACCCACGGTTTCGCTAACGATGACGAACGATCCCGAAACCGCTTTCCGCCAGACCGGCTGGCCGGGGTTGCGGGCCAGATTGTTTCACCTCTATTTCGTGCTGCGGCGGCCAATGACGCTCGGCGTGCGCGGCCTCGTCCACGACACGGCGACCAATTCCGTCTTCCTGATCCGCCACACCTATGTGCCGGGCTGGCAGCTTCCCGGCGGCGGCGTCGAAGTCGGCGAAACGCTGGCCGAAGCGCTGGCACGCGAACTCGCCGAGGAAGGCAACATCGCGCTGACCGCCGCTGCGGTGTTGAAGTCGATGCATTTCAACCGTCGCTCCAGCCGGCGCGACCATGTCGGCTTTTACGTCATTGAGCATTTCAGCCAGACAGCGCCGAAGCAGCCGGACCATGAGATCGCCGAGGCCGGTTTCTTCCCGCTCGATCGCTTGCCCAGGGACACGACGCCAGCAACACTGCGGCGGATCGCCGAGGTTTTTGGGGACGAACCCGCGTCGCCCTATTGGTAAGCTTGCCTTAGCTGTTTAAAAGGTTCCGGGCTGTATTGATCAAGAAAATACACGGGGGGCGATTCCATGGATGTCGAGCAAGTAAAATCGGTAAGCGTTTGGCCCTATGTCGGCTTTTACAGTCTTATGATGGTAGGCTTGACCGCCGTGTTTATCGGCATCGCAATGATGTTTTCCTCGCTGCCGGACAGTTTCGGCCATGCGAGCGGCTTCGCCATCACGTTCGGGTCGACCTCTTTCACCTCTTACAAATTCGTCAAGAGGAACCTTCGGCTTTTCAATCGAGACGAATATTGGAAGATAACGCTTTTTCGTCTTTGGCCTCGTGCCTGCTTTCACTGGTGTTCCTTGGCCTTGCTGTCGCGGGCGGAGCCATGCCGGGAAGCGATACCATCCCTGCTCTCGGCTGGGTTTTCATCCTGCTGGTTGCCGGGCTTGTCGTCTTTGGCATCAACGCCTGGGGCTATTCCAGCCGCATGGGCAAGAATTTCCTGAAAGCGGAGCTTGCCAGACAGGCGCGCATCAACGCCGAGACCTTCCGGTAAGGTCTCGGCGATTTGCAGCCATCGGCGATTTCAGATCGCGAACCTTGCCCGGTCATGCGGCGCGCCATAGTCGAGTTCCGGCCCGACAGGCACGATCCGCGTTGGGTTGATCGTCTCGTGGCTGGCGTAGTAATGCGCCTTGATGTGATGCAGGTTCACGGTCGCGGCGACACCAGGCACCTGGTAGAGGTCGCGCAAATAGTTCGACAGGTTCGGATAGTCGGCGATGCGGCGCAGATTGCATTTGAAATGGCCGACATATACCGGATCGAAGCGCACCAGCGTGGTGAACAGCCGCCAGTCGGCCTCGGTGATGCGGTCGCCGACGAGATAGCGCTGTTTTGACAGCCGCTCCTCCAGCGTATCCAGCGCCGCGAACAATTCACCGAACGCTTCCTCATAGGCGCGCTGCGTGGTGGCAAAGCCGGCACGGTAGACGCCGTTGTTGACCGCGGGATAGACCAGCGCGTTGATGCGGTCGATCTCAGTGCGCAGGTCCTGCGGATAAAAGTCGAGGCTTGCATCGCCCCATGCGTCGAACGCCGAGTTGAGCATCCGGATGATCTCGGAAGACTCGTTGGAAACGATCGTCTGCTCCTTCTTGTCCCACAGCACCGGCACCGTCACCCGGCCGGAATAGGCGGGATCGGCCTTGGCATAGATCTGGTGGAGGAAATCGAGGCCGTAAAGCGCGTCGCCCGTGGCGCCGTCCTCGACCAGGAATGTCCAGCCATTGGCGCCCATGAAATGATGCACGACCGAGACGGAGATGATGTCTTTCAGTCTCTTCAGCGCGCGAAAAATCAGCGTCCGGTGTGCCCACGGACAGGCAAGCGAGACATAGAGGTGATAGCGCCCGGGTTCGGCCTTGAAGCCGCGTGTGCGGCCTTCGGCCGGCGCCCCGTCAACGGTGACCCAGTCCCGCCATTGCGACTGCGTCCTCACGAACCTGCCGCCGCTGTCCGCCGTATCATACCAGCGGTCCTGCCACCTGCCCTCGACCAGCAATCCCATGCAAATCTCCTTGCGTCCTCACCTCCAATGTAGGCGCAAGCTTGCCCTGTCGAAGACGTCAGGCGCTGAACAGACCGTCACTTGACGGAGACGGCGGACATATCAGGCCAATTGCAGCGGCCGAAAATTGATGCTAGCGGACACTCCGCATGTTCGACTTTGCTTTGATCCGGTTTGACCGACGACGAAAGAGCGCCCGCGCTTGATGAAGCGCTGACTGGCGAATGCTGCCGTTTGCAGCAAACCTTTCCTCCTTTACCGGAACGCAAAGACCATGAGCCTTGCCGACGTGAAATACCTGCCGGAAACTCCGGCGCACGACCCTGAAATCGAAGCCATCAACGACGAGGCCTTCGGGCCCGGCCGTTTCGTGCTGGCCGCCTACAAGATCCGCGAAGCCGGCGGCCACGAGCGGGCGCTGTCCTTTGTCGCGGTTGACGGCGATATCGTCGTCGCCTCGGTGCGCATGACCCGCATCGCCGCCGGCGCCGGCCGCGCGCTGATGCTCGGGCCGCTTGCCGTGCGGCCGGCGTTCAAGAATCTGGGCATCGGCCGCCGGCTGGTGGCGATCGCATTGGAAGCGGCCGTCAAGGCCGGTGCGCCCGCCGTCATATTGGTCGGCGACGAGCCCTATTACGGGCCGCTCGGCTTCAAGCGCATCCCGCGTGGCCAGATCTCGATGCCGCGCCCTGTCGATCTCGACCGCCTTTTGTCGCATGAGATCACGCCGGGCGCGGTTGCCAGGCTCACCGGCGAGGTCGGTCATGCCAGCCAGGCCAGGATCGCCGAGCACGCCTAGAGCAATTTCAGGAAAAGCGTGAAACGGTTTTCCGTCCGGAATTGCTTTAGGCGACGACTTGACCTTGGCCGTCGATCCGGGCCTGATCCGTCCCTGTTTTCATAGGAAAGGACGCCATGAACCCGAACGGCCAGATCGCGATCGTCACCGGCGGCGGCTCAGGCCTTGGCGAGGCAACGGCGCGTGCCCTTGCCGCCAAAGGGGGCCCGCGTCGCCATCTTCGATGTCGGCATCGACCGCGCCGCCAAGGTCGCGGCCGAAATCGGCGGCATTGCCGTGCAATGCGACGTCAGCAGCGCCGACAGTGGCGCCGCCGCCGTCGCCGAAGCGGCGAGCAAGCTGGGCGAGCCGCGCATCCTGGTCAATTGCGCCGGCATCGCCATTGGCGTGAAGACGGTCGGCAAGGATGGTCCCCATCCGCTCGATCAATACCGCAAGGTGATCGAGGTCAATCTGATCGGCACCTTCAACATGATCCGCCTCGTCGCCGACCGCGCCGCCAAGCTCGAGCCGCTGCAGGGCGGCGAGCGTGGCGTCATTGTCAACACAGCTTCGGTCGCCGCCTATGACGGCCAGATCGGCCAGGCTGCCTACTCCGCCTCTAAGGGCGGCGTCGTCGGCATGACACTGCCGGTGGCGCGTGATCTTGCCCGTTCCGGCATCCGTGTCTGCACCATCGCACCCGGCATCTTCAAAACGCCGATGATGGCCGGCATGCCGCAGGACGTGCAGGATTCACTGGGCGCCGCGGTGCCCTTCCCGTCCCGCCTCGGCGAACCATCCGAATATGCAGCACTTGCCCTGCACATCGTCGAAAACCAGATGCTGAACGGCGAGACCATCCGCCTCGATGGCGCCATCCGCATGGCGCCGAAATAGCGCTGGCCGACCTCTGTCGGAAGGACCGATCTGCCTGCAGGGCCAAGGTAAGGAAGGAAGCGGATCAGGCGATCTTGCCAAATCCGACCTGCAGCGCCGATAAGCGAATGAAATTGTGGCGAGCGTTTTGATGAAGCAAAATCAAAATAAGGACGTGATCCGCGAGACCGACGCGGAGGCGATCCGGTTGGCGAAAACGCTTCTGCGCAGCGCTCGCTTCGGCGCGCTGGCGGTGCTGGAGCCGCAGACCGGGTCGCCGCTGGCAAGCCGGGTGGGCGTCGCCACCGACATCGACGGCGCGCTGCTGATCCTGGTTTCGATGCTCTCGGCGCACACGCCCGCCATGCTTGCCGATCCGCGCTGTTCCCTGCTGCTCGGCGAGCCGGGCAAGGGCGACCCGCTGGCGCATCCACGCCTGACGCTGATCTGCCAGGCATTGCTGCTCGAGCGTGGCTCCGACGCGCATGCTCGCGCCGAGCGCCGCTATCTCAATCGCAATCCCAAGGCGAGCCTCTATGCCGGGCTCGGCGACTTCTCGATCTTTCGCCTCGAGCCGCAGCGCGCCAGCCTCAATGGCGGCTTCGGCAAGGCCTATCTGCTCGATCGCGCCGATCTCGTCACCAGCGGGCCCATCGTCGAAGAGCTTGCGGCGAGTGAACAATCCGCTGTCGAGCACATGAACGCGGATCATCTTGACGCGATCGCCGTCTATGCGCATCATTTTGCCGGGGCATCTGGTGACGGCTGGAGCATCGCCGGTTTGGACGCCGACGGCATGGATCTGGTGTCGAGAGACAATGTTTGCCGGGTATTCTTCCCGCAACCCCTGGTAGCAGCAGGAGAGTTGAGACCCGCTCTGGTCGATATGGCTAGGCGCGGTCGGGCTGCCAAGCAGGCAAATAATGAAACTTAATTGCATTTGATCAAAAGCAACACTTGAGATTTGAAAGAAATGTTCTACCCTTCAGAGACGGCGCTGACTCGTCAGGGGCCTATCACAAGTGAATTTATGGATTCAGGCACCATTGCCCCCATGGCGCCTCGATGAGCAAACAGCATGGGGCATTCATGGTCTCGACAAAGCTAATAGCCAACGCAGAATCGGCTGCCGAATTTCTGATGCTGATGGGCAACGAAAAACGGTTGTTGATCATGAGCTATCTGATCGACGGTGAAATGTCGGTCGGCGCTATCGCCGACAAGGTGATGCTCAGCCAATCCGCGCTCTCCCAGCATCTGGCCAAGCTGCGGGCGCTCGACCTCGTGGAAACCCGCCGCGATCGCCAGATGATCTATTACTCCTGCAAATCCGATGCGGTGCGCGAACTGCTTGTCGTGCTGGATGGTATTTTCGGCACCGGCAAGGAGGACCTGTCCCAGATGGCACAGAGATTGCGCCGCGCCGGGACTTGACCGGACGCTCCTGCGGCCGCTTACCTCTTCCGGAGCGTGGCTCGTGCGTTTCTCCCGACGCACGAACCGCGCTTTCGATTTTTGAGCGCAGGATATGGACCCAATTCGCATCGACGACCCCCGGGATTCACGCGTCGCCGCCTATCTTGATATCCGCGAACGCGATCTCGCCGGCCGGCAAGGCCGTTTCGTCGCCGAAGGCAAGGTGGTGCTTGACCTGCTTCTGTCGTCCGGCCGCTTCGGCGCCGAATCCATTCTTGTTCTGGAAAACCGGCTCAGCGGTCTGAACGACATCCTGCACAAGGCGCCCGCGGACCTGCCGGTCTACGTCGTCACCACAACGGTGATGGACGCGATCGCCGGCTTCCACATGCATCGCGGCATCCTGGCCATCGGCCGTAAGGAGACGCCGCAAGCGGCCGGGCCATTGCTGGATGCCTTGCCAGTTCGAGCCTTGGTCGTGGTGCTCGTCGGCATCGCCAACCACGACAATATGGGCGCGATCTTCCGCAATGCCGCCGCCTTCGACGCCGGTGCGGTGCTGATGGACGCGACATGCTGCGACCCGCTTTACCGCAAGGCGATCCGCGTTTCGGTCGGCGCCGCGCTCAAGATCCCATTTGCGACCTTTACCGACACCGCTGGCTTTACCGCGATGCTCGCCGAACGGGGTTTTGCGCAATTCGCCCTGTCGCCGCGCGGACGAACCGATATTCGCGATGCAAGGCCGGCCGAACGCCTGGCGCTCTATCTCGGCACCGAGGGCGAAGGCCTGCCCGAAAGCCTGCTTGCGCGCCTGCAAACCGTGCGGATCACCATGTCGAAAGGTTTTGACAGCCTGAACGTCGCCGCGGCATCAGCTATCGCGCTGCACCATTTTTCGCGCTGACGGATATCGCGCCAAAACCAGTGCCGGTTTGGGAACAGGGATGACACGGCTTGTGCCGATCTCGCTCGGTACGACATCCATCCTGAACGGATCCATCTCATCGGCCAGCGGTATTGGGGCGCCGGTGGACTTTGATCGCGCTTCCCGGGCTCTTTCCACAGTGCTGAACAACTCCATTACAGCATCAAGCAGTGCAAACAGCACCGGGTGGAAGTACCAGAGGCCCAAAAGGGCGATTGCCAGCATGGTGAAGAGGATCGTGCATTTGGATGTGGTGATGCCATGCTACCCGCGCAAGCGGGTGACCCGCGCCGCCGCCTCAGTTCGCGCCCGCCTTCTGCAAGGCCCGCACGCGGTCGGCGAGGCTGCGGTCGCCTCCGCCGGATCGGCTGTCCTGCGGTGCCGCCAGCGCCTTGGCGATCGGTGAATCAGGTCCCTCAAGCTTGGCTGTTAGGTGGACGACTTCAGCCGCCAGCTCGTTCATCTGCTCACGCAGCGCGGCACTGCCATTCGCCGAACCCGGCGATGCAACCGCGCCCAAATCCGCCTTGAGCCGTTTGTTCTCGCGCGCCAGTGCCGTCAGCCTGGCCTCCAGCCGCTCGCGATCGCTGTCGAGCTTGGCAATCGCCTGATCCAGATCATCGCGCCGCTTGGCCTCGTCTTGCCCGGCGTCATCCGGTTTGCCGACCAGCCGCAAGGCCGGTCCGCCGTCCTCGGCTTTCGCCTTTTCGCGCAGCCGCGCCAGTTCCTTTTCGCGGCGATCGAGCTTGTCCTCGCGATCGGCGAGCGTTGCCAGCAGCCGTTCGACCTTCTTGTCGAGTTCGGCCGCCCTTTTCTTCTCCGCCTTCAGGGCATCGCGCGCGGCCTTGCTTTCGGCCGCGATCTCCTGCTGGCGCCGATCCGCTTCCTTGCGCTGGCCGCGCAGCAGCGAGATGTCGCTGGCGAGCTTCTGCAATTCGGATTCCCGCGCCACAAGCTCGATCTGCCGGCTGGAGGAGGAAAAACTGGCATCGTCGTACATTTGCTCCAGCTTTTCGAGCTCGAGCGCCCGCTTCTCCAGCTTGCGTTCGGTTTCCTTGAGCCGCTCCGAAAGCTGATGCAGTTCCTCTTCGCGCTGCCGCAGCGCCTCGTTCTTGGCGCCGAGTTCGGCGAGCGCCTGGTTCTTGTCCGTGCGTTCGATCGCCAGCCCCTTCAACGCCTCGCGGCCGCGATTGATCTCGACGAGCTGTTCGGCGGCTTTCTCGCGCAGCGCCTTGACGTTCATTTCGAGGCGGCGCGTCGCCATGGCGTACTCGGCCCGGACGCGGTCCTTGTCGGCCTGGATCTCGGCCTGCGTCAACGGGATAGAGGCCTCGATGCGCCTGCGGGTCAACGCGACGGCACGCCGCCAGACCGCCGGTGCCACGATCAGCGCCAGAAAGCCGGCACAGAGAAAGCCGAGGGCAAAGAACAGGACCGACTGAACCAAAGGACTACCCGCTATCGGCGGCAACCGCCGGAACTGGACCGCATAGTATTGGCATGGCGGAAATCCGGCGCTGCGGCAAGAGCTTGCCGCGGCGCATTGGGGGTCACAGGCTTACAAATCCCATTGAAAAGTCGGCATTGCGGTCATGATGCGTTGGACTTTAGAACGGATTCCACGTCGCCCGCTCGGTCAGCTTCAGATAGCCGAGATTGACACCGAGCCGTGCGCCGACACCGGTACGGATCGGCACCAGAAGCACATTGTTGTTCTTCAGCACATTAAAGCCGACGCCCGCCACCACATAGGCCGACCCGGCGACGCCGCCATAGCGGTTATAGAGATTGCTGACATCGTCGAGATTGTAGACCAGCATCATCACCCGGGACCCCTCGCCGCCGAAATCCCAGCCCAGCGACGGGCCTTGCCAGAACACTTTGTGGTCGCCGGCATTCTTGGTGTAGAGCGTGCCTTCGCCATAGGTCAGGCCGCCGATCAGCGCGCCCGACCCCTCCTCACCCAGCAGATAGCCATTGGGCAGACCGTAGGAGGCGAAGATCTTCTCGACGACGGTGGCGAGACCACCCGACGTCGCGCCGAAGAACTTGTGACCGGAATCGATAATCTCCTGAGCGGTGTATTCCTGGGCCCGCAAGGCTGAGGTCGAGAAAACGAGAACGCCCATGAGCGTGATCGCCATTGAAAGGACGCGGAGAAAGCTCCGGTCATAAAATCGGGAAAACATGCTTCCAATCTCCGTCATGGAGCACTTTCGCCGACGCCTCGCATCCGGTCCGGCTCTTTAGGCGGCCGTTAAGGATGACTGTTAGGGGCAAACTATGCCGTAATCCTTTTTCAACCATTAACTCCCACAGGAAGATGGCGGTTCGAAGGCTGGCTTTTGGGGTCGCGCGGCGCCGGCGGCCTGCGTGAACACGCCATTTGCCCCGACGACAATTTTGGGTTTGTTGCTGTACGTACGAGTGCTGTGTATTCAGAAAGCCTCGGGTTGGAGCTTGATTCGTGTGGGCAGGCGCGACAATCAATCGCTCGGCCACGAATTGTGGAATTTTGCAGGGATTTTCACCGATGGCCGATCTGTTCACCCTTTCCGCGCCCGACCTGGCGGCGCTTCTGTGCAGCCGCGTCTGCCATGACATCATCTCGCCGGTCGGCGCGATCAACAACGGGCTCGAACTGCTTGACGAGGGCGGCGCCGACGAAGACGCCATGCGGCTCATCCGCCAGAGCGCCAAGAACGCCTCGGCCCGGTTGCAGTTCGCCCGCATCGCCTTCGGCGCGGCAGGCTCCGCCGGCATGCTGATCGACACCGGCGACGCCGAAGCGGTGGCAATCGCCTTCCTCAAGAATGAAAAACCGGAACTGACCTGGAACGGGGCGCGCGCTGCTGCCCAAGAACAAGGTCAAGCTGCTGCTAAACCTGATCCTGGTCGGCAATGCCGCCATTCCGCGCGGTGGCAAGCTGGTCGTCACCCTCGAGAATCTCGAAACCGAGCCGCGCATTTCAATTTCGGCAAGCGGCCCGATGCTGCGCGTGCCGCCGAAATTCCTCGAACTGCATTCCGGCCACAAGCCGGAAGAGCCGATCGATGCGCATTCGGTGCAGCCCTACTACACGCTGCTTCTGGCCCGTGAGGCCAGCATGACGATATCGATCCATGCGACGGCGGAAGAAATCGTGCTTTCGGCAGCCTGAGCTGATTTGCCGGACAAGCAAAGTATTTCAACAGCGTAATATTGCCGTGATGGCTCGACCGGAAGCGTTGAGCTTTTCTCCATCGGCCGCGTCGAAGCATCTGCAAAGAAAAGCCTCGCAAACGGTATCTTTCCAAAAATTTTACCTAATGGCTTTTCGGGTTCTTTACCAGATCGGTCTAGGGTGCTCAGCAGATGCCCCGCACGACCGGATTGCCCAAGGGCAAAGAGGACCCGGAAATGAAACGCTGCATGTTCGTCGACGACTCAAGCGTCATCAGGAAGGTTGCAAAACGCATCCTGGGCGGTTCCGACATGGTGGTCATCGAAGCCGCCAGCGGGCTTGATGCACTGGAGATGTGCTCCGCCGACATGCCCGACATCATCGTCGTCGACGGCGCCCTGCCGGACGTGCAGGCGGTTGACCTCATCCGCCGCGTGCGCGCCATGGAAAGCCCGATCAAACCGCAGATCCTGATCTCGCTGGTCGAACTCGATATCGCCTCGATCATGCGGGCCAAGCGCGCCGGCGCCCAGGGCTATCTCTTGAAGCCGTTCAATCGCCCGCAGTTGCTCGAGCGCTTTCGCAACTTGAAGATCGCCGCCTGAGTCGGCACTTCCGGGAAAAGTGCGAAGCGGCCTTCCCTGCACAAATGCATGAAACCAAAAACTGTCGACCATCACACAAAAAACCCGGCCTGAGCCGGGTTTTTCGATGAAGTCCTGACGGTGTCCGCCGCTCAGGCGCTGACGCGAATGTCTTCCGGTTCGCGCAGCACATAGCCGCGACCCCAGACCGTCTCGATGTAGTTCTGGCCACCGGACGCGGCGTCGAGCTTCTTGCGCAGCTTGCAGATGAAGACGTCGATGATCTTCAGTTCCGGCTCGTCCATGCCGCCATAGAGGTGGTTGAGGAACATTTCCTTGGTGAGCGTGGTGCCCTTGCGCAGCGAGAGCAGCTCCAGCATCTGGTATTCCTTGCCGGTGAGGTGCACGCGCTGGCCGCCGACTTCAACCGTCTTGGCGTCGAGGTTGACCACCAGGTCACCGGTGGTGATGACCGACTGGGCGTGGCCCTTGGAGCGTCGCACGATGGCATGGATGCGCGCCACCAGCTCGTCCTTGTGGAACGGCTTGGTCATGTAATCATCGGCGCCGAAGCCGAGGCCGCGTACCTTGTCCTCGATGCCGGCCATGCCGGAGAGGATGAGGATGGGCGTCTTGACCTTGGAGAGGCGAAGCGTTCTCAAAACCTCGTAGCCGGACATGTCGGGCAGGTTGAGATCGAGAAGGATGATGTCGTAGTCGTAGAGTTTGCCCAGATCGACACCCTCTTCGCCGAGGTCCGTCGTATAGACATTGAAACTTTCCGATTTCAGCATCAGTTCGATGCTTTGTGCGGTTGCACTGTCATCTTCTATCAGCAGAACACGCATTTAATTCCCCTTTTCTGCTGCCGGACCATTTCACGACCCGTCCGGAACCGGAGCAGTGGTTGCCTTGTGCAGAGGCTGCCATCAAATGGTTAACAAAACCTAATTTCCCGTCCATGACGGTACCAGATTTTTTAACCTCTTTCTACACCCTCTTGAATCTAATAATGAATCACAAACCCAAATTCCTAATGCCACACATTAACAACCCGGACTAAGTGACTCCAGGGACTCATCGACGCGGCTTCGCTTCGGCGACCGGAATTTTTACCCGGCCTTAAGCCCTGACCCGTATGATTAACAATGCCCGTAAACGAATGGTTACCGCCGGCAAAAAACTTTAGGGTTTTGTTTCCCATAGTTCGGGGAAAGCCGGTGGACACGGGCAGAGCCTGGGCCTTTCCAGGTGATTTGGACGATATGTGCGGGTGTGCGTTTCCGGGAGTACCGAATCATGAAGTCACGTGAAAACCTCGTTCGGCTGAAACAGTTTCAGGTGAATGAGAAGCGGCGGCAGCTGCTGCAGCTCGACATGATGATCGCCGAGTTCGAACGCATGGCCGTCGAACTGGAGCTGCAGATCACCGCCGAGGAAAAGAAAGCCGGCATCACCGACATCAATCATTTCGCCTATCCGACCTTCGCCAAGGCGGCACGCTTGCGCCGTGACAACCTCAGAAATTCGCAAAGCGACCTCGCCCAACAGCGAAGCGCTGCCGAATCACTACTCGGCGAAGCTGAAGCGGAGCTTTCCAAGGCCGAAATGCTGGAGTCGCGCGACACCAAGATTCGCGAGGCCGAAACCGGCGGCCGCAGCGCCATGATCGGCTGAACCGGCCGGCATCCGCGTCCTCGATGTGTCCGCTGGCACGCAACTCATCGGGCGATCGCATCGAACTGCCTGAATCGCCGCGGAGATCACCGGTCTAAGCGGCCCAATCCCCTTCATTTGCGGCAATCGCCCTGGCGCGGGCATCCTTGATGTCTGGCGCATGCTGCTCCGCCCATGACCTGATCTGGGTGAGCAGGTTCGCCAGATTCTGGCCGAGTTCGGTCAATTCATATTCGACGCGCGGCGGAATGACCGGGAAGACCTCACGCCGCACCAGGCCGTCCCGCTCCAGCACACGCAATGTCTGCGTCAGCATCTTGGGGGTGATGCCCTCGAGCTTGCGGGCAAGCTCGCCATTGCGCAGCCGGCCTTTGCGCAGCGCGCAGACCACCAGGTAGACCCATTTGCTGGCCAGCATCTCGAGCACGGTGTGCGAAGGGCAGGTCCGCCGGTACGCGTCATAGCCAAAGGGAGACGTATCTTCACTATCCATGAGGTACCTATATATCAAGAAGGTACATACTGGACAAGGGAATATTACTATCCAAATGATAGCGGCACCAACCAAGCAGGAGAGATCCCCATGCGTGCCGTTACCCAAAATACCGTCGGCGGTCCCGACGTCTTAATTATTGCCAACCAGCCCGCCCCCTCGCCCAAGGCCGGCGAAGTGCTGGTCCGCGTCAAGGCAGCCGGCATCAATCCGGTCGATGGCGCCGTGCGCGGCGGTTACTATCCGCTGCTTGGCGAGCCGCCCTTCATCCTCGGCTGGGATATTTCAGGAACCGTCGAAGCGCTCGGCACCGGCGTCACCGGTTTCAAGGTCGGTGACGAGGTGTTCGGCATGCCGCGTTTCCCCAAGCAGGCGGCGGCCTACGCCGAGCTGGCCGCGGTGCCGGCCGACGAGATCGCGCTGAAGCCCAAGGCGGCGGACCACATCCAGGCAGGTGCATTGCCGCTGGCCGGTCTGACCGCCTGGCAGGGCCTTGTCCGCCATGGCGCCTTGAAATCGGGCCAGCGCGTGCTGGTGCATGCGGCGGCCGGCGGCGTCGGCCATCTGGCGGTGCAGATCGCCAAGGCGCGCGGCGCTTACGTCATCGCCACCGCCAGCCGGAGCAAACTCGATTTCGTCCGCAGGCTCGGCGCCGACGAGGTCATCGACTACACCCAAGGCGATTTCACCAGCCGGATCAGCGACATCGATCTGGTGCTGGACCCAATGGGGGGGAGCACGCCGAACGCTCGCTGAAGGTCATCAGGAATGGCGGCGTGCTGGTGTCTTTGCTGAACCTGAACGACACCACCAGGGCGCTGGCCAGCGCGCGCGACATCCGGGTCGAGCGCATGTCGGTCGTGCCTGACCGCGAGGGCCTGGTGGAACTTGGCCGGTTGATCGACGCGAACAAGCTCACCGTTCATGTCGCCAAGAGCTTCCCGCTCGAAGAGGCCGGCGCTGCCCACGCCTTTCTCGCCACCAAGCCGATCGGCAAGGTGGCGCTGACGGTCTGAGCATCGGAAGGATCAGGTCCAAAACAAAAGGGCGCGGAGTACCGCGCCCTTTGATCGTCTTCAGGCCGGCTCTAGTGCCGGTATTGCTGGATGCGCGTGGTGCGCAGCCCGGCAAGGCCATATTCGTCGATCGACGCCTGCCAGGACAGGAATTCCTCGGTGGTCAGCTTGTAGCGCTGGCATGCCTCTTCGAGGCTCAAAAGCCCGCCGCGCACCGCCGCGACCACTTCCGCCTTGCGCCGGATGACCCAGCGACGCGTGTTGGTCGGCGGCAGATCGGCAATCGTAAGAGGGCTGCCGTCAGGCCCAATAACATACTTGACTCTAGGTCTAACCAGATCGGTCATCGTACTCTCTACAAAAAACTCAAAGACCCAATCCCCGCCACGTTACCGCCACAGCTTTAAAAATTGCCTAAGCAGACCCTAATGACTAGGTAAGGATCGTGAACGGCGCGTTAGTCTTTTCGCAGGCATTTGAAACATCGGGCTGGAAGCCTTGAATTGGCTGGGAAAAATCCAGCCGATCGCGGATCGCCGGCAATCCGGGAATCGCCTTGCAAGCTGGCGTCGCCTGAAAGCTTGACCTATATTCTCGACATTGGCATTCAGATGCCGCGCAGAATGAAAGCATCATGAACAGTCTCGACCTTCCCGGACATCCCGAAAACACCCGCATTGTCGTCGCCATGTCGGGCGGCGTGGATTCGTCCGTGGTCGCCGGCCTGTTGAAGCGCGAGGGCTATGATGTCGTCGGCGTCACCTTACAGCTCTACGATCACGGCGCGGCGACGCACCGGGCCGGCTCATGCTGCGCCGGACAGGACATCGACGATGCCCGCCGCGTTTCCGAGACGCTGGGCATTCCCCATTATGTGCTCGATTACGAGGAGCGCTTCCGCAAGGCGGTCATCGACCCCTTCGCCGAGAGCTATGTCGCCGGCGAGACGCCGATCCCTTGCGTGTCCTGTAACCAGACGGTGAAGTTCGCAGACCTCCTGGCCACCGCCAAGGAGCTCGGCGCTGACGCGCTCGCCACCGGCCATTACATCCGCTCCGGCGCCAACGGCGCGCACCGCGCGCTCTACCGGCCGGTCGATGCCGATCGCGACCAGAGCTATTTCCTGTTCGCCACCACGCAGGCGCAGATCGACTATCTACGCTTTCCCCTGGGCGGCCTGTCGAAGCCGCAGGTTCGCGCCATTGCCGAGGAGATGGGGCTGACGGTGGCGGCTAAGCAGGACAGCCAGGACATCTGCTTCGTGCCGCAGGGCAAATATTCCGACATCATCGCCAAGCTGAAGCCGACCGCCGCCAATCCGGGCGACATCGTCCACATCGACGGCCGCGTGCTCGGCCGCCATGAAGGGATATTGCGCTACACGATCGGCCAGCGCCGCGGCATCGGCATCGCGTCGGGCGAGCCGCTCTATGTCGTCCATCTCGATGCCGAACGGGCCCGCGTCGTGGTCGGCCCGCGCGAAGCGCTGGAGACGCACAAGATCTATCTGCGCAACATGAACTGGCTTGGCGACGGGCCGCTCGCCGATGTACCCGCCGGCGGCCTCGAGCTGTTCGCCAAGGTGCGCTCGACCAGGCCGCCGCGTCCGGCGGTGCTGCGCCACGTCGCAGGTGTGACGTCGGTCGAACTGGCCGACGGCGAATCCGGCATCGCGCCCGGACAGGCCTGCGTGCTCTATTCCGACGACGGCAACGAGGCCCGCATCTTCGGCGGCGGCTTCATCGAACGCTCCGAGCGCGGTGCCGAGGCTGAGGCCATGCTGAGCCGGCTCGCAGCCAAGCCAACACAGGTTCCCGCCGAATAGGCGACCGCCGGCCCGGTCGCGCCATGATTACGGCGCGGCCTTTGCCTTCCTTCAGGACTTGGTGTGGGTGACGGTTCCGGCCGTCAGGATGCGCAGCACCCTGATCGCTTCCTCACCGCTGGTGCGGGGTTCGGCGCGCGTCTCGATGCAGTGGATGAAATGCTCCAGTTCGCGCGTCAGCGGCATGCCCTGGGCGACCGCGACATAGGACGGCTCGTTGGTGGTGAACGCCCATTGGCCGCTGTCCTGCCAGACCGCGTGGCGGTAGACGGCAAGCTTGCGCTCCCATGGCTCGACATCGTCGAACACTGCCATCGCCTTGGTGCCGACCACGGTCAGTCGCCGCTCGCGATAGGGGTTGAGCCGCGAGGTGAAAAGATGGCTGCGCAGGCCGTTGGGAAAGCGCATGTGCAGATGCGCGAAATCGCTGAGGTTGTCGAGAAGTGCCGCCCCCTCGCCGCGCACCTCGATCGGCTCGGTGCCGGTGATCGCCAGGATCATCGACAGATCGTGCGGCGCCAGGTCCCACAGCGCATCGTTCTCGGTATGGAACTTGCCAAGGCCAAGTCGGTGCGAGTGGATGTAGCGGACCTCGCCGAGTTCGCCATTGTCGATCAGCCCCTTCAGCGTCTCGAAGGCGGGATGGAAACGCAGGACATGGCCGACCATGAAGACGCGGCCATTGTCCTTGGCCGCCTGCACCGCGCGCTCGGCGTCCGGCACCGTCAGCGCGATCGGCTTTTCCACCAGCAAATCCTTGCCGCTCTCAGCGGCGCGCACGGAAAGATCCGCATGGAACTGCGGCGGCAAGGCCATGACGATGGCGTCGATATCGTCACGCACGAACAGCTGGTCGGGCTCGATCGCCAGGCAATCCTGTTCGCTGGCAAAGCCTTCGGCACGGGCCCGGTTGGCGTCGGAAACCGCGTGCAGCGCGCCGAGCGCCTTGAGGGTGCGGATATGGTTGCTGCCCCAGTATCCGCAACCGAGGACTGCAATGCGCGGCTTCATCTGTTTCAAACTCTAAAAACTCGTGGCCGAGACATAGCGACGTGCCCCTTCGAACTCAACCCCGGCCGTTGCAACCAAATGTCCACGCGGCAAAGCTTTTTTGGGTAATGAGAATATGCGGCGATATGGAATGCTTCGAAGCTTGACAGGCTCGCCCTCCCAACCTTATATCCGCGCGACCTTGGCGAACGCCTCGAAATGCCTTTCGATTTAAGGCGGATTTCGGGCCTTTCGCCGCCTTGGCGGGGTAGCTCAGTTGGTTAGAGCACGGGAATCATAATCCTGGGGTCGGGGGTTCAAGTCCCTCTCCCGCTACCAAAATCAAATAAGTCATTGAAATGACTAATAAATCTTGCAGATATGGTAGCGCTCTCGGACAAAATTCCTCAATAATTTCAATGCTGCCCGAGTGACGCTACCAACAGGATGCAGACGTCGCTGTTAGTTCAAACTACGACGAAGTTCAGCCCGGAAAATTCCGCGCGCCCGGGAAAAATTACGGAACCCGACATGCGCGCGAAGCCGACCCGAGAACATGCTAGCCGGAACATCCGCTTCCGGGGCAAAGTTTGCCTCTATGGCCGTCATGCGGCGCCAAGTTGCCCGCTCTGCCGGCCAGCTCAAGCGGCAGTCTGACCCGTTGCCGACGTCAGCCCGGACAAATACCAGTCGCAGGGTCTCCAGGAAGGAAGAAGCTTCGCCGCTCACAAGGAGTGAGTTCGCGTGGCACGGTGCGCCGGGCGAAGTCTATGAGGTCGCTGGGTGTCTGGAAGACTCGAACGATACGGACTCTTTCTTCGCCGGAAATAATTGCGACCTGGGTGCCGTCGGAACTGAAAGCGGCGCGTATAAGGCTCGGTCGAACGGTCGCTTCGTCCTGGCTGGCAAGGACGGCAATCTGGCGCCCCGATTGCGTCGCCCATAGCCTGACCGTGCGATCTTCGGACGACGCGGTCACGACATACAAACCACTGGCACTGAACTGGGCACTGTCCACCGGGCCGCTGTGGCCCCTAAGAACGGCCTTTTCCAGTCCGCCAGGGACGCTCCAGATCCGCACGGCTCCGTCGCGTGAGGCAGTCAGCAGCGACTGACCGTCCGGGCTGAAGGCGACCACCGTCACCTCGTCGGTATGTCCATGTAGCGTTGCGACGTTTGCTCCGTCCGTGGTCGACCAAATTCGGGCCGTGTGGTCGCGTGAGCCCGTGGCGACCAGTTGACCGTTCGGGTTGAAGGCCGCTGCCGTGATGCGATCCCGATGCCCTACAAGAGCCTTGAGCTCAGCCCCGCCCGGCTTCAGGAGGTGGCCCGCATTGTCTTCCCTGGCAGCGAAGATCAGACGTCCGTCAGGGCTAAGAATGGGCTGCGGCAGCTTGCTGCTTGTATTGATGACGGCCAACTCGGTGCCGGTCGCCGCGTCCCACAGCTGGGCGGTACCGTCGATCGATGCGGAAACAAGCGATTTGCCATCGCGACCAAACTGGATCCGGATCAGGCCGCCATGTGATCGGAACCGGGCGGTCTCGAATCCCCTGGCCACCTCCCAAATTCGGACCTGGCCCTCAAGAGATGCCGTCGCGACGTGTCTTCCATCGGGACTGAACGTCGCGCTTTGAACGATCTCATGGGTATCGAGCCGGATTATCTCGCGCCCGCTCACAACATCCCACAGATGCGCCGCGCTGTCCCCGCCACCGGTCAGCAGGTGGACATTGTCGGGACTGAAGACCGCGAAGGTCGGCCGATATTCATGAGAGAGCGTGGTCGTCAGGGCGCCGTCGACATCCCACAGCCGAGCGGTGCCATCGTGTGAAGCCGTGAGAAGAATGTTGCTGTCAACCGGGCTGAATTCCAGATGCTCTACCAAAGAGTCATGACCGGCGATCGTCATGACCTGCGAGGCTCGTTCAACGTCCCAGATGCGGATCGGCCCATTGACCGAAGCGGTCGCCAGGAAGCGGTCGTCCGGGGTGAAAGCACCGTTCATCTCCTCATCGCGTTCATCCGCACCGATATCGGCCAGCTTCAAACCCGAAACCTCCTGGCCGAGCAGGCCATGCAACGTTCCTGACGCTCCATCCCAAATCCGGGCCGCGCCATCGAGTGATACCGTGGCGATCCGCTGACCCCCGTGACTGAAAATCACGCCGTTCAATTGCGTGTCGCTCTTGTGGCCGGCCAACTTTGCGATCTCCGTCCCTTTCGACACATCGTAAAGGCAGGAAGTACCGCCGAATGAAAGCGGTGACCACGGGCCAGCCAGCAGCCGGCTTCCGTCCGGGCTGAATGCCAGGCCGTAGGGCAGGAAGTTCATTCGGATGGACCGAGTCAGTGCGCCATCTGCGGTGTTCCAGATCGAAACAACGTTCTTACGTGCCGTCGCGAAGCTGCGACCGTCCGGACTGAAGTCAGCCCGTGCATATCCGTCGCTGCTCACACTCAGGACTTTCTTCCCCGTCCGGGCGTCCCAGAGCACAGCATCGCTGTTTTCCCCCGCCGTCAGCACCTGGTTGCCATTCGGGCTGAAGATTGCCGTTGGATAATTACCGACCGGCTGCAGGATGGAGAGCTGTTCTCCCGAGATGGCGTTCCAGAGGCGCGCAGTGCCGTCCCTCGCGGCCGTCAGGATACGGCTGCCGTCCGGGCTGAATTCAGCCCTCTCCACGGCCCCTTCATGACCTCTTAGAACTGCAGTTTCGGCACCGCTGGAGATGTCCCAGACGCCTGCAGTTTTATCATAGGATGCAGTGACGATGTGATCGCCGGTCGGATTGAACGCCGCATCCGTAACGCCGGCGCCATGCCGGAAGATTTTGATCTGGTGGTGCGCCAGCAGGGCCTTGTAGAGGGCTGCCTCCGCTTCAAAGAGATATGGCCGCTCGGACTGGTCTTTCGAGGACAGTGCTTCGAGCGCCAAGAGGATCGCAGCCTCGGTGTTGCCCGTCGCCGTGGACTGCTGCGACAGAAACGAAAGCGAAAGAGACTGGTTACGCAGCGCCTGGTCGCGTTGCCACCTTGCTTCCCCCTGCGCCTTGAAGGCGACCAGTGCGCCTACGCCCGCCAGGAGAGCGAGCATTATCGCCACAATCGCGGCATTGCGCGTACGTCGGGCAAGCCGGTTTGCCGCGGCAGCCGCGAGGCTCCGGCGCTCGGCCTCGCGTTCCAGGCGCTCGCGTTTTGCCTCTTCGGCGGCCTCGATCAGTGCCAGCTCTGCCTGCCGGTCCTTCTCCTCTCTCTGCTGATGGGCGCGCAAAGACGCCTCGATGTATTCAACGACGTCATCGTCGACCTCCTCGCGTCTTGACAGCAGCAGCTCTTCGCCCTCCGCGAGACGTTTGCCGGACGGAAGGAGGAGCTCTCGATTCCTGCTCTCCAGGTGCCAACGGTGGGCGTCGGCCCTGAGGCGGTCGCGCGTCGCGAGGAAGTTCCGGTTTGCATTCACAATGTCACCGGCGCGCGGCCAACGGCTCAACAATGCTTCATGGGCAACGCGGACGAAGACATGCCCCCCGCCGTCCTCATCGCTGACGAGGAGCCGTGCGTCGATAAGGGCCCTGACGAGGGCCGATCGCGCGGGAGTGCCTGCAACTTCGGTGAGCAGGGCCGGACGTGCCGTCACCGTTTCATCGCCGGGACTCGCTGTGGTGAGTGCGCGCAGCACCGCGGGTAAGGCCTCCTGGATCTCGGGCGCGAGCAAGTCTACGACTTCATCGGCGCGGCGCGCGATTGCGCCTTCGAGCCCGCCGAGCGCACGATAATGCGCAAAGGTGAGAACCCGGCGCTCGCGGCCGGCCTCGTACAACGCGTCGAGCACAAACTCGAGAAGCGGCAAAGATCCGGGATCGGCAGCTGCTGCCTTCTGCAGCACATCATCGAGCCGCCCCAACTCGGCACTCTCCTCGAAGCGGAGTCCGGCAACGCCCGCCGGTTCGCGGATGATCTGCGCGATCTCAGGGCCAGTCGGCGGCAGGAGTTCGTAACTGGCGAGGCCGTCCTTGAGCGCCGAGAAACCGGGGATCTCACCACAGCGGTGAAAGAAGTCCGAACGGATCGCCGCTATCACCCAGACCAGTCCGCTCGCGGCTAGCGCCGCCATGAGCCGCACAAGGGCCTCGCGCGTCGCCAGCTCCCTCTCCGTCGTAAACAGCTCCTCCAGCTGATCGATGGCGACAAGCAATCTGATCTGCGAGTGGGCCGACCCGGCGGCCTTCGCAAGTGCCAGTCGCACCATCGCCAGCGCCCGATCCGGCACGCTCCTGCAGAGCAGGGCAAACTGCGCGGCTGTTACTTCGCAGGACAGCTCCGGCACAGCAGTTTCGCTAAGCAATGCTGCAGCCAGCACAGCGAATGCATCCGGCCCTTCGGAGAGGCGGATCAGGCAGCGGCGCCACAAGGATATGCCCGCCACGGCTCCAGGCCGGGTCAATGACGGCAGCAGGCCAGCGCGCAGGAGGGAAGACTTGCCGCAACCGCTCATTCCGTAGATGAGCAGGAATGCCGTTCCGCTGGCTGCCTGCTGCTCCAGTCTTGCAGTGCAGGCAGCAATCGCCCGCGCTCGGCCGAAGAAGAGGTCGGCATCTTCGAATTCGAAGGCATCAAGACCGCGAAATGGCGATCTGACCGGCTGCTCCGAAGCAAGGGGTACGCGGTAGATGCGCAAGGCGTGTGCGACGTTCTTCAGCTTGTGCTCGCCGAGATCGAGGAATTCCAGCGAGAGCCGGTCTTGAGCCTGGGCATGGACCGCCTCCGTGACGCAAATCCCGCCCGGTCGCGACAAGGTTTGCAGATGAGCGACGACCTCGACGGCCTCGCCCGCGATGTGGTCACCCTCGGCGACGACATAACCCAGGTGAACGCCGATGCGGAAGCGCAGTCGCTTTGTCTCGGGAACGTCGAAGTTCCGCCGATCGACCTCATGCTGGATCTCGCTCGCACACCGCATCGCCTCGACAGGGCCAGTGAACTCGGCGACCACGCTCTCTTCGGAGTTCCAGAACCCGCGACCCGCATGTTGAACCAGCAGCCGATCGATAATCTGCCTGTACGCCCGGAAAGTTGCAGCAGAGATCCACCCATCCTTGCTTGTCGGCCGGCCCTCAGCGGCCATTTCGGCGGCCAGGATGGTGGCCATTTTCGGTCCGGCATTTGAGGGAAGGACCAACCTGTAACCGCGCCTCGGCACTGTCTGCACGACGGTCTGCCGATCGTCGTTGAGCGCCGAACGTATCTCGTGAATGCATTGCACCAGGCTGTCATCGGTCACGGCTATTCCGTTCCAGACTGCATTCATCAGGTCGTCTTTGGTGATGACGCGATCTGCGTTTTCCAAAAGGTGACGAAGCACTGCGAAGGCCTGGTGGCGTAGTGCGATTGTCCTGTTGGACTTGTCGCGCAACGTCTCCCTGCTCAGATCGGCGGTAACGCCGTTGAGTACGAACGTCGTGGGGCGCGAGCTATTCAAGCCGGTTCCCTCAAGCACGAAGCCGCAGTCCAATGCTTCGATCTTAGCACGGTTTCGCACTGCGAAGAGTCATCACCAACCAGACCGGCGGGGAGCGCAGATTTCGGCGAATGATCGGAAGTCGTTCGTGACCCGGGAGGCGCCTCGGACCGACAGTTGCTTTGTCAGCGAGAGGCTCGCCATGGACGACTTGGTGCAAATTGCTCGATGTGCGGGTGGAAAATCGGTGCTGCGGCTCGCGGGGGTCTGCCTGCTCACTCTGTTGTTCGCGATCGCGTCACCGGCTCAGTCGACCCACCGTCCCGTGGACGATCTGGCCGAAGTCGATCTGCAGTTGATCCTTGCCGTGGACGTCTCGCCCTCGATGAGCAAAGTTGAGCAAAAAGTGCAACGCGACGGCTACGTCGGGGCCTTCCGCCACGCGGACATCGCGAGGGCACTCAAGTCGGGAGAGCGGGGCAGAATCGCAGTGCTCTATCTGGAGTGGGCAGGGCCACGTCAGCAAACAGTCGTTATGCCGTGGACAATTGTCGAAAGCCTCGACGACGCTCTGACTTTGGCAGACAGGCTCGCGGCGCTGCCGTTGACTGAAGGCCGTGGAACGTCGATTTCCGGCGCATTGTCGGCCGCGCATGTTCTGTTCGCGAAGAGTGGCTTGCGCAGCCCGCGCAGGGTTATTGACGTATCCGGCGACGGACCCAACAATGCCGGTCTACCGCTTCAACTGGTGCACGACGCACTCACAGCCGGCGGCGTGACCATCAACGGACTGGCGATCTCACTGCGCGCAGCCGACACACTCGACAGCTTTGGGCCGCACTTTATCGAGCTGTATTACGAGAGTTGCGTCATTGGCGGTTCTGACGCCTTCGTTGTCGCCGTCGAGAACACGGCCGGCTTTGCGAACGCCATTCGCAAGAAGCTGGTTTATGAAATAGCCGGTTTGCCCGCTAGCGTGCAGCCCGCAACTTATCGGAGCCACTCACGACCGGTCGTCGATTGCGACACGATCGGAGAGACGCCCGGGCGATAGAGGGTCACCAAAAAAAATCGAGTGACTTCACGACTGCCCCGGCCGGGCTGGTGCCCGAGGCAACCTACGATGGGTGCATTGCTTGCGAGTTCCTATCCGCCTAAGTGTGGCCTAAGTCGCAAATTATTGGCTTCAGAAGCAGGGCCTTGGGCTTCATTGACGCTGCGACCAACACCATATGCTGGTTCATAGCCCTCCAAAACGAGAGAAGCTTGCCCGGCGGGGTCGCACCGCGGCCGTCGGCCGGCAAAGGCTATGAACTAGGAACCTGAAAATCATCATGCCTAAAAATATCAGATCAACTTCGAGAGACGTCCCCCTCATTCAGTTGGGTGTCTATCAGTGCCGCTTCCCGGTGAGCGAAGACCCCTCAGTACCCGGCGGTTACCGTTTTTGTGCTGGGCCAACTTCGCCGGATCGCGTCTACTGCGATCACCACCACAACATTGTGACCGCCGTGGACCCGCGTCGGGCCCGTTCGGGTCTCCATTTCCCTCAACGACGCGCCGCTTAGGCTACGTTTTGGTGGGATGAGCCCTCCGCGCCCTGGCGGCCGGCGTTTCAGTTCAACGAAGCGCGACCTGTCAGACTTGAGGACAGCCTCAGCGAAGTCCGGCATTTCCAGACCTTGGCGCACCTTAGTATCAAGAGCCTGCTCGGGTCGTGGGGCGCCATCTAGCAAAAGCGTTGCCCTCCGTAAGAACTAGCGTCCGCCCTCTCCGTGCTATAAAAATGGACTACCGACGCCGACCTCGACGCCGTCCTAAGGCCGACCGCCACTTCAGCATGCCCAAGGACGTATGTGCCGCACATGGACTCAAGCCACCCGCCCGCACATCCGTTGTTTGGATTGACCCGCGAGGAGGGATCAGCATGTCAGAACGTCTCAACATAGGCCCGCTGCAACCTGGCGAAACGGCGCCCAATGTCGTGCTCGACGCGATTACCCGCGAGGGCAAGATCGCCATCGACGATTTCCGAGGCGAGAAACCAGTGCTGGTTGGGCTGTATCGAGGTCTCCATTGTCCTTTTTGCAGGCGCCATATCGCCATGCTTGCGCAACTCGCCCCAGCCCTCAACGAGAAGGGCATCGAAAGCCTGACAGTGGTCAACACGCCCATCGAGCGGGCGCGCCTCTATCTGCGGTACCATCCGATGCTCGGCCTACTCGCGGCATCCGATCCGGAGCGGGCTTCACACCGCGCCTTTGGATTGCCGAATATGCAGATCACCGAAGACGAGAGCGCATGGCCGCAAAAGGTTTCGATGAGCGATGTGAAGTCGATGCGGGTCGACTTGCCGGGCGAGATGCCGGAACCGATGGACCCGTTTGCGGCGCTCGAATACCTGAACAAAAAGGACAGCTACGATATCACGGAAGCGGATCAACAGATGATGGCCACCGGCATTGGGCAGCTCGTCGGCCAGTTCTTGCTGGACCGCGATGGCGTCGTTCGCTGGACTTCCAACGAGGTACTCGATGGCGGCCTATTCGGTGCCCCGAACACTCAGGAGCTGATGTCGGCAGCGTCGCAAATCGGAAGGTAAGGCGCGGCTTCGGTAGGCGGGGTTGGGCGCAGGATTACGCGAAGTTGGCGGCCGTCGCCTGATAGGGCCCCACAATCGGCACCGCTCCCGCCTGCCGATGAACCCGGAGGGGCGAGGGGGTCGTCCGGCTTCCCCTGCTACCTTCTTTCGACGGTTCTCAGATGCGCCAGCATCGCATCTGTCGCACCTTCCGGATCGCGGCGAACCAGACAATCCAGGATTGCCTGGTGCTCGTCGCAATACCCCAGGCGGCGTTCCTCCGAGAACGAGCGCTTCTTCATTTCGAACCAAGGGGACTGGTTCGAGGCGCTTGAAACAGCAATGAACCATTTGGCTCGCGTCGAACGACAGAAGATTTGGGCAAGCACTGGCGAGCGCTTTTATGGCCTGTAGTGACTTGGAGGATCTTACCAAGTTCCTGCACGGCGATTGCGTCGTGTTCCGCTCAGCCATAGCAACGCAGGCGGAATCGGCAGTTTAATTGGCGTGGGGAAAGGCGGTAGCGCTCTCCCGCTACCATTTGATCAACAATATCAATCAGTTACGTGACTATCCGCTACCGTCAGCCACACTGATTACTCTCACGCACATCCACGCCACGAACCCGCCAGTCGCCCCGTGCAGACAAACGAGGCTCGACAACAGTGCCCTACTCGGCAGCCATTGCTAGTCGCTGTTCCGGTTCCTCTGTCAAAGCCTCCTGGATCTCATCCGCGGTCGGCTTGATTCGGAACCACGCGGTGTAGAGCGCAGGAAGGAAGAGCAGGATCAACACCGTGCCGGCCGCCGTTCCCCCGATCAGCGTATAGGCCATCGATCCCCAGAAGACAGAGTGCGTGAGGGGGATGAAGGCCAGCACGGCTGCAAGTGCGGTCAGGATGACGGGCCGTGTGCGTTGCACCGTGGCCTCGATGACAGCGTGATAGTCGTCAATGCCGGCAGCACGGTTCTCCTTGATCTGTTCGGTCAGGATCAGCGTGTTGCGCATCAGGATGCCGGCCAGTCCTATCATGCCCAGAATGGCGTTGAACCCGAAGGGCTGGTTGAAGATGAGCAGCATCGGCACGACGCCGACAAGGCCAAGCGGCGCCGTCAGCATGACCATGAACATCGTCGAGAAGGATCGCACCTGCAGCATGATGACGATCAACATGGCGGCTATCATAGCCGGGAAGACCTTGCCTAGCGCGGTGTTGGCCTTTTCAGACTCTTCGATTGATCCGCCCATTTCGATGCGATAGCCGACCGGAAGGGACGCAATCAGCGGCTGAAGCGCCTTCATGATCTGCCTGGAGACCTCCGGGGGCTGGGTCGCCTCATTGATGTCCGCGCGGATCGTGACAACGGGCGTGCGGTCCCGGCGCTTCAGGATTGGCTCCTCCTGACGGATTTCCGAATGCCCGATCTGGTCGAGCGGAATCGAGCGGCCATCTCGGCTCACGAGTGAGAAATCCGCCAGACGTGCCGGATCCAGCCGCTCGCCGCCGGCGCTGCGCGCCACGATGGGGACATTGCGAATGTCCTCGCGGACCTGGGTAACGGGGATGCCGGTGAGAAGGAATTGCAGTTGCTGAGCCACCTCCGCAGGCGAGAGGCCGATGAGATTCAGCCGATCCTGATCCGGGACGAAGCGAAGCACGGGCGTGCGATTGCCCCAGTCGCGGTTGGCCTGCCGCACATCCGGAACGCTCCGCATGATGTCGAGGGCCTTTTCGGAAATGCTGTAGAGTTGCGTGGAATCGGGTCCCATGACCCGGAACTCGACCGGGAACGGTGTGTAGGGGCCGAACACGAGCTGCGTAACGCGGACATACGCCTCGGGTGCAAGACCCTGCGCCACCGCCTCTCGGAGCCGGTTCTTGAACGCCTCACGCGCCTCGGCGTCCGGGGTCAGCACGACGATCTTGGCGAAGGCGGGATCAGGAAGCTCCGGGGCCATCGCGAAGAAGAAGCGCGGAGCGCCCTGACCGACATAGCTCGTGACGATCTTGGCCTCGGGCTGGCTGTCCAGCCAATTTTCGAGCTTCTCGACCGCCGCGGTCGTCGTCTCGATGCTACCACCTTCCGGCAGGCGAACCTCCACCAACACTTCGGGACGGTCGGATGTCGGGAAGAACTGCTGTTTGACGCCGGCCATACCGACGACGGAAAGCGCGAAGGCGATGCCAACGATACCGCAGGTTACGAACTTATGGCGCACGGCAAACGTGATGGCCCGCCGCAAACGTCGATAGTTACGCGTGTCGTAAATAGCGTGGTGACCGCCTTCGACCGGTTTGATCGCGGGCAGCATCCTGACGCCGAGATAGGGCGTAAAGACCACCGCTACGATCCATGAGACGATGAGGGCGAACCCCACGACCCAGAAGATGTTGCCGGCGTATTCGCCAGCCGTCGAGCGCGCAAAACCCACCGGCACGAAGCCGGCGATCGTCACGAGGGTTCCCGATAGCATCGGCGCCGCAGTGTGGCTCCATGCATAGGCCGCCGCCTTGATGCGGTCCATGCCCTCTTCCATCTTCACCACCATCACCTCGATGGCGATGATGGCGTCGTCCACGAGAAGACCAAGCGCCAGGATGAGGGCGCCGAGCGTGATGCGATCGAAGAACCGGCCGGTTTCCAGCATGATGAGGAACACGACGGCGAGCGTCAGAGGGACGGCAGCCGCTACGACGATGCCGACGCGCCAGCCCATGCTGAGCAGGCTGATCAGCAGCACGACGCCGAGCGCCATTGCGAACTTCAACATGAATTCGTCGACCGCCGAGGTGATGTTCACGGCCTGGTCGCTTACCTTGTCTAGCGTCATGCCGAGCGGCAGTGTCTGTGTGATCGCGGCAGTCCTCTCCTCTAGGGCCTTGCCGAGCGCACGACCATCCCAGCCCTCCTGCATAACCGCCGCAAGCATGATGGTGGGCTCGCCCTGGCGCCGGATGAGGTATGTGGGAGGGTCCTCATAGCCGCGGCTGACCTCTGCGATGTCGGAGAGCTTCAGCGTCCGCCCCCCAGCGACAATCGGCGTGTCGGCGATCGCCTGAACGCTGTCATAGGCGCCGTCGACCCGAATGAAGAGGCGCGGCCCCAGGGTGTCGATCGAGCCTGCGGGCGTGACGGTATTCTGCCGCTGCAAGGCAGCGACGATGTCCTGTGCCGACACGCCGAGGGTTGCCAGCTTGGCGTAGGAAAACTCCACGAATATCTGTTCAGGACGTTCACCAAGGATGTTGATCTTCTTGACGCCGGGCACGTGCAAGAGGTCCTGGCGGATCACCTCCGCCTGCCTCGCCAGTTCCCGCATCGGCATGCCTTTGGCCTTCAGCGCATAAAGGGCGAAGCTCACATCCGAATATTCATCGTTCAGGAAGGGGCCGAAGACGCCGGGCGGCAGGTTGCGGGCTTCATCCCCGAGCTTCTTGCGAGCCTGGTAGAACTCCTCCTGCACGGCTGATGACGGTGTGCTGTCCTTGAGCGTGATCGTCATATACGCATAACCTGGCCGTGTGGTCGTCTCCACCCGGTCGTACCAAGTCAGCTCCTGAAGGCGCTTCTCCAACGGTTCGGCGACCAGGTCCTGCATCTCGCGCGCCGTCGCGCCCGGCCACGCCGTCGTGACCGTCATGGTCTTGATGGTGAAGCTAGGGTCCTCTGCCCGGCCGAGCATCAGGAAGGCGTAGGCGCCGGCAGCCACCAGCAGAAGGATGAAGAACAAGGTGACGGCGCGTTCGCGAACGGCGATCGCGGAAAGATTGAAGCTCATTAGTTGCTCCCGCTTTCGGACTCAGTCCGAACGAGAGCCCCTTCCTGAAGAAGGTGGGCGCCGAGCGACACAATGGGAACGTTGGAGTTCAAACCGGAGATCACAGCGGTTTCGCTGGTAACACGAACAAGCTGGACGGGCTGAAAGTGTACGGTTGAGGTGGCGCTGTCCAACACCCAAACGCCGGTCTTCCGGCCGTCATCAAGAACAGCTCCCAGTGGCACCTGGACCTCAGGCTGTTTCACCTGGCTTGCGAGCCGAATGGTTACCGTCGCGCCAAGCGGTGCCGCGGCAGCCTCGCCGTCGAGCACATAGCGCGCCTCATACGTGCGGGTCTGGGCATCGGCGGAGTCCGACAGCTGCCGTAGATGTGCCGAATAACGACGCTCATCGCCACCATACACGCTGGCCTCGGCTGCCGAGCCTATCGCCGGCCGGATCGTTTCGGGAAGCGCGACGACCGCTTCGCGTGGGCCTGCCTTGGCGGTCCGGATCACTGGCTGGCCGGCTGCGACGACCTGCCCCGGCTCGCCTAGCGTTTCAACCACCGTTCCATCCGCGTCCGCCAACAGAACCGCATAGGCCGCCTCGTTTTCGGCGACCCGTGCGTCGGCCTCGGCTGCGGCAAGTTGCGCTTGGGCGGTATCCAACGCAGCCTTCGCCTGCTCGTAGCGCTGCCGCGGAACCCAACCGGCGCGGAGCAAGCTGGCGTACCGCCTTTCGTCCGGCTCAGTCTGAACGACTGCCGCACGCGCTGCCGCGATGGCATTGCGTTTCGCCGAAAGCGCGAGGCGCAGATCGGTATCGTCAATCCGCATCAGCGGCTGACCGGCTTTGACCTCCTGACCGACGTCTACCAACCGTTCCACGATCTTGCCGGGAACCCGAAAGCCGAGATTGCTCTGCACCCTCGCCGCGATGACGCCGGTGAAGCCGCGCTCTGATCCGGTCACTGGCGCTGCCGACACAAGTCGGACGAAAGGCGCTTCCTGCCTTGGGTCGGTCACCAAAGGAGCCTCCTGCGCAGGAGTGGCAAACGTGGCGACTGCCGCCGCCCATGACATCGCCGTCAGGGTCGATCCCAATACGATAACGGTTCTCTTTTTTCACGCTCGTCGCCTCATCTCAAATTAGATTGCGTTCGACTTCTATATCGATTATAGATTGCGAACGCAATCAAAAAGGAGACCGATGATGCGCGTGAGCCGAATTCAAGCCGCGGAAAACCGCGAGACCGTCATCAATGTGGCAAGCCGCCTGTTTCGGGAGCGCGGCTTTGATGGCATCGGCCTCAAGGATCTGATGAAGGGTGCCGGGCTGACCCAGGGCGCTTTTTACAAGCAATTCGAGTCAAAGGACGACCTGGCGGCGCAGGCGTCCAGGCGGGCGATGGAGAGCGCCACCCACCGCTGGTCGGTCGCGACTACGGCAAACCCTGAGGACCCGCTCGACGCTGTGACCGCATTCTATCTCAGCATGGGCCATCGCGGAGAAAGGATGGACGGCTGCCCGGTCGTTGCGCTCGGCTCGGATGCTGCCAGACAGGGCGCCGAGGTGAAGGCGTCATTCGAGGCCGGGATCAGGGAATACCTTGAAATGCTCGGCAGTTGGGTTGGCGGGGCCGACAATGATGAGGCCGGCGGCAAGGCCAAGGCCATTCTCTCGACAATGGTCGGCGCAGTGCTCCTCTCGCGGGTCGTCAATGACCCCGACCTCGCACAGGCTTTTCTGGATGCGGCGACCGATCAGGTTCGCGAAGCAGCCCGCGCTTGAACGGCGGGCGCAGTGCTGGCGCCGCACTCAACTTGATAGGAAAATAAATGCGACGGATTGTTGTTACAGGCATGGGGGCGGTCACGCCCCTTGCCGCCAATGTCGAAGCGTCATGGTCGCGCCTGCTGGCCGGTCGTTCGGGCGTCCGTAGGCTTCCGGACGATGTGGTGGGAGACCTGCCGGCGAAGATTGGCGGCGTGGTTCCCTCCTTGAAGGAAGACCCCGACGCTGGCTTCGATCCCGATGACGTCCTGTCCGCGAAGGATCAGCGCAAGGTAGATCGGTTCATTCTCTTTGCGCTGGCCGCGGCGGAAGAGGCGCTTGCGCAGGCGAAATGGAAGCCTGTCTTGGAAACGGATCGCCTGCGCACAGCAACGATCATCGCCTCAGGGGTTGGCGGCTTCCCCGCCATCACCGAGGCGGTGCGCACGGTCGACCTGCGTGGCGCCCGCCGCCTGTCGCCCTTTACGGTGCCGTCCTTCCTGGTGAACCTCGCAGCCGGCCACATCTCAATCCGCCATGGCTTCAAGGGCCCGCTCGGCGCGCCAGTGACGGCGTGCGCGGCCGGCATCCAGGCGATCGGCGACGCGGCCCGTCTCATCCGCGCGGATGAGGCTGATATTGCGGTGTGCGGCGGCACGGAAGCGTGCATGAACATCGTCAGCCTCGGTGGGTTTGCCGCCGCACGCTCTCTTTCAACCGGCTTCAATTGGGCGCCGGCTCAAGCCTCTCGTCCTTTCGACACGTCGCGGGACGGCTTCGTCATGGGCGAAGGAGCCGGCGTGCTGGTCATCGAGGCGTTGAGCCATGCGCTGGCGCGCGGCGCAAAACCGCTCGCCGAGCTCGTCGGCTACGGCACGACGGCGGATGCCCACCACGTCACCTCTGGCCCCGAGGACGGAGGCGGTGCGCGCCGGGCCATGGAGATCGCGATTGCCCAGGCAGGGATTTCGGCCCGCGAGGTTCGTCATCTCAATGCGCATGCGACCTCCACGCCGGTCGGTGACCTGGGTGAAATCGAAGCGATCAAGAGCGTATTCGGGCGCGATTTCGCGATAGCTGTCAGCGCAACGAAATCCGCGACCGGACACCTGCTGGGCGCGGCCGGCGGGCTTGGTGCCATTTTCGCGATCCTGGCGCTCCGGGACCAGGTGGCGCCACCGACACTCAATCTGAGCGCTCCAGATCCGGCCGCCGATGGCATCGACTTCGTCGCAAACGAGCCCCGGCCAATGGAGATGGAGTACGCGATCTCCAATGGCTTCGGCTTTGGCGGCGTGAATGCCAGTGCCTTGTTCAAGCGCTGGAACCACCAGCCCGACGCGAGTGCCAGAGGCAGTCAGGACTGAAGCCCTTTGCTCCGGCTTTTCATGCTTTCTCCCACTCCGATCCAACGCAAAGAAGGAAATGATTTCCATGAACAAGACCAATCCTGGCGTCGCCCTCGTCACAGGGGCGTCCTCCGGCATCGGGCGCGCAACCGCCAATACCCTACGGAACGCGGGCTTTCACGTATTCGGAACCAGCCGTCGCACGGCCTCCAAACAATCCGACGGCGTTACCATGCTGACCTGCGACGTGACCGACGACGCGTCCGTTGCGAAAATGGTCGACGACGTTCTGGCCAAGGCCGGACGCATCGACCTGCTTGTCAACAATGCTGGCATGGGTCTGTTTGGCGGTGCGGAGGAGTCCTCGACCGCCCAGGCCCAGGCGCTGTTCGACGTCAACGTCTTCGGCGTTTTCCGCGTGACCAACGCGGTGTTGCCGGCAATGCGACGCCAAGGGAAGGGCAGAATCGTCAATTTGAGTTCGGTGCAGGGGTTTATCCCCGCCCCTTATTTCGCGCTTTACGCGTCGACCAAACATGCCATCGAGGGCTATTCCGAATCGCTCGATCACGAATTGCGCCCGTTCGGCATTCGCGTGTCGTTGGTGGAGCCCGCCTATACCCGCACGTCATTCGAGGACAATCTGGCCGCCCCCGATCAGTCGCTCGAAATCTATGACTCCGCGCGCGCCGGCATGACTGCATCAGTGCGGAAGTCGATGGAAAAGGGCGATGCGCCTGAAGTGGTAGCGAAGACTGTTTTGGCCGCTGCGACCGATCCCGCTCCGAAGAAACGCTATGCGGCCGGGAAAATGGCGCGCCAGGTCAGTTTCCTGCGCCGTTTCGTCCCAGCGTCCGCATTCGACAAGAGCTTGCGGAAGCAGCTTGGGCTGCCGGCCTGATGATTTCGGTCGCAGTCAAAACGAGGTCTCCGAATCCAGATGCTGGTACTAGATAGCCAACGTGTACATTGAATAGAGTTGGCCATTCAAAAATGATCCTCATCCAAGACAACGGAGCAGGAACCGCCGATCTGATGAGTGTGGGGAAAGGCGGTAGCGCTCTCCCGTTACCACTTAATCAATAAGATCAATCGGTTACGTTAGCATCCGCTACAGTCAGCCACACTGAGCGCTCTCGCCGACGTCGAAACGTGCCTGAACGGACCTGTTCGTCGGCGAGAGCAATGACTGAACACAGCCACATGCAAGTGCTGAGCATGCGCGCAGCGAATAGCCAAACTCAGCCCAAGCAGGCATGTGGCGGCACCAGAGATTGCACCTGTCTTGGCGATGAGCCCCGCTGAGTTCGGCGCGTTGGGAGGTCATATTTCCACAGGATGGGCGATGGGCTGGTGCTTGGTGAAGCGCGGCAACAGGCCGGTCAACAGCACCAAGACCAGGATGATCGCGAGCTGGATGGCGATGACGGTGCCGAAGGCCTGCGTGATGCTGGTGGGCTCCAGCGCCAGATAGAGCGTGCCCAGCGTTGCGACGCCCAGCGCCAGGCCGGATTGCTGCAGCGTGATGAGGACGCCGCTGCCGACGCCTGCCAGGTGCGCGGGAACATCGGCGAGCACGGCGCGGAACAGGCCTGAAAACAGCATCGATTGTCCGGCGCCGATCAGCACCAACGGCAGTGCCAGCTCGGCCAGGCTAACCTTCGGCCAGCCGGAAACGATGATGCCGATCAACAGCGCCAGTCCAAGCGCCTGCACGATTCCGCCCGCCGCGAGCGCGCCGCGGCCGAAGCGGCTGATCATGCGCGGGCTGACCATGGAGCCGATGAAGAACATGATCGCCATCGGCAAGATGGCGAGGCCGCTTTGAAGGGGACTGGCGCCGAGTCCGTTTTGCACGGTGAGCGCGAAGACGAACATGAAGGCGCCGAAGCCAAGGCTGAACAGCGTGATCATGGCGAGCCCCCGCGACATCGAGGGCAGCTTCAGCAGCGACGGCGGCAGCAACGGCACCTCGCCGCGCGCCTCGGCAGCCCTTTCGACCATCACGGTCAGCACCGCCAGCACCACGGCGCCAGCCAGCATCACCCAGGTCCATGCCGGCCAGCCGAGCGAATGGCCTTCGGTCAGCGGCACCAGAAGGGCCGTCAGCGTGGCGGCGAAAAGCACGGTGCCGGGCAGGTCTATGCCGGCCGGGTGCGGCGAGCGGCTGGCCGGCACGACGAGTCGCGAGGCGAAGAACACAGCGATGCCGAGCGGGATGTTGATGAGGAAGATCGGCCGCCACGAGGTGCCGAACAGATTGGCGCTGACCAGCAGTCCGCCTGCGAGTTGGCCGACGACCGCGGCAATACCCGAGGTCGCGCCGTAGAGCGCGATGGCCCGGGTCTTGCGCCCGGCGGGCAATGTCGCCTGGAAGGTCGCCAGCACCTGCGGCACCAGCATCGCCGCCGTCGCGCCCTGGACCAGCCGGGCCGTGATCAGCACGTCGATGGTCGGCGCCAGGCCGCAGGCCAGCGACGCCAGGATGAAGCCGGAAAGCCCGACCACGAACAGCGTGTGGCGGCCGAAGCGATCGCCAAGCCGGCCGCCCAGCACGAGCATCGCAGCATAGGCCACGCCATAGACGGAAACCACCAGCTCGAGTGCGGCCGGTGTCGGCTTGAGCGAGGCGGAGATGGTCGGCAGCGCGACGTTGACGATGAAGAAATCGGCGATCGGCAGGAAGGCACCGGCGAGCAATACATACACGCCGACCGCATGCAGCTCTCCGGCGAGGGCCATGGAGCGGGGAGAATGCCGGCTGGCGGCGTCTGTTGAACGGGTCATGCGAACCTCCATTTGCTTATGGATAGATAGTTATGTAAATATAATCATTATGCACATATACATACCTACCTTGGCCCTGTAAACTCCGCTCATGAAGACCGACAGCGAATCCTCCGCTGGCAAGGCTCCACCGGTTCGGTGGGCGGACCTGGCCGATCTGATCCTCATCATCGCCCGCGAGATCCAGTTTCGCGGCTACAGCGACGATCGGGCGCTATCCCTCACGCAGTCTGAGGGCATGGTGATGCGTCACCTTGTGGCGCAGGCCTCGGCCACGCCCAGCCAGATCGCGGCGGCGACCGGGCTGCAGCGCACCAACGTCTCCACGGTGCTGCGCGACCTGGAAGGCAAGGGGCTGATCGAGCGGCACGTCGATCCCGCGGATCGCCGCGGCGTCAGCGTCCATCGCACGCTGCGCGGGGCCGAAAACTACGCCCTGGTGCGCAAGGAATGGGGCGATGCCGTGTCTGCCGCCGCCGGCGGCGACACCAGCGGGCTCGACGCCGCGCTCGGCCTCCTCAGGTCCATCGAAGCCGGCCTTACCTCGACGCGGCCGAAAGGCGGCGACGGTCCAGTGCGAGGCTCCGCCCGCCGGCGGGACATCTAGCTCCGGTGCCTTGTTCCGGGATCAAGGACTGTCCTCGATAATCGCAATGAATTCACACTGCACCAGGGAGGGGCTATCCGGCGGCAATGGCCGAACGTGCCGGGCCGGGCGCGACCCCGGATCGGGAAACATGCGAACCCATTCCGTGTTGACGGCATCCCTGTCGTGGCTGTCGCGGAGATAGATCTCCACCTTGATGACATCCTGCGCGCTGCCGCCCGCTGCCTCGACAATGGCGAGCATGTTGGCAAAGACGTTTGCCGACTGATCGGCGATCTCGGCCGGCAACTCGTGCGTGATCGCATTCACGCCATGGATGGCTCCGGAGAACACCATGTTGCCGATCCGGCAGGCGTTGGGAACCGGATGCCGGTGGCTCAGTCCTTTAACCGAAATGCTCGTGCGCATGGTCTGCTGATCCTCCGCGAGATCTGATCTGTGGGATGTTTCCGAGATTGTTGGATCCGGCACGGCAGGACTCTCGGCCGGGCGAACCTGGGCTGGCTACCGTCTCGCCCGCAAGGCCGTGGCTTCCGCCGGCGGAGAGGAAACGCTCGGATCAGTACGCGGCGCCAGAGGGCCAGACGTCAGTTGAATTCCGCGCGTCTCGGGCAGCATAAGAGTCGCGGCAAAAGCGATGCCATAGCCCAACAACGCAACCAGACCGATGGCCTCGGCCAGGCTGACATATTGCGCGAGGATTCCGATGCTGGATACGGCGGCCGCGCCCGCCGCCTTGCCGGAGTTGTAAGCGAAACTCTGGCCGCTGGCGCGAATGGCGGACGGGAAGAGTTCCGTGAAGAACGGGCCCAGCGCGGCATAGTTGCCGATGGTGAAGAAGCCGAACGGCGCCCCCAGGACAACCAGCAGCCAGCCCGAAAGCGGCAAGAACATGTAGGCGACGGTAACCAGCCAGGAACACACCAGAAAGAGCTGGAATGTCCGCCGCCGCCCGAGATAGTCGGCCAGGTATGCGCTTGCCAGAAATCCGAAAAACGAGCCGCCAGTCACCACGAACACGTAGTAGCCCGAAGTGCTCGGCGACAGTTCGCGCACGGTCTTCAGAAATGTCGGCAGCCAGTTGACGATGGCGCCGCCAACGCCAATCACACCGAATGCCAGCAACGAGGACAACACGGTAATGCGCAGCGTTTCCGGCTGGAATATCGCCCCCAATCCCGGGCGAGTTCCGGACCTCTCGACAAGCTCGCGCGTTTTGACGAAAATCTCCGGCTCCTCGATCCTGCGGCGCAGATAGAGCACCAGCAGGCCGGGAAGAACGCCGATCATCAACAGCACCCGCCAGCCAAACTCCTGGGGCACATGCGCCAGGACCACGCCTGCCAGAATGGCGGCCGCGCTCCATCCGACACCGAATCCGCTCTGGACGGTACCGACGGCCTTGCCGCGATGTTCGGCGCGAATGATCTCGCCCATGAGAACCGCGCCGGCCGCCCATTCGCCGCCAAAGCCCAACCCTTGCAGGATGCGCAGGACCATCAGTTGCTGGAAGTCCTGCGCAAAACCGGCAAGGAAGGTGAAGGCGCAGAACCACAGGATCGTGAACTGCATGATGCGGGCGCGGCCGAAACGGTCGGCGAGATATCCGCAGATCCATCCTCCGATTGCCGCGGAGAGCAGCGTCGCCGTCGCCAGGTAGCCGGCCTGGGCCGTCGTCATCCCCCATGCCGCAATGAGGACTGGCAGCACGAAGCTGAAGAGCTGGGCGTCCATTGCGTCGACTGCCCAGCCGGCGAAGCAGCCCCAGAAGGTGTTCCGCTCCCGCTCCGTCAACTGCTTGTACCAGGTGAACATTTCTTCCTCCCATCGCTTCTTCTGGTTGTTGGGCCGGCTAGACGACCAGTGGTGTGAGACCTCCGTCCATGGTCAGCGAAGCGCCTGTCACGTAGGAGGATCTTGCGCTGGCGAGGAAAAGCGCGGCGTCGGCCACTTCTTCCGGCTTGGCGTAGCGCTGCAGGGGAATGCGTTGTTCGTTCAGCCGCAGCAGCTCTTCCGTCGACTTGCCGGTCATCCTGGATTCGACTTCAAGCGACAGCTGCAGGCGTTCGGTCATGGTGGCGGCGGGGTTGATGACGTTGACCCTGACGCCGGCGGAACCCCAGGCCGCCGCCAGACCCGCCGAGGCGAACATCAGCGCCGCGTTGGCGGCGCCTCCCGGCAGATGCATGGGTGATGCGATCTTGCCGCCGGTGCCGACGATGTTGACGACCGTGCCGGTGCGACGTGCCACCATCAGGGGCAGGACGTGGTCCATGACGTTCATGTTGGTGAAGAATTTCGCGTCCATCGCAATACGCCATTTGTCCGGCGTCAGCTCACCCGGAGGCACTCTCCTGGCGCCGCCGGCTGAATTGACCAGGGACGCGATCGGACCCACCTGATCCTCGAGCGCGGCGACCATTTCCTTTGCGGCAAGCCCATCCGACAGGTCGGCGGCGAAACTGGCTACCGACAGGCCCTCGGCAGCCAATGCTGCCTTCGCGGCATCCAGGTTCTGCTGGCTGCGCGAGACAATCACCACGCGAGCCCCTTCCCTGCCAAAGGCCCGCGCGCAAGCCAGTCCTATTCCCTTGCTGCCGCCAGTTATCAGGACGACTTTGCCGTCGAGTTCGAGATTCATCTCAGTGATCCTGTTTTTGGCGATGGGCGTTGTGGACGTTGATCGGGGTTCCCGCCGCGAAGGCGACGATCTGGTCGAATGCATTGCCGTAGGCGAATTCGTAATTGTCGCGTTCGACGTAGCCGAGATGCGGCGTGCACAGTGCGTTGGGCAGCCTGAGCAAGGCGTCGTCCGGATTGGTCAGCGGCTCGCGTTCGAACACGTCGATGGCAGCCTTTCCGGGGCGACCATTGATCAGTGCCGCCACCAAGGCCCCCGGCTCGATCAATTCGGCGCGGCTGGTGTTCACAAGCAGGGCGGTTGGTTTCATCAGGGCGAGATCTCCAGATGTAACCAGCCCGGTGGTCTCGGCATTCAGCCGCAGGTGCAGGCTGAGGACATCCGACAGGCGGAACAGCGCGTCCTTGTCCGACGCGATCTCGAATCCCTCGGCTCTGGCACGAGCCAGCGAGCCCTCGCGGCCCCACACCAGCACATCCATGCCGAAGGCCATGCCGATGCGTGCGACCATCGAGCCCAGCCGGCCGAAACCATAAATGCCCAGGACACGGCCCCTCAAGCCCAACCCGATCGTCGTCTGCCAATGGCCTTGCCGCAGCGAAGCGCTTTCGAACGGAATGTTGCGCATCGCCGCAAGGATCAGGCCCCAGGTGAATTCCACCGTCGAATAGGACGGACGCGATGTGAGAGCGGACGAAACGACGACGCCATGCCTGTCGCAGGCCGCCAGATCGATATGGGGGATGTGACCGTTCTGGCTGATGAGCTTCAAATTGGGCAAGCGGCTGAGCAGGTTTTCATCGATCCGGGTGCGCTCGCGCATCAGCACAAGCACATCCGCATCGAGCAGACGATTGGCCAGGACGTCGATGTCCTCGACGATATCGGTCCAGATCGTAACGTCGTGGCCTTCCAGTTTGGCAAAGCAGTCGAGCGTGCGCACGACATCCTGGTAGTCGTTGATGATGGCGACACGGAGCTTCTTCACGGGAGGATCAATCGCTCTATGCATTGCCCGGCAGATCCGCAACGGAGGTGCCGGCATCGATGGCTTCGCATTTCGCCTCTTCGAAAGCCGCCTTCTTCAGCGCCTTTGCGAGAATCTCGGCCGCCCGGGCAATCGGGATGAAGCAGACGCCGGTTTCGTCGGCGACAACAATGTCGCCGGGGGCAACCCGGACGCCGGCGATCTGGATATCGCCGTTGATCTCCACGGTCTCGATCCGCCACTTGCCGGTGACAGGCGTGATTTCCGTGGCCCAGAGCGGATATCCGACCCGCCGCGAATGTCCGAGATCGCGAATGCCTCCGGAGACGATCGCACCGGCCTCGCCCTGTCTTTTTCCTGCCTGCGCCGAAATTCCGCCCATGTTCGAAACGCCGGCGACGCCGTCGATGACCACCACATCACCTGGCAATGCCAAATTGTGAGCTTCGAACTCCGCCATCCGATTGACGTGGTTTCGCGCTGTTTCGTAGACATGCTCGCGCTGCAGGATGTTGCGTACCGTGAGCGCCGGACCGACAAGCGACGTTGAAGGCAGGGTCGGCTTCAGGGTTGATGCGCCAATCGCACCGGTGATGCCCAGCTCATCCATAATATCCGAAATAACGCTGGTGGCGTCGCCGATCCGTTTGAACCCGTCGATCAGCTCGTTCGGCGGACGCGGGGTTCGCATCAACCGGATGCGGTCAGGGCTGATCTTGCCGGTCAGTTTCGGCAACACGTCCGCAAAAGCGACGTCATTCATGGCGTATCCTCTGGTTTGTACGGAGCTTTTATCACCGGTTGCGAGGCGGGCGTATTCACTCGCATGTGTTCGGCTGCTCGTTCGAAACAGGATTGCTTGCCGCGTTGCGCGCGTCCAATTTAGAATTAGACACAAGCGTCATTTCCTGGGTGAATAACGTGCGCCTCGATCTGAACCTGATCGCAGTCCTTGAGGCCATCATGCTGGAAAGGAATGTAACGCGTGCGGCCGCAAGCCTGGCGATGAGTCAGCCAGCCGTCAGCAATGCGTTGCGCCGCGCCCGCAAGCTGACGAAAGACCAGCTTTTCCTCAAGACGGCGACCGGCGTTCAACCGACGTCTCGCATGGTGGCGATGTGGCCCGAACTTCATCGCTCGCTGGCGGCAATCCGCGCTTCGTTCGCTCCCGACGACTTCGACCCGGGATCGGATACGACCAGTTTTCGCGTTGCGGTCACGGACAGTCTCGCGATGGAAGGTGTCAGCGCGATCACGCTTAAGTTACAGGCCGCATCCCCACGTGCCCGTGTTTCCTTTGCCGTTCACACGCATGAGGGCTCGCTGGACGGGATCGGCCGCGGCACACTCGACTGCGCGGTAGGCATGTTTGCCTCGCTGCCGAGAGAAGTACATGTACGAAGTCTGCGGACGGATCGCTATGTCTGCGTCATGCGCAGCGGGCACGAACTGGCGCAATCCCTGAGCCTCGATCAGTTCACCGCCGCCGCACACGTGCTGGCAACCCCATCCGGGCTGGAACTGGGGCTTGTGGATGGCTGGCTCAGCCTGACCGGACGGACAAGGACGATCGTCGCCGTGGTCAATCATTTCGCCGATGCGCTGAGGATTGTCGCGCGGAGCGACCTTCTTACCTGCGTTCCGCTTGGCTTCTTCAACGGACCCTGGCGCGCCATCGCCGATGAGCATGAGTTGGTGGTGCGCGACCTGCCGTTCGAGACAGAGAAATTGCTCTACAAGCTGATCTGGCACGAACGATTGCAGACGCACCCTGCCCACCAATGGTTTCGTTCGCTGGTGGGGGATGTCTGCGGATTGCCGTTCGACGGCCCGCCGATTGAAGAGGCAGTCCCAGCAACGCAGACATAGTCTGGCTTATGGAGGCCTATCCCTGGCTGTAGTCCAGGGGCACATAGGTGTAGGCGTTCTCGGCGTCGCGGCGCACGCGGCCCAGCCCGGGAAATGATATGTGCGCACCGCCCACTATGTAGCCATTTTCAGCCGCATCAGCGAATGCAAGCTCGTGCACGTATTCGGCCTCCGATGCGTCCGTATCGTATTGGATCGTCACCGAAGGGTCTTTGAATTGCAAGGCGGCGACATGCACGACATCGCCCCACAGGACGATCTTCTCGCCCCTGCTTTCGACCACGTACATGGTGTGTCCGGGCGTGTGGCCATAGGCTGTTTGCGCGCGCACGCCAGGCACGAGGTCGGTATTGCCGTCAAAAATGGCGAGCTTGCCAGCGCGCATGTATGGCGTGATCGATGCTATCGCGGCCTCAAAGAACCGCTTCGCTTCAGCCGGAGCAGCGCGCATGTTTGCCTCGCTTAGCCAGTAGTCGGTGTCCCGCTTGTCGACACGCACGATCGCATTGGGAAAAGCCCTCTGTCCCTCGGCCATAAGACCGCCAACGTGATCGGCGTGCAGATGCGTGAGGTAAAGTTCATCGATCTGCTCCGGCTGGTACCCCGACGCGCGCAGATTGCTCAACAGATGGCCCGTGCTCGGCCCCAGCAGCGAGCCCGCGCCGGCGTCGATCAAGACCAGCTTGCCTCCGGTATTGACGAGAAAGCAATTGTGGGAGGTCTCGATGAGGTCGCCGAGATAGTTGCGCTTCAGGGCTTCTTCGATCCGAGCCGGGTCGCCCTGCAGCAGCTTCGTGGCAGGCAGCATATTGCTGCCATCGGATAGCGCCGTTATCTCAAAATCGCCGACCGCCACGCGATAAAACCCGGGTGCCTGGCTTTTCAGCATGGGCGCATTTGCTAACACAGGCGTCACAAAACTGCAGGCCAGACAAAAACAGCCGGCAGCCAAAAAGAAGCGGCGGGCGGGATCGATGGCGTCACGTTTGCTCAGCCCGGACTGGACCGGGCCTTTCGTCGCCGACGGCGCATTGGACAGGCTCGAGAAATTCATGACTTCGGAGCAGGTTTGATTGGCGCACGAACGCCGAACACCTATACTGGGAAGATCAGGGGTTCGCCATGAGCAAAGAGTTCAGTGTCGCCGACGCCTATGGCACGGGCCGCGCCATTTTCATGGGACTTGAGCTGCTCGTCGCGCCCGGTGCGCTCGTGCCCCGGCCGGAGACGGAGTTGCTGGGCACGACGGCTCTTGGTGTCTTGCATCAAATGAACCTGCCCGCGCCGCGCGTCGTCGACATGTGCTGCGGCACTGGCAATCTGGCGTGCGCCATCGCCCATCACGTCCCCACCGCGAGTGTCTGGGCGAGCGACCTCACCGACGGATGCGTCGACGTGGCGCGCCGCAACGCCGCCCATCATGGCATGGCGGATCGCGTTTCGGTGCTTCAGGGCGACTTGTTCGGCGCGCTCTCGGGCCTCGGGCTTGACGGGACGATCGACGTTATCGTCTGCAATCCGCCCTATATTTCGGAAAAGCGGCTCGAGGGCGACCGCGCGCATCTGGTCGAGCTCGAGCCGCGGGAAGCGTTCGCGGCCGGCCCATACGGCCTCAGCATCCATATGCGGGTGGTGAAGGACGCGCCGCGATATTTGCGGCCTGGCGGCATCCTGCTCTTTGAGGTCGGCCTTGGCCAGGACCGGCAGGTGATGAGCCTGCTGGAGCGCAGCAAGGCATATGAGAACATCCGTGCCGTCTCAAATGAAGCGGGCGAAGGCCGGGTGGCTCTGGGACAAGCCAAGGCGCAGGCATGAGCGTGCGGAAAACCAGCGCAATTCCAGGAACCGATCTGGGCTTTACACCGGCAATCAATTCATCTTGCGGATAATGTATTGCTCGATCCCCTGAATGGAATCGAGGTTTTCAGGCAAGAGTTCGCTGTCTTCGACGGTGATGCCAAAGGTCTCCTCGATAAAGCCGATAATCTCGAGCACCCCCGTCGAGTCGACGATGCCTTGATCGAGCAAGGACGTGTCGTTCACCAATGCCTTCACGTCGCTCACGTAGAAATTCGAAACCAGGAAATTGCGGATCTGCTCGCTGTAGGTTCGGTCCTTGACAGTCAACATGAATTCACCCTCCGTAGCGACACCACCAATTTAGCGACCCGGCCTCATGACAGAGCCGTTTTCTTGAGTTTGCCCGTGTCCGTCATCGGCAGACTGGCCACGATGACGATGGACTTCGGAACCATGAAGTTTTCCAGTCGTTTCTGGCACTCCAGCTGCAGCTGTTTTTCGCCGATGGTTCTGCCATTTTCCATCACGACAAATGCCTTCACCGCCTGTCCAAGGAGTTCGTCGGGAACACCGATGACCGCCGCTTCCCGGACCCCGGGAATGTCCATAAGGACGTTCTCCACTTCCTTCGGCGCCACCTTCTCGCCGCGCGATTTTATGATCTCGTCACCACGGCCGACGAAGTAGAGGTAGCCCTCCGTGTCCATCCGGCAGTAGTCGCCGGTGTACAGGACCTGCTCGCCGGGCAGCGGGCCGGGTTTGAGTTTCCTGGCCGTCGCCTCGGGCTTGCCCCAATATCCCTTCATCACCGTTGCGCCGCGAATGACGAGTTGGCCAACGACGCCGGGGCCGACCCGCCTGTCATGTTGGTCAACGATCCACATTTCCGTATTTGGGATCGCGATCCCGACGCTCAGCGGCTTTCGTTTGAGATCCTCCGGCGGCAAATAGGTGCAACGCTTGCATTCGGTAAGGCCGTACATCGAATAGATGCGTGCACTCGAAAACAGCTCCTGAAGCATGAGAATATGCTTGAGCGGCAGGGCCGCCGCGGTGTTTGTGACGTAGCGAATGCTCGAGAAATCCTGATCCCTGAGGGACTTGAGTTCAGAAAGTGCCGCAAAGATGGTCGGCACGCCGGGAAAACCCGTAACCCCCTCTTGCCTGATCAGCCCAAGGACCTGCGCCGGGAAAGCGAACGAGCGTTCGAGCACCAGCCGCGCGCCGGTGCGAAACGCCATGATCATCTGGTACAGGCCGTAGTCGAAAGCGAGAGGCAGGACATTGAGGATCACCTCGTCCTCGGCAAGCTCGAGGTAGGACGCGATCGACGTACACGCGGTCATCATGTTTCTGTGCGTCAGCATCACGCCCTTGGGTTCGCCTGTCGAACCGGACGTGTAGATGATGGCGGCAAGATCGACATCGATGCAGCGCCGCGCCGGCGGTGCATCGCCGCTGCTGGCGACCGCAATGTCCCAGCGCACGGCATGCGGCAGTCGGGAGAGCTCGACGTCATCGATCGATCCGGAAACGATCGTCCGCAGAAGTGACGGGCAGCCGCGCGCCGGCTCGCGGAAGATCGAGTGCAGATGCGCGTCCGTGATCAGCGCTGCCGGGAGGCAGTCGTTGAGCAGGTAATTGAGCTTGTCGCTCTTGGTCAGCGGGTTGACGATGCACACCACCGCATTCGCCTTGAGCACCGCCCAGAAGCTCACCACTGTCTCGACGGTGTTGTCGGCGAAGATCATCACGCGATCGCCGCGCACGACCCCTGACGCGGTCAAATCCCGGGCGATCGCATTAGCGCGGGCTTCAAGCTCGCCATAGGTGACACGTTGCTTGCCGCATACCAGCGCCACCTTGTCGCCGAGCCGGCCGGCGGAGTGGGCGAGATAGTCGTGCAGCAGGGGGACGGCATCATGCAACATGCAAGCACTCTTCCCGATGTTCGCGGTCGACGTCGACGCTGAGCCCACGCACGTGGGTCGCACTGGGACAGCTCGCGACAAACTGCTGATGAAGGAGTTGGGTCGACAGCACGCCGACCAGCGCCATGTTGTCGGCGTTGGAAAGATCACCGTCACCTGTCCTGGCCTGGCACTTGCCGAGCAGGCGCGTGACCGCAGCCGGATCGAAAACATTCGCCTTGCGTATCGCTGTCTCCGAAAGCGCTTCGCGAATGTATTCCGGTGCGGCTTCGTCGGTGAAGCAGAGCGCGTTGGGCGCCCGGAATGGCTGCTTCTTGCGCGTCACGATCTCGGCGGGCACGATCGGCTCCGCCACGCGTTTCAGCACGTGCTTCTCATCGAGGACACGCAGCTTGTAGGAAGGCGGAAGTGAATTCGCGAGCCTCACAAGCTCATCGTCCAGGAACGGGAAGCGCCCCTCGACGGAGTGGGCCATCAGCATTCTGTCGCCTTGCGAGGAAAGCAGATAACCCGACATCAATGTCTGGACCTCGAGATACTGGTCCTGCGCAAGAGGGCTCCAACGCGAAAACGCCGCCGGCAGGCGGGCGAGCAACTCCGACACGGCGTCGTGGCGCTGGGATTCGGCGCGCAGCTCCGCGGAGAAAAGCCGCTTGATGGCGCTGGTGCTGCGCCAGCGCGTGTCATGGGCGAAGCCGGGCGCGTCATGGGCCTCGATACCGCGCCCGAAGAACTGGCGCGCCATCGCTTGCTGTTGCACCGGCGAGCGGGTGAGATAGGGGTAAAGGCGCTCCAGGAGCCGCGAGCGTCGTGTCGATGCCGGCTGGCGTCCCCAGAACCGCCGGACCTTGCCTTCGCGGAACAGGTCGTAGCCGGCGAACATTTCGTCGGCCCCTTCGCCGGTCAGCACGACCTTGATGCCGCGGTCGCGCACCAGCCTGGAGAGCAGGAACAGCGGCGCCGGGGCGGTCCTCAGTATCGGGCGCTCGGTGTGGTAGATCACCTCCGGAAAGATGGCGGCGATATCGCCGCGCGAAACCACCACTTCATGATGCTCACTGCCGGTTGCTTCGGCGACCAGGCGCTGGAATCGGGTCTCGTCATATTCGGCGTCGGCAAAACGCAAGGAGAAGGTCTGGAAGCGTCGGCCGGCGAAGCGCCTTCCCAGTGTCGCCACAAGCGAACTGTCCAGCCCTCCCGAGAGGTAACACCCGACAGGCACGTCGGCGCGCACCATTCTGAGCGCCGTCGCGGCCTCAAGGGCGCCACGCACGCGATCCACCGCGTCATCGCACGACCCGGTGAACTCGCCCTGCGGCGATCCGAAATTTTCGGGGTAGGAAGGCTGCCAGAAGACCTGCTCGCGAACGGTGCCATCCTGGTAGGTGCGGACATGCCCTGGCACGAGCTCATGGATTCCCTGAAATACCCCTTGTGGCGGAACGACTGTCCAGAGCGTGAAGGTCTGATCGAGGCCGGCGGGATCAAAGGCGCGCGGTATGGTCGGATCGGCCGCGAAAATGGCCTTCACTTCACTGGCGAAATAAAGCCGGCCCGCATGCTCACAGACATGCAGGGGGCAAATGCCGAAGCGGTCGCGCGACAAGACGAGACGTCCCGCCATCGAGTCCCAGATGGCGATTGCCCACTGGCCATTCATACGCTCGAAGGCCGCTTCGCCCCATGCACGATAGGCATGGAGCGCGACCTCCGTGTCGCTGCGGGTTCGGAAGCGGTGGCCGAGCGCAATCAGCTGTTCCCGCAGTTCGACATAGTTGAATATCTCGCCGTTGAACACGATCCAGGTCGTATCGCCTGTGTCCGCAAGTGGCTGCTGGCCGCTGGAAAGATCGACGACGGACAAGCGCGCATGCGCCAGCCCCGCGCGTTTGTCCCGGTACAGGCCGCGCTCGTCCGGACCTCTGTGTGAGAGCACGCCCACCATCCGCATCAGCGCCTCACGCGAAGGAGAAGCCGCCGCGGCGTTCAGTGCCACAATTCCAGCGATGCCGCACATCCCCGGTCAATCCTCGCCAAATTCCACGGACAGCAAAGGCCGCGCGTGAAGATAGTGGGCGGCCCGCCGTTTCGCGTCGATGTCCTTGAAGACTTTCTGAAGCTGGAGCTCGGTGAGGCCGGCAACCGCCGCGACCTCATCGCTCGCGATCCCGTGGTTCAGGCCGTAAAGGCATAGATCCATCAGGTGATAGGGCAGCGCGAAGTAGAACTCCTCCTGGCTTTGCGCCATGGAGAATGTGTCGGTGGTCGGTGCCCGCTGGCGGATTTCCTCGTCCACGCCGAGATATTCCGCGAGTTGATAAACCTGGGTTTTGTAGAGGTGAACGATCGGCATCACGTCGGCGGTTCCGTCGCCCTGCTTGACGAAAAACCCCTGGTCGTACTCAAGAAGGTTCGGTGTCCCCGCCACCGCGTATTTGAGGCGGTCGGCGTGGTAGTATTCCGTCATCTTGCGCAGGCGCTGCTTATAGTTGGTTGCAGCGACGATCTGCAGATAGGCTGCTGGCGAAAGACGCACCGTGTCGACCTTGCCCTCCGGATCCTGGACGGTGAGCCGGGTGATGTTGAGGCCGTTGCTCTCGAGAACCGGCTCGATCACCAGCTTGCATTTCCAGCCTTCCCCATAGTCGGGAACGACGGTCCGGATCGCTTCGAGCTGCCTTCTATAGGCGCCAGTGGCCTCCAGTGCCGGGCCTATGTTTTCCAGGACGTTCTCAATGCCAAGCTGTGCCGCAACACGGCGGCCAAGTCTGAGCGAGTCGCCGGAGGAATCCCGCTCCGGCATGAACAGTCCCAGGACCTTGTCCCTGCCGAACGCGCGCGCGCACAAGGTCGCGACGACGGAGCTGTCGATGCCGCCGGAAAGCCCGACGACCACGCCGCGACGATGGAGCGTGCCAAGAACCTGCTTGCGCAAGGTGTCAACGATGCGATCGACCTCCGCACGAGCATCGAGCACCAGCACGTCCTTGCTGAACTGTGAGATCACGTCGATGACAGATCCTCCCTTTTGCGAGACTCGGCCGGGGAGTAGGTCTGCACGACGGCCGTCTCGATGAGCGGACGGTTGGTGGCAAGATTAGGCTCTATGACGAGGTCGATGTGGTTGCCCTTGATCGGAACCACGTCCAGATGGGCCAAAACGCTATCCCAGCCCAAAGTTCGAGGCATTCCCTCCCGACGACAGCGAAACAAGGTGCCGGCGATCGGCAGAGCCGGTTTCGGTCCGTCCAGCCACCGGAAGAAAGACCGCGCCCGCAAGACCTCCTGCAGTTCCAGTTTGGTTCTGAAGCTTGTCGGGTTGAACTCTCCCTTGGCAAAGCGGTCGAGAATCCTGGTGAGATACGCCTCGCGGCCGATGGCAACGGTGATTTTCGCAAGGGCTCGGCAAGCCATTCGGCGGGCCGATATGCGATTCGTGCGAATGCGATGGAATGTGCGGGTAAGTGTCTCCCAATGATTGCTCGGCTCGTCCAGCAGGCTCGTATCGAGGATACCCAAAAACCTTACCGGTCGACCGGCGGCCAGAAGCCGTGCCGCAACCTCGAACGCAACCGCGCCGCCAAGCGAATGGCCAAGAAGTCGCACAGGGCCGGCAGGTTGGGCGCGGTTTATCTGCTCGAGTGCGGCCGCAGCCATGGCGGCGAGACTGTCATGTCCATCCAATATCGCTGCGAGGCCAGGATACCGGATGGGGCTCACCCGGGCGACCTTGCCCATGGCGGCTGCGAAGGCGGCCAGGCTCGGACCATAGCCGACCGACCCTGGAAACAGGAAAAGAACCGGGGGATGACGCTTCTTCTCGCGCCGTTCGCCTGCCTGTGCCGATAAGACCGCCTCAACCATCTCGTTGAAGCTCATTCCGACGGTGAAGGCCTCGAGGCCCAGCTCTTGCCCGATAGCGCTCTCGATCGCCATGACGCAATGCAGCAGCTGCAGCGAATCTCCTCCCGCGTCATCCCAGTTTCCCGCGGCCACGCCGGTGTTGAGAACCTGCATCCACGCGTGCTGCACTATTTGCCTTGTATTCAGTTCGCCTCCCGCGGGGAGCGGTCGGGCACTGGGCGGCTGGTCGGCTGGCGCCGTCTTTCTCTCCGAGCGATCCATTTCGGTGAGTGTTGCCAGGTCGACCTTCCCCCAGCAGGCGCGGGATTGCGGCGATGGTGTGCAACCGCAAGGGACGCAGTGGCGCCGGCAACGTCGTTCTGACGAGCTGGCGAAGCTCCTCCGCGAAAGCAGCCCCGGCGAAGCGCTGGGGAACCGCGAATGCGATGAGTTCCTCCGCTGGCGTCACGATTGCCACGGCATCCGCCACCGAAGGTGCGCAACGCAGGACCCGTTCGAGCTCGGCGGGTTCGACGCGCCGACCATTGATCTTGATCTGGCGCCCTTTGCGGCCGACGATCCGCAACAGGCCATCATCATCCAGCCGAACGAGGTCGCCCGTCGCAAAAGCTCGAACACCGGGATCGTCCGGGTCCGGCCGCGCGGGAACGACGACACCGTTCTCCCAATGACCAAGCAGAACATAGGGGCTTCGGATCAGAAGCTCTCCGCTCTCGCCTGTCCCAACGTTGCGCCCCGTTTCGTCGACAATGGCGAATGCCATCCCCGGAAGCAGTCTGCCAACGGGGACCGTGGCGTCTTGTTCGGGCCAGTCCGGTGGCAAGAACCATTGCGAACCGGTGGTCTCGGTTGACGAGTAACCAATCTGGATCAGGCACTGGTCGGAAACGGCTTTGCGCAGCAATGCGATGTCCGTCCACGACACTTTCTCACCACCGAGCCGGGCCACTCTAAGTGACTGGAAGGCGTCAGCGGGGCCCTCGCTCAAGAGCGCCCGAAGCAGCGCCGGCACAAGATAGGCAACCGTCACGCCTTCGGCTTGCAACCGCGCGCGCACAGCGCGCAGGCCTACCGCCTCCACCTCGAGAAGATGCAATGTGGCGCCCGTCAGCAGCGCGGCGAAAATCTCCCGGCAACCGGCAATCGTGGCAGGTCCGGTCAGCGGCAGGAAAACGTCGTCCGCGTTGATATGGCACGCGTCGACATATTGCCGGACCCGCCACAGCAGGGCGCGTTGGCTGTTGACGATCCCCTTGGGACGTCCGGTGCTGCCTGAGGTGTAAAGCACCATTGCGGGTGCATCGACGGAAGCGGAATTGGGTGGTGGCAATGCGGGTCGACTGTTCGGCGCGACGCTGGCGGCTATATCGATCCATATGATGTCCTGTGCCAGATCGACGGAGCGAACCTCGCCAGCGCCTATGATAGCGCCGAGCCGCGCGGCATTCACAATCTCGATGATCCGGGAGCCCGGATCTCTCATGTTGAGCGGAACGCAAGGCCGCCCGGCCATTATGCTCCCCAGCATCGCCACAGGATACCAGGCCGAGTTGGCCTGAAGGATTCCGACCGCCTGTCCTTCGGGGACGACAGCAGCGATACGGTGAGACAGCGTCTCGACAGTCCGGAAAAGCTCAGAATAGGTCAGGCGATTGGCGCCGTCGCTGACCGCGAGCTTGTCGGGATATTGCCTTGCGACATTTCCAAGGTGATCGATGAGGGAAATGTCCGCAAAATCGGCGCCTATCTGTTGATAATGGCGCAAGACAGGCCCGCCCTCGTCGAGAGCATATTCGGGGATATCCGACCATTTGCGGATCGTCGCTGGTCGACAATCCACCTGCAGATCTTGATTCACCGCTTCAGAGTGCAGATACGCTGAAGACATTCAGGGCCCCACCAAGGTGAATGTTGACCATCGCTCGCGATTAAAATCTTTTCATCAATCATACGGATGATGCCTCGATCTTGATCAGGCAGCGCTTTCCCTCCCCGGCCTCCCTGAAGTTCTCCAATTTCTCTCCAGCAACAGCCGGTTCGCCCAGAGGTGCCCGACCGTGAAACGCTAGTCCAGGCCAATCCCGCGCCCCTCCGGCGGCAGGTTGAAAAGTCATTCAAATGAACGTTGGTGTGGTCTGTAATCTGGCTAAGCTTTGATCTGCAGGTGAATGACTGCTTGCTTGGAGACGCTTGGGCATACCGCCATGATCATCGAGTTGTTTGGGCCGCCTGGTGCAGGCAAGACCACACTTCTTCGCGGCCTCTGCCAGGGGATGGCGAAACATGGCATCAACGTTAAGACGGTCAACGGCTATCGCCTGATTGAATACGGGTCGGAACAGGATGATGGCCCGGAGGTACGCCATGGCATTGGGCGCATTGGCAGAAAGATCGCCACATCGGGCCCTGTCTTGCTGTCGACCTTGCCGAAGGACGGTGTCGCCGCGCGGCTTCTGGCTTCAATTCCCTTGAGAAGCCGCACATGGTCATGGCGTATGAAGGTCGACATCGCCCTGCTGTGCGAGTCCTGGCGTCAAGCGCAGGAATCGGAAGGTTACTTCATTTTCGAAGAAGGCCTGATCCAGGCTTTGTGCGCGCTGGTTTTGCTGGCACGAACTCCAAGCATCGACGTGGTTCGTGACTGCCTGGCGTTCCTGCCGCGACCGGACCTCCTCATCCAGCTCGATGCGCCGCAGCAAACGTTGCGCCGCCGTCTTATGGATCGGCATGCGCAGCAACCGCTCCTCGAGGTCCTCCTGTTCGAACTCGGCGTGGACAGGGGCTTGAGACAGGCCGATATTTCGAGGGAGATCGGCGAGTGCTTGCGCCAAGATGGATGGCCCTTGATACAAGTCAACGGTGCTGAACCTCACGATTTTGACAAGGTCATCGCGCGAGTCTTGGAAGAGCATGAGACCGCCCCGGTCTAGCGATGTGGTGGTCTCACGCCACCAAAATCCAAAGAACAGAAGCCAGTGCGAAAGGCATCGTCATCGTCCATCTCGCCCCCTACTCCACTGTCACCGATTTCGCCAGATTGCGCGGCTGGTCGACGTCGGTGCCCATGAACACGGCGGCGAAATAGGCGAGCATCTGGATCGGCAGCGCATAGATGATCGGCGAGATGATTTCCGGCACGTCCGGCAGGATGATCGTCTCCATCGTCTTGACGCTTGAGTGCGCTGCGCCCTTGCTGTCGGTGATCAGGATGATCTTGCCGCCGCGCGCCGCCACTTCCTGCATGTTCGACACGGTCTTCTCGAAAATGCGGTCATGCGGCGCAATCACGATGACCGGCATGTTCTCGTCGATCAGCGCGATCGGCCCGTGCTTCAGCTCACCCGCCGCATAGCCTTCGGCGTGGATATAGGAGATTTCCTTGAGTTTCAGCGCGCCTTCCATGGCCAGCGGGAAATTGGTGTCACGGCCGAGATAGAGCACGTCCTTGTAGCGCGACAGTTCGCGCGCGATGCGCTCGATCTGCTCTTCGAGCTTGAGCACCTGGTTGGCATAGCGCGGCGCTTCCGAGAGCGCGCGCACCAGGGTCTTCTCCTCATCTTTCGAGATCGTGCCGCGCGCCACGCCGGCGCGCACGGCAAGCGACGCCAGCACCGAGAGCTGGCAGGTGAAAGCCTTGGTCGAGGCGACGCCGATCTCGGGGCCGGCCAGCGTCGGCAGCACGACGTCGGATTCGCGCGCCATGGTCGATTCCCGCACATTGACGACGGCGCCGATCTTCATGCCGGCCTTACGGCAGTAGCGCAGCGAAGCCAGCGTGTCGGCGGTCTCGCCCGATTGCGAGATGAAGAAGGCGGCATCGTTGGCTGACAGCGGCATCTCGCGGTAGCGGAATTCCGAGGCGACATCGATGTCGACCGGCAGCCGCGCATAGCGCTCGAACCAGTATTTGCCGATCAGGCCGGCGAGATAGGCGGTGCCGCAGGCCGAGATCGCCAGTCGGCCAATTTTGGCGAAATCGAATGGCAGGTCGAGCGGCTTCGAGACACCGGAGACGAAATCGACGTAATGCGCCAGCGTATGCGAGATCACTTCCGGCTGCTCATGGATTTCCTTTTCCATGAAATGCCGGCGGTTGCCCTTGTCGACCATAAAACTGGTCGACAGCGACTGCTGGCGCTTGCGCTCGACCTTTTTGCCGTCGATGTCGAAGATGGCGACGCTGTCGCGGCGCACCACCGCCCAGTCGCCGTCTTCGAGATAGGTGATGGAATTGGTGAATGGCGCCAGCGCAATGGCGTCGGAGCCCAAGAACATCTCGCCATCACCATGGCCGACGGCCAGTGGCGGGCCATTGCGGGCGCCGACGATCAGGTCCTCGTCGCCCTTGAACATGATGGCCAGCGCAAAGGCGCCTTCGAGCCGCTTCAGCGCCTGATGCGCCGCCTCCACCGGCTTCAGCCCCTTGGCGAGTTCGCGCGCCACCAGATGCGCGACGACCTCGGTGTCGGTCTGCGACGAGAAGGAGTAGCCGTCACGGACCAGTTCGTCGCGCAGTTCGGCAAAGTTCTCGATGATGCCGTTGTGGACGATGGCGACGCCGTCGGAAAAATGCGGATGCGCATTGGTCTCGTTGGGCACGCCATGGGTGGCCCAGCGCGTATGGCCGATGCCGATCGTTCCCTCGAGCGGCTCTTCCTTGAGCCGGCGTTCGAGGTTGATCAGCTTGCCCTCGGCGCGGCGGCGGCCAAGTTGTCCCTTTTCGATGGTGGCGACGCCGGCCGAATCATAGCCGCGATATTCCAGCCGCTTCAGTGTGGCAAGGAGGAGCGGCGTAACCTGCGAATGGCCGACGATTCCCACGATACCGCACATGGCTTTGCCCCCATAGCCTGCAGAATTCCGGCCCTATCGCCGCAAAAAACCACACTATCCCTCCTTGATTGCGAGCTGATCGTTCATTTGAAGGAGTCTACGGACTTAATCGGCACCTGCACTGTCGTGCTTCCGAAGTGGTGGAGCTTGTGTCGTTGGCTGAGTGAAGCCCGCCCGGCGAACAGTTCGTTCGAATGATGCGCTTCCACCCGCCGAGGCGCATGTTGGGTCAGCCGGCAAACCAAAACACACCCAACAGCCGGTTAGGCCCGGCCGCCTGATGCCCCCCTACAAGAGGCTGTCGGGCCGCTTGATCTATCAGGGAGGCTTACCCGCGAGAGCGCTCCGGACGGCCTCCCATGCCGGCAAGCGAGCGGCGCCAGGTCCACGCAACAGAAGACGTCAAGATAAACACAACAGGGTCACCCGACGAAAAAGCGATCCTGGCATAGATCAGTAAGGCTGGTGGAGGTGATCGGCGACCAACAAAACCTCACAAGTCTCGATGACTTGTCGCTGTTGAGGCGCTGAATCGCTGGCGCTTGGCATCGTTTGATTGCACGAAGACGCTGAACTGATCTCTCGATACAAATGGAGGCTCAGTCCGCGCCTTGCTGGGTCCAGGAATGCGGAAGGGGGATGTAGGGCATGAAGTTCAGGGATCTGATCAAACGTGCCGACAACAATGTGGAGAAGTCATTCGACGACCTCGAAGCTGACTTGGCCGACGCCGTCGACGAGTGCCTTGGTTTGGACGACCTGTCAGCGCTGGTAATGGACGATGCCGCGGGCGAGCCGCCCATGCCAGACGACAACAGCGAACAGGACGACAGCCCGCAGACCGAGGATGATGCTGGCACCGACAATGCCGGCACACAGGAACCCGTGCGACGGCTGACCTCTCATACGCAGAGCCGTATGGCTGCCTTGAGTTCCTTTGATGGGCTGTTTCGCGATGCGAAGCTGCATTTCGAGGAGATCAACGCGAAACTGTCCGAGATCGCGAGCACACATCAACTCACCTTTGAATTCTTCCACATCCTTCACGCCGACATTCTCCGCGCCAACGAACTGGAACTCGCCAATCTAAACCTGACCGCGGAGCAAAGGAGCCTGTCGGACAAGCTCAATGACCTCAACCGAAGGCAGTATGAGCGTGAAAGCATGGTGGAGGCTTTGCAGCAGCGCGAGGCAAGCCTGATTCAGGACGGCGAGGCGCTTCGCGGCGCATTGGCCGCGGCAAGGCTGGAACTCGTGGAGGCCGCGAACACCAACGCAAAGAATGAAGCGGAATTCGGAGACCTCACAAACACGCTTGCCGCCGCAACCGTTGAGGCCGACAGACGCGCGCGCGAGAACAAACTGCTGCGTGAAAAGAATGTCAGCCTGTCGATCGACCTGGAAAAGGCGCTGAAGCGGGAGGACGAGGCGCGGCACAGGCTGGACGCCTTCTCCTCGATCCATGCCACCGAAGCTGCGAAAAATTCCGAAATACTGGGTGCGCTCGGTAAGAGCGAAAAGGAAGCGACACGGCTCCATCACTCGCTCGAGATCACCCAGGCGAAACTGTCGGAGGTGACGGAAACCGCCAGGATCATGGAGGCGGACAAGGATGCCGAGCTCGAACGCTGCCGGGCCGAGATTCGGGGATTGCGTTCCGAAGTTCAGAGCCTCAACTCGCGACTTGAGCTCACATCAAGCGCAAATAACGAAGCCTCGGCCGAGATCGACAGGCTCAGGCTTCAATGGAGCGACGCCGTGGCGGAAAAGCAGGTGGCGGATGAAAGGTTGGCTGCCCTCACCAAGGAAGTCGAAACCGACAAGCTGAACCTTTCGAAGATAACCGCCAATTTTTCACAGCTGTCGCTGCAACAGGCATCCGATCAGATACAACTCGATATCAGACGGCAGGAATGCGAGGACCTGCGGGCCGAAATTGCATCGGTCAACGCCCGGATCAGGGATTTGCTGCCCTATGAGAGGCTCCATAGCACCACGAACGCCGTGCCGCATAAGAACGATGTGGCCAAGATTCCGGTGACGGCGGAGCGAACGGTGCGTACCGCCCGCCGCGCCCGCCGGAGGGCGCTCACCGCGTCGTAGGAAGAAGAGCTAATCGCTTTTGCGGCTGGCTTCCAACAGTTCGCCATGTCATTGGCGGAAGGCCCTGGACATCTGATCCGTGAGAGGCTTCAGCAGATAAGACCAGACGCTGCGTTCGTCGGTGCTTATGTGGACCTCTGCCGGCATACCTGGTTTGAGCACCTTGGCATCCGTCAGGCAGGCTGCCTTGTTCTCGACATTGATACGCGCCGAGAAATACGAAAGCTGTTTTTGCTGATCCTTGATCAGATCCGCCGAGATGCGCTTGACCGATCCCTGGCAAGCCGGCGTGGTGCCGGCATCGAAAGCCGGAAACCGGATCGAGACGTGCTGACCTGGACGAACGTCGTCTATGCGCGATGGAGGAATCAGCGCGTCGACGACGAGGTTGTCGGCGTCGGGGACAATCATCATGATCACTTCGCCAGGGGCGATCACGCCGCCGATCGTGTGGATGGAGGATTCCTGCACCGTTCCCGATTGCGGAGCGCGGATGTTGGTTTTGGTCAGTTCGTCTTGCGCGACGACCTTGCGCTCGCTGAGTTCGGTCTGCTTGGCTTCCGTTTCACGAAGTTCGCTCGTTACTTCGCTGCGCCTTTGTTCGTCGAGCTGAAGAATCTGCAACTCGGTCTCGCTGATCCGGGCCTGTGCCTCAGCGACCGCCGCCGCGAGGCGTCCTGATTCTCCATGCGCCCGGGTGGCATCCAATCTGATGTTGCTCAGTCTCTCCTTGGACACCAACTTCTTTGTATAAAGCGCCTGGACATCGCCAAGATCTCCGTCCAGCAGGACCACGGACTGGTCTTCCGCGGCCTGCTGCGCCTTGAGGCCATCGATCTGGCGTTCGAGTTGCTTTGAACGGCTTTGCAACTGTGCCTTCTGCCCCGTCAACGCCGTTGCGCGGCTTTCGAACAGGGTGCGCTCCCCGTTCACCAGTGCAGCCAGTTCCGGATCGCCCATCCGTGTTTGAAGGCTGGACGGAAGCTGCATTTCCGTCAGACCTTGCCGCTCGGCCTCCAGCCGCGCAAGCCGGACGGTGGCGCGATCAAGATCCTCACTGATTATCTGCAGGTTGGCCCGCGTCAGCGTGTCGTCCAGCCTGGCCACCACATCGCCGGCCCGCACATGGTCCCCATCTTGCGCGAAGATGCCGCCGATCGTGCCGCCGGTCAGGTGCTGGACTTTCTTGATGTTGCTTTCGACCACCACGGTGGCAGGCGCAATCACCGCGCCGGCGATCTTCGTCAAACCGAGCCAAAGACCGCCGCCGGCAATCAACATGACGGTGACCGCCGCGCCCAGGATCAGGTTGGCCCTGATACCATCCTGTGCCCCGGCCGAATTCGCCTCGACCCTTCGGCTCCCATCGTCGATCGGAGCAAATAAACCCATCGTCACGTCAGACACGAAACAGCACCTCACGCATGACCGCTCACCCCTTTCTGCATCGGGACAACCGCCGCCGGCCGTTCAGCGGGCGAAGGGAAGGGCCGGATGACGTTGGCCAGGACCTCTTCGCGGGAGCCAAAGGAGTGAAGCGTCCCATTCGCCATGACGAGCACCTTGTCGATATTGGTGAGCGCAGAAGGACGGTGCGCAACAACGATGACGATGCCCCCACGTCGGCGCACGCCCAGGATCGCGCCGGCCAGGGCGGTATCGCCATCGACGTCCAGGTTTGAATTCGGCTCGTCGAGGACGACAAGAAACGGGTCGCCGTAAAGTGCCCTGGCAAGCCCAACGAGTTGCCGCTGTCCGGCCGACAGGGCTGCCCCTCCCTCGCCGACGCGTGTTTGAAACCCATTCGGCAATCGCATGATCATCTTGTCGACACCCGCGGCCCTGGCGGCTGCCAGCACGCCCTTGGCGTCACCCTTGCCGCCAAATCGCGAAATGTTATCGGCAACCGTTCCATCAAACAGTTCGACGTCCTGCGGCAGGTAACCGATATGCTCGCCAAGCTGTTCCTGGCCCCATTGGTCGAGCGAGGCTTCGTCCAGCCTTACCGTTCCGCGAAGCGGCTGCCACACTCCCACCAGCGCGCGCACAAGCGTCGTTTTCCCGGAACCGCTCGGGCCGACAATGGCCATGCCCGCGCCTCCAGACAGGTCGAAGCTGACATTGGCCACGGTCGGTTTTTGCTGGCCTGGCGGGGCTATCGTCACTTCCTCGACCGCAAGCATCGCCTGCGGGCGTGGCAGTTCCATGAGCTCGCCTTGGCTACCGAAGGCGGACAGCGCCGCTGTCAGTTGGGAATAGCTCTGACGGAACGCCACAAACCCTCGCCAGTTTGCCATCGCCGCGTCAACCGGGGCCAACGAGCGGCCGAGCAATATGGAGGATGCTATGATCACACCGGGCGACGCTTCACCCCCGATCACGAGGTAGGCGCCAAGTCCCAGGACGCAGGACTGCAAGGCCATCCGCAGCGCCCTCGACAGTGAACCGGTGGCGCCGACAATGTCGGAAAGGCGCTCCTGGTGCGTGAGATATGCGTGATTGATCTCACCCCAGCGGCGGGCGAGGCGGTCCGAAAGGCCCATGGCGCGCACAACCTCCGCATTGCGGCGGCCGGCATCGGCAAGGTTGCGTTGCGACACGAGCGTCTCGGACGCACGCGCCGCCGGTCCGCGGCCAAGGACTTCCGCGATCGCCGTAAGCAGCACGACAACAATCGCACCACTCGTTGCCAGTAGGCCGAGCGCAGGATGCAGAAGATAGATGACCAACAGATAAAACGGTATCCACGGCGCATCGAAGATGACGGTCGGCCCCAATCCTGAAAGGAAAGCGCGCAACTGGTCCAGATCACGAAGCGGATGTATCCGGTTTGCATCCTGGCCGCCGATGAGCGGTAAGGACAGTGAGAGGCCGAAGACCCTTTGCTGCAGCTTCTTATGGAGACGATTGCCGATTCGAACCAGGAGGCGAAGCCGCACGAAATCCAGCAACCCGTAGACCGCGTAGAGGCCCAGCATTCCGATCGTAAATCCGACAAGCGTCGGAACGCTCTGCGAAGGCAGAACGCGGTCGTAGATTTGCAGCATATAGACGGAGCCGGTCAAAGCGAGAATGTTTATGACCGCCGAGAACATACCAACGCCTACCAGCGCGGGCACGGCGTCAAGCATGGCGCCACGTAGATTGGGCGAGCGTATCCCACCGGAACTCATGGCTTGCTACCTCCGACAAGAAGTCGTCGGGTCGGCCGGTCGGTTCCGCCGGGCATGGACAAATTTTGGGTTTTCAGGAGCGTATCCCTCTTTACCTTCTAATATTACGCCCCACTAACGTACGTGGCCTTTCTTTCAAATGTAGCAAAATCGTGGCGCCAGCCCGAGAAAGCCCGAACTGGAGCATTAAATCAGGGGAAAACTGCCGTTTTAGGGTGCATTGGTGGCTGTCGAGGGTCGCGTTCCAGGCTACGGCAGCGACACCGTACCTTCCTTTCGGGAGGTGATTCGCCCCTCAGGCAAATGGCTCCCCAGCCGTTTTCACGGAGCCATTTGAGTGTGCGATGTCGTTTTTAGCGCTTCTTCGCAACAACCAGGAAATGCTGCGCCAGTTGTCCAGGAACGCGAAGAGTTCTGGACACCTTCTCGAAGGGCTCGATCAACGCTCCACAGACCCCTGGCAAGAGGTTTCCCGGCCGGGGCAGATAGCCGTAAGGTGTCATCTCCTCGACACGGAACCCCGACGCGGTCAGGAGTTCCTTGAACGCCGTTGTGCTCAGCGTGTGGCGAATTGTGCGTCCAGACAACCGGTTGAGCAGCCTGCAAACCAGGCCGATGGGTGAAGTCGCGTTCATATGAACATTGCACACAAGTCGCCCGCCGTCCTTCAGATGCTCATTTATCGCCTTCAGCGCATCCGACTTCAGTTGATCCTCTGCGTTCAGGAAGAAGCGAAATGCCGTTACGACGTCGAAGGTCTCGCCGAGAGGCTCCCTCGTCATATCGATGTGACGCAGTCTCACATTGGGTGGAACTTGCGCGCAGTCGAGCATGGGTCTGGAAATGTCGGCGCCCACCACCTCGCCGAAGAGCCCGGCCGCCACGTTGGCGATGCGACCTGTTCCGCATGCGAAATCGAGGCACTTTCGGCCGGCTCCCCCATTGGGCGAAGAACGTCCAGGATCAGCGGCTTTTCGATTTTCTCCCAAAGCGCGCCATAATAGCCGGACTCGTGTGTTTTGTTGTAATGCGCGCCGTAGCCTGGCGCGCAATGGCTGGCCCTGTAGTCGTTCGACGCTCGGTCGCCTTGTGGGTGGGCCTGCTGGCTGGACGTCAGCTCCTGCCAAACTCGGGACTTACCGGTCTGAGGCCTGGCCCGCGGAATCCGCGCTGCTGAAGGCGTATCGAAAGCATAATTTGCCGACTGAGCCATTTGAGCCGCGTTCGTCGACGGCGCCGGCTTCACCCCTTGCTTGGAATTGAGCCTCACCTGTATCTCCCGTTACATTGTGTTCGACTGCCCGATCGAACAGTGAGCTCCCCAAGCCCATTTTATCGGACTGCTACCGAGGCGGCCTATTGGATCGCCGCGCTTTGCAGATCACTGTTGAACCGGGCTTCGACGGTATCCCCCGGCATCACAACGGTATCTTCGTCAGCCGACAGCTTGCGCCACTCATCACCTATCTTGCGGACGATCGTGACCTGAGCCTGGATCGTTTCGCCGGCAATCGGCAATGGCTGAGTGGATGCGCCGGTCGGTTGCAGCTTCTCGCTGGCGGCGTGGAGTTTGGCGGTGACATCCCCCAGCCGCGCGTTGGTGTCCTTCAGATCCGTCAGCAAGACAATCTTCCTCTGATTGTCATTGCGTTCGTGCTGCCTGACATAATCCTCCTGCTGGCGCCGCGCTCTCATGAGCTCGACCGTGGTTTGCAGCGCACCGCTCGACGACAGAAGCAAGGCGCGCCTGACATCGGCGAGCCGATTGTTGGTCAGATTGCCTGCGTCAAACGCCTTGGTTACTTTCGCTAGGTCTTCCTGATCCGCCTTCACGCTCTCGGCCTCGACCTGTTCTCGCTTCTGCAGAACCTCGATCTGATCGGCCGCATCCTTCTCGCCCTTCTCAAGAAAAGCCTGCTCCTGCTGGAAATCGCTCAGCGCAATCTTCAGCGCGTCCGCTTCAGCCTGGGCGATCGCGGCGCCGACGCTGGGCGACAGAGGTGACCCTTGTGGTGTCTGCTTGTCGAAATCCGCCTGGCCCTGAAGTTCGGCGCGGATACGGGCGGCGTGAAAATAGTCTTTGGTGTAATCCCCCCAAAGTGTTTCGTAATCGCGCCTGAGATCAACCGGATCGGGCCCGGTCTGGCCTGCTCGTGACCGCAAAAGGCTGAAGCCGCCGGAGACGGCAAGCGCCTGCCGCACGGTCATGAGCGGACGATAGGCCTGTTGTCCCGGGGTAAGCACGTCGCCCATCACATAGATCGGACGATACTCCGCGATGATGGCAGTCACGTCGTCCGGCTTGACGACAACCATCTGCTCGCGTCCATCGGGCAGACGCACATGAAAGATCTTGGTCGGTAAAAGCGTTTGCATGCGCGTCTGCAATTGAGACGCCGTCAAGCCTGCGACCATGATCATCCCGACTGCGGGAAGGGCGATATTGCCGTCCATCTGGACCACCGCGCGCTGCGTTCGCTCCGGGATCGGCGCTATCCCAATCTCGACGGTATCGCCAGGTGACAGTTGATAGGGCTCGGCGTCGCCTGCGATGGCCATCGATGTCAGGGACATCACGGCAGCCGCGGCAAGAATGGTTCGTTTAGTGAAGGCCATTTGCGACAATCTCCTTCTGGTTCGACACCGGCTCCCAAGGCCAATCAACACGAGCAACGAAATCGTACACCGGGCCGCCGGGCACGCCCCAATTGCTCGACCAGACCACCTGTGAGCCATCGGGAGACGGCGAGGCATGCGTCTCGCTCCAGTAGTCGAAGTGCGCGTTTTGCGTGTCCACGATACGGCGGACCTCTCCGCTGCCGTCCAAACGCAGCGCAATGACCTGCTGCGCGTAGGGCGCCCAATCCGGATGCTGCGATATCTCGGCTGGTGTCCCGCCATAGCTCAGAAACACCCAGCCCGGCCTGTCCAGGGACCTGAGCGACGCATGCATGGCCTCGCCATATTTCATCAGCGAGGTGACCTTGCCGTCGGCTAACCGGCGTTTGATCACCTGATATTTGTCGGGATCCGATTTGCTGATCCCGACATAGATTTCGCTGCCGTCGGCATCGACCGTCATGTCGCCGTGACCGGGCCGGTGGTGCTCCATCCACTTCTGGCGCAAGACGCCATCGATGGAAAAGACGAAGCTCGGCTCATTGCCGTCCGGCAATGCCTGTGAGCACACAATGTTGATGCCGAGCGGGGAGATCGAGCAGGAGCCGGTGGTTCCTGGAAGCTGGGCAAGATCGATATCCGGGAATTTCTGCCTCAGCTTGAGGTCGTAGCCAAAGACCACCGATTTGCCATCATTGCGCTTTGCACGCACCGCAATGCGGTTGCCGTCGCGGCTCGGATTGCCTTTGTAGGGCCCGAACTTGAGATCGCTATAGGCTGCCGAGGTGAACACGATGTCTTCGTGATCGGTGCGTGGCGCCCAGGTCGAAATCTGCCGGCCAGCAACGCAGATCATCAGCTCGGGATCCCTGGGATGCCATTCGCATTCGGTCGAGCGGTTGCGGTGGAACAATGGAACGTAGCTGTGCCCGTCGAGAAAGCACATGCCACCGCAACCATTGACGATCAGGAGAAGGCTCTGGTCAGCATTCCAGGCCTGTGCGCTCGAGTAACGGTGGGTGCAGTATTTCTTCCCGCAGACACCCGCGAGACCAAGAATTCCGGGTTCGGTGATCCGCACGAGAATCATGCCGGACCATGGATCCGTCGTTTCGCGCAGATAGCCCGGCAGGTTTCTTGCCGCCTGTGCGGGCGACGGTTGCGATGCGCTGCTTTCGCGACCACCGGCCATGTAGATATTCAGGAACATGGCGCCGGCAATCAGCAGCAGCGCCGATATATGCCGGCGGAGCCGGGTCATGTCATGTAACCCATTTCGCGCCTCACCCGGCCTTCACTAAGGCGCGCGCGCCACCATGCGATCGTTTGCGCCAGCCCGTCGCGCAGGCTGGTCTGCGCCCGCCATCCAGTCTCGCCTTCAAACCGCGAGGAATCGGCGAGCAAGGCGCGAACTTCCGAATTTTGCGGCCGCAAACGGCTTTCGTCTCGATGGATCGGTTTTTTGGAACCGCTCAATTCGAGGACAAGGTCCAAGACGTCGGAGACGGTCACGGCGCGTTGGCTGCCGGCATTGTACGCATGGCCGAATTCAAGCCGGGCCAGGCCCGCAGTCAGGAACGCTGCCGCAGTGTCTTCCACAAAGGTCAGGTCACGGATCGGGCTTGTATCGCCGACCATGATCGACGGGCAATTCGGGTCGAGGGCCTGCCGGATGATGGTCGGCACGATGGCGCGCTCACTCTGGCGCGGACCATAAGTGTTGAAGGGCCGCATGATGACCACAGGGACATCGAACGACCTGGCGTAGGACTCCGCCATCATGTCGGCGCCGATCTTGGACGCCGAATAGGGTGACTGTCCCTGCAGCGGATGCGTTTCGCGGATGGGCATGGTCTGGGCGGTTCCATAAACCTCGCTTGTGGAGGTATGCACCACCCGCTCCGTCTCCCATTGACGTGCCGCTTCAAGCACGTTCACCGTGCCCAGGACGTTGGTTTCCACATAGGACTGGGCAGCCGCGTAGGAATATGGAATCGCGATCAGCGCAGCCAGATGAAACACAACGGCCTGGCCGCGCATGACCCGGTTCAGGAACGCGCTGTCGCGGACGTCGCCGCGGACAAGCTTCAGCCGGCTCCGGATGTTGTCGGGCAAATCATCCAGCCATCCATGGCTGTCGAAGGAATTGTAGAGCGCCAGAGCCGTGACATCCGCTCCATTGCGGACGAGCGCTTCGGTGAGATGCGAACCGATAAATCCATCCGCGCCCGTCACCAGAACTTTCTTGCCGTTGTAGCTCATGACTGCGCATTCCCTTGGCTGACTGGAGCGCTTCCTTTTGGGGTTCATACATTGATCGGCTGTGATGGAACCCAGCCGACAACCGCCAGGAAGCCGCGCACCATCCACACGATGTCGGAGGCGATGGTGCGCTGTGGATAGTAGGAGAGGTCGAGTCTGGCTTTGGCGGGGAACATAACCTCCCGGTAAAACAGGATCGGATCCGCGGATCGGGGAAAGAAATGCGCCTCGTGCCGGAAGAGAACCTGGGTTGGCCCCAGCAGGCCGGGCTTGTATTGCAGGACGGCCTCGAGGCCACCCCGGAAACAATCGGCGAAAGCCAGGCTCTCGGGTCGCGGCCCGACGATCGCCATCTCGCCTTTGAGGACGTTCCACAGCTGCGGCAGTTCGTCGAACTTCGTTGCGGCGAGGAATCGGCCCACCGTCGTCATGCGGCTGTCGCCCACGACGGTCAGCGCGAGGCCTTGAGAGCCGCAGTTCACACCGAACTTGCGAAATTTGTACATGCGGAAGGGTCGGCCACCAGCGCCCATACGGGTCTGTGCGAACAAGATCGAGCCTCCGCCTTCGAACAGCAGCGCTCCGGCGATCAGCAGCATCAATGGTGCGAATAGGACGGCCGCGACGCCCGCGACCACGAGATCGATCGAACGTCTCGCCAGCCCGTGTACGGGCCTTGAGACGACGCGCCGATGCACGGAAAGATCTAATGCATTCATGCGGCAGTTCCTGTTTGGGCGCCGCCGTTGAGCGCGGCTGCGAGTGCAGACACAACCGCTTCGGCGACAGGTGAAGTGATCTGGGGATGCAGTGGAATTGTCAGCTCTCGCTGCGCAAAGTCCTCTGTCCGCGGCAAAGTGATGCCGGGGTAACGCTCGCGATAGAACGTCATCTGGTGCACCGGCGGATAATGAATCGTGGTCTGTATCCCCTGCGTCCGCAGTTCGTCGATAACGTCCTGCCGCCTCGCGTAGCGCGGCAGGAGGACCGGCATGATGTGGTAAGCCGACGTCCGGGGTTCGCTGAATGGAATGGTCACGGCCGGGCAATGTTCTGCGATGAGGCGCCGGTAGAGGACGGCCAGGATGCGCCTGATTTCGTTCCACTCTTGCAGGTTCTGCAGCTGAACCAGCCCAATCGCCGCCCGCATCTCGTCCATGCGGTAGTTGAACCCGAGCATCGTGACATCATATTGCGGGGTACGACTGTTCAGCCGCTGATGTGTCCCGCTGGTCATCCCGTGCCCACGGGCCTGGCGAACCCTGTCGAGGAGATCGGGGTCGCGGGCGATCACCGCGCCCCCTTCCGCCGTTGTCATGTTCTTGTTGCCATAGAAGCTGAAAGCAGCCGCGGTGCCGAACGTCCCCACTTCCCTGAGGCCGGGCGCATGCGCGGCATCCTCGATGATATGCAGTCCTCTAACCCGGGCGAACCGCTGCCATTGTTCCCGATTGGCGAGATAGCCCGCGAAGTGAACGAGAATGACCGCCTTGGTGCGTGGCGTGCACCGCGCTTCTGCTTCCGCAAGCGACATCAACGGCACGTCGACCGATTCGATGTCGACAAAGATCGGAGTCGCCCCGACATAGAGCACCGCATTCGCGGTCGCCACGAACGTCAGTGACGGAACCAGCACTTCGTCGCCAGGGCCTATTCCCAGTGCATGCAGGATAAGATGAAGCGCCGCGGTGCAGGAACCAACCGCAACGCAATCCTGCGCGCCATGCATGGTGGCAAAGGTCTGCTCGAACTCTCGTACCCTATCCCCCATGGTAAGCCAGCCGCTGTCAATCACCTTGGACAGGGCCACCTTCTCCGGCACGCCTAGTATCGGGGCGCTCACCAAGAGCATCTTGACCTCCTGAACTCGTTATTTGCGGGTTTTCATGCGGCCGCGGCTGCGACCTCGATCGAGGTCGACTGCTCTTCCCAGGCAATCGCTTGCGCATTCTGGAAGTCATCAACGCGACCGATGTCGAGCCAGAGACCATCATGCTTGTACACGTGCACGGTCGTGCCGCCCTGCATCATCTGCAGCATCAGGTCGTCGAACCCAAATGGGATGCCGGAAGGAATGAACCGCAGGACATCCGGGTTCATGCAGTAAATCCCCATGCTGACGAGATGGGAAAGCGTCGGCTTTTCCCGAAAGAGCTGAACGGCATTGTCGATCTCGTCGATGACGCCGAAGTCCATCTTGATATGGCGGCAGGCCGTGGCGATCGTAACCGGATCCTTGTGCATGCGGTGCGCGGCCACGAACCGGCTGAGGCTCAGATCGGTAAGAACATCGCCGTTGAGCACCACAAATGTTTCGTTCAGTTCATCCCTGATCAGAGAGAGAGGCCCGATGGTGCCCAGTGGCTCCATTTCCTGGGTGTATCTGATCTTCAAATTCCATTGCGATCCGTCGCCGCAGACGCTGCGGATCAAGTGCCCGAGATACCCGGTCGTGATATAGACCTCTTCGATACCGTTGCGCCGCAGCCACTTCAGAAGCAGCTCAAGAACGGGCCGGGCCCCTATCGGCATCAAGGGTTTCGGCAGGACCGACGTGAAAGGCCGAAGGCGCGTACCCATCCCACCACATTGAATCACCGCTTTCATCCGATCCTCCCGAGTTTATTCAGCCCGAACATCATCGTTGCGAATGGAGTGCTCGCAGGGTCGCCCACGAGCCAATCCGAACACCTCATCATGAATGGTATGATCACTCTGAATGGGTGTCGTCGTGCATTCGAATGGTAACGATCCCAAGCGTTTCCGGTATTAAATAGCCGCAGGATCAAGGACAGACCCAAGCGCTTTGGACCTGATCATGAGACCAATGAAACCGAATCAGTCTTGCGATCAAAAAACAATGATTTGCCCAGTGCCGAAGCCGGGCCGCGCGCCTCTGGCGAAGGCAGGTGCCGCATCAAAACACTGTGCGGCACACTGGTTTTGGACACTGGAAACGGAAACTCGGCATCGTTCGGCGGGCAGGTACCGCACGCCAGCGTTAAAAAAACTAATAGAAGATCGTCGCAAATTAGTATTACATTAGCCATGTGTGATGTGCGTGGATGGGGACGCTGCGGACTTCACTGTGATGGGATGACCAGTGGTTGGACACGATTCTAGGATCGCCGCGGTTCCGTCCATCACACAGGAATGGGAGGTTCCAACGGGTTTTCTCGTCGGGAACCGGGTAACGCGTTGGGGTGGTTCAATGTATCGGATCGTCATTGCCGATGATCACGGCTTGTATCGGCGTGGCCTCCGGCTGGCACTTATGGCTGGAATTCCAGGTGCCGAGATATTCGAGGCTGCGTGTTTCGATGCTGTGGTCAATCTTCTGGAGGAGCAGGCATCCATCGATCTTGCGATCCTCGACCTGAACATGCCTGGGCTGTTTGATCAGCAAGTGCTCAGCGAGGTTCTCTCCGCCTATCCTGGCACACGCTTTGCGATCGTTTCCGGGGACGATTCCCGCTCGGAGATTCTGACGGCTCTTTCGATCGGGCTCCATGGTTACATCGTCAAATCGCAGAAAGACGAGGAAGTCGTGCTGGCGGTAAATGAGATCCTCGCGGGTCGGATCTATGTACCAGCACTCCTGTCTCGGACGTCTGGGGACCAGAGATCGTATGCCGCCCTGCCCTCGGCGAAAAATCCAATCCGTCGACGCGTGGGCTCGAGCGATCTCGGCAGGCTGACGTCGAGGCAGAAGGACGTCCTCAAGCTGATGGCGGAGGGGTACTCGAACAAGGAGATCGCCCGCAATCTGGATATTGCCGAAGCGACAACCAAAATCCATGCCGCTGCCATTCTGCGCGAGCTCGGGGTACGGAACCGGACTGAAGCAGCTGTTTTGCTGCAAACCTGGCAGTCGAGAAATGTGAGCTGATTTATGCCACCCGAAGCTGGTAGCGGTTTGGACCGGCATGTAGAGGGTAGACCTGCGAGACCGACGCGCTTTGGTCTTTGTTACGGATGCAAGTTTCCCGGATCCGAGGTCGTTTTGCAGCGACATCCACTATAATTCAATTTCCTTCCGCGATAACCGCAAGGAATATCGCAGTCCGTGCTCCGATATTTCCAGTTTCGGGGAGTGACCGACTAGCGGCGTGCCGTCCACGCCGATTATCATGGACCCGAAACCGTGGCGCACGACCTTTGAGTTCTTCCGCCGTCCCGATTCCACCCAATCGAACACGAGGTCGTCGCCTGCGCCGTCGGATGCGAATTGCCACTTAACTTCGACCTTGCCTTGTGAGTCACCCAGCGCACCGTGTTTCACGGAGTTTGTCGTCAGCTCGTGAAGGATCATCGCAAAGCTCTCGGCGGCGCCACTTGGCACTGTGAGGGCGGGGCCACTGATCGTTATGTCCCGTGTCTCCTTGAAAGGCTGCAACTCCTGGGCCACGAGGTCGTGGAGCATCCCGGACAGGCTGGTATGACGAGACAGCAGCAGATGCGTCGCTTCCAGCGTTCGAATCCGATCGACCAGCATCTCCTTGTATTTGGCAACGTCGTTCTCGGGAACATTGATCATGTTCACCAAGGCCGTGATCACCGGGAACAAGTTGCTGAACCGATGGCGCTCTTCGAGCATGATGCGCTCGCGCTTCTTCACGGCGGCGCGAAGAAGCGTGGTTTGTCGACGCTCGGTCAGATCGGCCGCGATCCCGATGCGGATCGCACGATCGCCGTGTTCTTCCTGCCGTCCGCGCAGAGCAACCCAGCGTATGTGACCATCCATCCGCCTGACACGAATCTCGATGTCGTAGTTCACCGCCGACGAGGGTTTTGCCGAGGCAGCCAACTTCGGCCAGTCGGCTGGATGGATGACGGTCGAGAGTTCTTCCAAGCGGCGGACGGGCGTCGGCGGCAGACCGAGAATGTCCCAGAACTTGCCGGAGCCCTCGACCGTCCCTTCCTTGAGATCTATTCGCCACGTACCCAGGCGTCCGGCAGACAGAGCGAGATCAAGCCATTCCTTCTGAGCCCGGAGGGCCTCGCGTGCGGCTCGTCGCTCGGAAATATCGTCGATCACCACGAACACGCTCTCGGTGGATGCCTCGTCAGGCCGCGATGAAGACAGGGACAGACGAGCCCAGAATGCCTTGCCGTCCTTCCGCAGCAGGCGAATATCCGCAGCGGACGACGAGGCGCCGTTATCCAAATCTTTCAACAACCCCCGCACGGCATCTCGATCGTCGCGAAGAACGAGCCCCTCCAGCTTGAGCTGGGCAAGTTCCCCCTCCTTCGTAGCCGGTCATCTCGGAAAAGCGTCTGTTCGATTGCAGCAGTTCGCCACGTCGATTGGCATTTGCAAAACCCAAGGCGGCGCGCTCGAAGGCCCAACGATAACGACTCTCGGCGGCATCGATGGCAGCGAGCCTCGCCTCCGCAACCTCGAGCGCCGCGCGCAGATCCTGTCGCAGGCGGTGGAACACAAATGCGATCAGGCCACCGGAGACCAGAAGGAAGATGGCGCTCGTCCAATCTTCAGCAGAGAGTTGGGCGTTCAGAACGCGTCGCATCCACAAGCCGGCGGCCGCCATGAGAAGCGTTGCGGCGATGGCAACCAGACGCCCTTCGAGATAAACGATAACAATAATTATGGGGATAAACGCAATAAACGTCACCCCTTCGCCGACATATATCGTATTTATCGCTTCGAGTACTATCGCTGCTGCAAGCACCAATAGCGAAGCTACATGAGCCAACGGGGTGCTTGACACGTTCGATTTGAGCCAGCGCAGGTACGAACCCATGCTCCCAGACTACAACCTTCTGTCTAGTTCGTCGAGACTAGGCCGCGACGGGGCAGCCTAGTACCACTGCCGGATTGCCATGCCCTTGCCGGCGAATAGAATCAGGCTCGGTTGGGCTCATCAAAAAGGCATGTTCAACGAACGCTGCGGAACAGACTTGCCGCGGATTTCTTCAGACGTGTCGAAAATCAAGCCAAAGGAGTGCATTCCCGTCAGTTGGCGGAATTAAAAGCAAGTAAATCGCACAAGATTTACTTGGATCAGTAGCAACTAGGGTTGGGGTAGAGGCGATGACACTGATTGAGAGGCGCAACGAGGCGGTTGCGATCAGCCAATACATTTCACTGAAGGATACTCGTCACGCACGTCCGATACACCTGTCGGATCGACCGGACGCCAGAATCGGCGGACCGCAGCGACGCAGTTTGGAATCCATAACCGGCATGCTTGACCGCATCGGCTGCGGCTATTTCGTGCTGGACCGCGACAGGAAAGTAATCGAGTGGAACGCAGCCGCTCAAGAGACGCTAGAGCGCCAGGGTGAAGCGGCCGACACGGCAGGCGAGCTTTCCGCCGGACTAAGGCGGCTGGTCGCGAATGTTCCGGTTCACTTTCAGCCGGGCACACTTTCATGGGTGGTGATCCGCAGCAGGGGCGACAGGCCGGTGGTCCTGAATGAGACGGGCGTTGTCACACCGGACGGTACCAGCATCGTCGCATTGCTGGACCGGGAGAACACATCGTCGGCAAACCCTCAGACCTTGCAAAGGATGTTCGGTTTGACCAGTGCGGAAACGCAGCTGGCGTTGCGCCTGGCGCATGGCGATGCGCCCCTGGAGATCGCCCGCAGCTGGCATCTCAGCCGCACGACGATCCGTTCCCAGCTTGCCTCGCTGTTCGCCAAGACCGAGACAAGGCGTCAGGCGGAGTTGGTGGCTCTTCTGGGGCGCATTTCGGTCCTGCCATGAAATTGCAACGGCCGGGCGTCGGCAGCCGCCCGGATTCAGGCGATCGACATCAGGCCAATGCCAACGCGGCGGCATTCTGCGGCCGCGATGGGGCAGATCGTTGGCAGCGCCACCCCACCCTTTCGACGCGCTATCGGCAAAGCAGGATCTCGCAACAGGAGTGACTTGCCATGGTCGAAGCAAATTCGACGGTTCACAAGCTGGCGGATACCGCTCGAGCGCGGTCGGATGGTGCTGTATTGAAACTTGCACGCGCGGGGCCCGTCGTCGTCACAGGCGCCGCCGGGTTCATCGGCTTTCATGTTGCGTTACGGCTCTTGCGGCAGGGCGTTGACGTCATCGGCGTCGACAATTTCACGCCCTACTACGACCTGAGGCTGAAGGAGGCGCGATTTGCACAGCTCTGCGCCGAGCCGAGGTTCACGCCCATGCGGATGGACCTGGCGGACCAGGTACTGGTAAAAGCGCTGTTTTCCGACTTCCAGCCATCGCACTTCGTGCACCTCGCCGCTCAAGCCGGCGTGCGTTATTCGCTCGTCGACCCGCATGCCTATGTGCAGTCGAACATTGTCGCGTTTCTCAATGTCCTGGAGGGCTGCCGGCACGCCGGCGTCAGCCATCTCGTCTATGCCTCGTCGAGTTCCGTTTACGGCGCCAATCGAAGCATCCCGTTTTCCGAGCACCATGGCGCCAGCCACCCGGTCAGCTTCTATGCCGCGACCAAAAGCGCGAACGAATGCATGGCGCATTCGTACAGCCATCTGTTCGGCTTGCCCGTGACTGGATTGCGTTTCTTCACCGTCTACGGGCCTTGGGGCCGGCCCGACATGGCGGTCTATACGTTCACCCATGCCATCGCCGAGGGACGGACGATCGAAATCGCCAATGCCGGCCGCGTATGGCGAGATTTCACTTACATCGACGACATCGTGGAAGGGGTGGTTCGCGTGCTCGCTGCGCCGCCGCGCCGGATCCGGACTGGGACAGCCTCGCGGCCGATCCCGCCTCCAGTTCGGCGCCATATCGGGTCTACAATATCGGCAACGACCGGCCCGAAGAGATCAACCGTCTGATCGCAATCATCGAGACGGCCCTTGGCCGCCGCGCCCTTCGCGTCAACGTGCCTTTGCCCCCGGGTGACGTCCTGGAAACCCGCGCCGACGTCAGCGACCTCCGCCGTGCTGTCGGCTTCGCACCGGCGACAGCACTCGAGGACGGGGTGCAACGTTTCGTGGAATGGTACCGGGATTTCCATGCAAGGCCCGTCGGCCGAAAACGACAAGCGTTCATTCAGGCATAGGGCGGGAACAGGGCCGGACGGCGAGCACAACGCCGGCTCATTTGACCAACGCTCGATCAGTCCGTCTTGGGATACGCCGGCACCGGAAATGGGCGAAGCTGCTGTCGGGCGCTGGGCCCGGCTCCCAGAAGGCGTCGGGCACGGCGAGTCAGCGGCTTCTCGAACAAGCGATAGGTGATGAGTGCCACACCAAAAGTGATCACCAGCGCCGACGCGATAAAGGCCCACGGGCCGAGCACCAGAATCAAGCCTGTTCGCCAGAAGAAGATGCGCGTGGCGCGGATCACGAATGGATGCAGGAGGTAGAGAGCATAGGACGCGTCGCCGACGCCGGCGCCCCATCGCGCGGCCAGGCTTTCATGCCTCAGCTCGCCCGGCGCCAATGCAGCACTCCAAACGATGAGAGATGCCGGGATGCCGTAAACAATGGGGCGGGAAAGGCCGATCGAGATATCGGGAAAAGCCGCCGCCAGCATCAGGGCGGCCAGTCCCGCTGCAGCGACGCAGGCCCTGATCAAACCGGAGGGCCGCAGACCCGAGGTGCACATGATCCCGATTGTCACGCCGAAAGCGAACTCAAGGATGATCGGATCGGTCCAGAACGCGAATGGCTCTCGCAAAGGCGCCGCGAGACGGCCTGCGAACACCATCCCCACCAGGGTCGTGAGCAGGACGGTAACGGCCCAACGCATGGGCAGCACGATCGCCGCCGTAAACAACACGTAGAAAAGCATCTCATAGTTGAGCGTCCAACCCAGCTCGTAGACAGGCTGAACGACGCCGTCGGGGCGAGTGGCCGGGATGAAGAAGTAGGATTCGATTACAAACCGGAAATTGATGTAGTCCTGGTTGAGAAATGAGGGAGCGAGCAACGCCACGGCAAGGTAGAGCGTGGTGACCGCCCAATATAGCGGGACAATCCGGGCGAGCCGCCGAGAAAGGAAGAGACGCGCGCCACCCGTCTTGGCGAACAACTGTCGCGACGTGTGCACCATGATCAGGCCGGAAATTACGAAGAAGACATCGACTCCAGCGCTCCATGGTATCGGATCCCACGCCTGAAAGGTGCGGCCGGCTTCTAGTTCCAAGCTCGCCGCATCGTGCTGCGCGTGGCGCAGCGCGACCGAGGTGGCCGCGAGGGCGCGCAGGACCTGGACCTGAGTGAGTGTTTCGCGCTGGCTGGGCTCGACTGGCGTCGATCTTTCGGACCGATGGCGCATCGAAGGCGTCGAGGCCGCCGCCATTGGTTCTTGTTCCATGGATGCTCCGCAGCTTGCACAACACCGTGACGCGCCTCGGGAACTCATGCATCCTTCAAATGACGGACACAGACCGTAGAATGTAACGGCCGTGCCGGCGGGCGTAGTTGTGTCGAGGGAGGGTGAACGTCGACGCCTCTCCGAGTCTTATGCCTTCAGCCATGCTGGAGGCATCCAAGCCCACCGGCCACATTAACGACCAATATGCGCCCGGGCCTTCGTTAAACTGCCGGCTCAATGATGGGGCCATCACCGTCGGTGGACAGCTCTCATTTGCCAGCCCTCAAGAACCAGTTCCATTGTTGGCCGCCGATCGCGCTCGGCCTGATCGAGAGCAAAACAAAAACCAAGCCCGGCACGATTTTCAGTCGCTTGCCGATATAGATGGCCATGGCAACGCTCCAGATGCTCAGGGCAAGCGCGACACCGACCGCAGCGCCAATCGGGCCGTAAATTGCGACGCCCAGCGCACAGGCTATGATGTTGGCTATCGCACCGGCGATCATGGTCGTTGCGGCGGCCCATTCGTTCCCGGTCATGGTCAGGAGATTCTGCTGAGGCCCACACAGCGCGACAAACACATATCCCAAGATGAGAACCCGCGCGATTGGCGCTCCTGCGGCGTAACCCTCACCGAAGAAGCTCAAAAACGGCTCAGCGATCACCATCATTGGGATGGCTACAACGATGGCGCCACTGGCAGAAAGCAAGGTAGCCCGCGCGAATAGCTGCTGTAGTCCTTTGCGATCGCCTCTTGCATACAGATCGGCAGCTGTTGGCGAAAACATGGTAGCGACGGCGATGCGGGAGAGCCCCACAAGCATCGCGATGTTCAACGCCAAGGCGAAAACACCCGCTTCACGGATATGGTTTGTCCAGCCCAAAACCAGCACGCCGGCCCGGCTGACGAAAACATCGAGCCCGGTGATGAGCATGAGCGGGGGGACGGCAAACCACCATTCTCTCGATGCATAGGTGGGTTTAGCCTGCCGCAGGCCAGGCGGTTCAAGTTTCCTGGCGGTGATGAACACCAGCCCAACCGTGATGACGGAACTTGTTACCACCGCCAGCATCACCTCCGGCGCATCCACGGTTCGCAATCCGCACTTGGCCAGGATCGCCACCAACACCAGCAGGAGCCCGTCTCGCACGATGCGTTCCGGCAACAGCGCAGAGACGACGCCGCCGAAAGCACGCACAAGCGTGGCTCCGAGAGCATAAGTCGTAATCAAGGGCACAGCCACCATGCCGAGCATAATGCTTATCTCAAGCCCTCTTTGCGTATGATCTGAAAAGAACAGGACAGAGGCAATGCCGATCATCCCGAACAGCGCTGCCGCCACCAGCGATCTTTGCAGGGCAAATCTTATCACCCCCGTGCCAGATCAAGCCTGCCATTGGCTCTATAGGCCGGGACAAAACGCAACAAGGATACATTGAAACCAAGCGTTGCCAGATAGGCCAGCACGGAGGTCCATGCCAGAACGTAGGAATAGATGCCGTAGTTGCGTGGCCCGATGAGGCGTGCAATTGCCAACTGCGCAAGACTGGTTAGCCCAGCGCCGCCGATGTAGATCAACAGGGCGAAAATGCTCGCCCAAGCGAGCCGGGAGCCCATTTCCTTATTCCGCGGCGCCGTTGCTGAAGCAGGAACGAGCGCGGGAGGATTCGGGAACTTCCTTTGATTCTCAGCGGCGGACTTATCTGTCCGTAACAATGCGGAAATGATTTTTTCTCGACTCGACAAATACTTTTGAAGGTCGATTGGCCGTCAGCATTGTCGACGGAAATGACTTCTCGGCCAGAAATCGCGAGGAGATCATTTATCGATTCAAAAACACCAAGAGAGCGCATATTCACGTTCAAGTCGGCCTCGAAGATTCGTTCCGCCGGCGGCTCGCGCTCCATCCGCTGCCGCAAGCGGCTCTCCACGACCGCATATGGCACCACCAGCCTGACGGTCAGGTCGGCCGGCGGCGCGAGGCTGAGCGCCTTTTTTAACGCTCCATGATCAGCGCCCCCGTTGAACATCGCCAGCGATCCAATTGCTTGAACATACCCTTGATCGAAAATTATTATTTCGGGTGATCGCTCAGCACCATTCCAGCAACGCGATAGGTGCAAGATGTATTGCCATATTCGAGCGCGCCATATTCTGTTTCTTGGCGGTATAAGCCGCACCATCGACAATGAAATTGAAATATCATTCATTCGACCTCTAGAGGAAATCAATATTAATGCTGTCGAAAATATTGCAGATACAATTCTTGATACGAACAGAAAGATCCCGAGATCGAATCTTCCGGTCCGTGCGCTGGGCTTATAGTTGAGAGCGACCTTGGCGCGATAACCTTTCCCCCGCAGCTGCTGCACGAGCTCATGCGCAAACGTTGTTTTACCGGATCCTGGCGGTCCGAAGAATTCGATGATCATTCTGGGTCAGGCTCATTTGCGGGAACGGGTTCGATTCCTTTTGGGGAAGCGCAGACGACGGTCCTCATCAAACCCTCTCCAACAGGAGGTCGGCGCTATCCCCGAGCCCGTAGCCGGCATGCCTGTTTAAATTCACTTGGGTGAGCACGCTGCCTACTGGAACAGTGACGGGTCCGCCGGCCCGCAGCGACTCCAGAACACCACGGGCAATGCCGCGCCGCGTCCTGGCCCAGCGAACGGCAAAAAGCACCGCATCGGCCCAGCGCTTTAGAAGCCTGGTTTCGGGGCCTCCGAGCCCCAAGGGCCCGTTTATGATGACGACGTCGTAGACCGACAGCAATTCATCGGTAAACTGGGATTTATCGACGGTGGACAGAAGCGTCAGCAGGTCATCCGAAGGTGCTGGAGCGGCCATGAGATCGATGCCGATTTCCGGCATTCTCGTGATTGCATCCTTCAGAACGCAGCGTTCACTCACATAGTCCCCAAAGGAATTGTGAGCCTTGATGGTGCTGAATTCGCCACGAAACTCATTCGTGAGCCGCACGTCCTTGCGGTCGAGGTCGAGGAAAAGCACCCTTCCTCCCAGTCGCGTTGCCGCCAGCGCCAGGCTCCATGCCAACTCCGTCTTGCCATCGTCCTGGATGCTGGACGTTACGAGGATGATATGCGGCGGCTGCCCCCTGCCCTGAGTTGGCGCCGCTGTGACGAGAAGGGATGTCGCGGCGCGACTAAACGGCGAGTTCTGCTGACCCAGAACCAGATGCCGCAGCTGTCTGGCATGAACTCCCGAAACCTTGGGAAGCAGTCCGATGCACGGGATCCCAAGCTCGGCTTCGGCTTCGGCTTCGCTGCGCAAGGTCTGATTGAAGCTGTTGCGGACCAACATGAGGATCGCCCCCATCAGGCCGAACACGATCATGCCGGGCGGGACCAGGAAAACGGGCGACATGGTCTTCGAATTTGACGGCGGCCATGCCGTCGACAGGATCGCTACACCTGGCGAGGGAGCGGCGATGCGCCGTATCAAGTCCTGCTGCCGGCCAAGGAGCTCGTTGTAGTGTTGTGTCACGATGGCCACCTGCGGCTCAAGGGCCCGCAACCCGGAAAGCTGGCTCGCCGTGTCGGCCACGGCCGCGTCGAGCATCCCCTTGCGCTCCTCGAGAGCCGCCACCTGGGCGCGGTAGACGTTTGCCTCGGCAGCGATGCGCGCGATGCCCTGCTCCATTTCACGGCTGATCGCGTTGCCCAGATCGTCGTCCGCCGCGGCACCCTGCTGGCGTGCCACCAGGTCCGTCAACACAGGCGATCCGATCGCTTCGGCGATGGCCGACACAGGGGCGCCTGCCTTTCGCAGGTCCTCAATATGGTGAAGGCGTGCTTCCGAGGCGGAAAGATTGGCCTTTGACAAGAAAATCTGTCGGCCGAGCTCCGCTGTCTCACCGGCTGCATTGTTGGCCGCGCTTTGATCAACGGCACCGTGTGTCAGCCGGTATGTCTCCAGCCGATCGGTCGCTTCGACCAGATCCTTTTGCACTTGCGGCAGGCCGGCGACCAGCGATTCCAGCTCGAACTGATCCGACGCACGGCGTTTCTGTACGAGATCTTCGATATAGACTTGGGCGAATGTGTTCGCGACCAGCGCGGCACGCGCCGGACTGGCATCGGTGAAGCCGATGGTAATGACGCGCGAGCGCAGCTCTTGTCCGACCCTCATTCCGTTCCGCAGCGTCTTCAGCGCGGCAGCGTCCGCTTCCGGACTTCCTGCCGCCGGCTTGCCCTGCGTCCAGACCCGGCTCAGCAGATCGCTCAAGAACGAGCCTGCGGCGGGCGGGACGGCACTGATGCCGCTTTTTGCGGCAAGGTCGGCTGCCTGCGGTTGGCGAAGCGCCGCCAGAACTCGACGCAGGTGGCCTTGCGACGAGAGCATCGTCAGATGGTCATCGATGCTCGATTCCAGCGAGTCTTGGGCGGATGCCGTGCCGCCCGAAGTACCGCCGCTCGGGGCGTCGATGATGATCTGCGTCGTCGCCTCGAACAGCACCGGGCGAGTAAAGCCCGCGAGGCCGGCCAGAATGCCGCCCAGAAGGGCGACGGCAAGCAAGAGCCATTTTCTCGTTGCCAAGGTGACGACGAGTTGGTGGAAGGGAGACGGCGGTTGCATGGGCTCGCGTGGCGGTCGCCTCATCCGCGGATTGGCGTCGAGCGTAGCGACAGCCATGTGCGTAGCGCGCGGAAGCCTGGCGCGGCTGGCTATAGAACCTTCCATTTCAATCCCCTGTCAGTTCAATATCGTAAGAAGGGCGGGTTGCCGGCGCTGATGGCCGCATGGCTTCGTTGCGCCACGCCTGGAACATCAGCAGCGGCCACAGGTCACGGAAATGATCCTGGTTTCCACGCAGATGATCGCGCCAACATGCGTCGACCTTCGCACAGTCGATGACCCCGTCTCCGGACAGGCGTATCGTGGCGATGATATCCGTTGCCCAGTTGCGCAGGGGTCCCTTCAGCCAGGCCCCGACCGGAACGTCGAAACCTTGCTTGGGCCGATCGACCAGTGGGCGCGGTACATAGCGATCGAGGAGCTGGCGAAGTATCCATTTGCCCTTGCCATTTCGGACCTTGGCACTGGTCGGCAGGCGCCAGGCGAATTCAACGACGCGATGGTCCAGGATCGGGCATCGTCCCTCGAGGCTGTTGGCCATGGTGGCGCGATCGAGCTTCACCAGGATGTCGCCCGGCAGATAGCCTGTCATGTCGTCGAACAGGAGACGCGAAAGCAAGTCGTTGAGCTCTGCCGCGCTGGCATTCGATGCCGGTGGCTTGTGATGAAGAAGGCTGTTGGTCGAAGATTCCGTCAGCCGCTGAAGCAGTTGGTCCTCATTTGCCGCCGCGAACAGGTGGGCGAGCCGGTTCAACCGGTCACCGCGCAATCCGTGCCGCATATTCGCCGAAAGCGGCAGGCTGCCGAAAATGTCTTTCTGGGAGGCCTGGGCCAGCAATCCAGCCCCCGCCGCCAACATCCGGCGAAATGACGATGGCAACTCATGCTGCCTTCTGAGGCGGGTTGCCAGGAAGTGCCGAGAATAGCCGGCGAAGCACTCGTCGCCGCCATCGCCCGATAGAGCCACCGTTACGTGTTGCCGGGCGAGGCGCGACACCAGCAGCGTCGGTATCTGCGACTCATCGGCGAACGGCTCGTCCCAGATCCGCGGCAGTTCGGGAATGACTTCAAGCGCCGCGGCCGGTGAAAGGTGAAGTTCGGTATGATCGGTGCCCAGATGCCGCGCAACCGCGGCCGCATGAGGAGCCTCATCGAACCCGCTCTCACCGAACGCTATGGTGAAGGTGCGAACGGGCTTTTGGGACTGTGCCTGCATCAGGGCGACGACCGTCGAGCTGTCGATCCCGCCCGACAGGAAGGCGCCAAGCGGTACATCGGCGATCATGCGTTCGTTGACGGCAAGGCGAAGCAGCCTGTCGAGCTCGGTCGTGAGGTCCTCGTCGCTGCCGAAGATCGGATCTCGCTGCGCCTTGCTGGCGACATCGGCCAGCGACCACCAGCGGCGAACGCGATGCGCAAGCGAGCCTGCGCCGCGGGCACTGGCGAAATCCGCCGCTGTCACCGACAGGACTGAACCGGGCGGCAGCTTGAACACGCCCTGCCAGATGCAAAGGTCATCCGGCACCCACCCTTTCGAAATCATCGTTGCCGCCGCATCGACGTCGAGTTCCGGGTTGAAGCCCGGGAAGCACGTGATCGCCTTCAACTCCGAAGCGAAGACGAGCGCTTCACGTGTCGAGGCGACATAGAGCGGCTTCTTGCCCATTCGGTCGCGGGCGAGATGGAGGATCCGGCTCTTCAGATCCCACAGGCCGAAAGCGAACATGCCGGCGAAGCGCTGGAGTGCCGCGTCGAGGCCCCAACTCTCGATCGCGCACAGCATGACTTCCGTGTCGCTGGTGCCGCGGAAATGGTGGCCCGCCCCTTCGAGTTCGCGACGCAGATCGCGAAAATTGTATATCTCGCCATTGAAGGTAATCACATACCGGCCGCTTGCGGAGTGCATCGGCTGGCGACCCGCCTCCGACAGGTCGACGATGGCCAGACGCCGGTGGCCGAAGGCGATTCCGGCTTCACGGCTCATCCAGAGGGCCTCGGCATCGGGTCCGCGATGACGAAGGGCCATCGCCATCGGCCCGATCGCCCTGAGCGCATTCGTATCGGCCGCATCTGGCGCCAAGAGAATTCCGGCGATCCCGCACATTCTAATATCTCCTCTGGCGAACGGTCGCGGGGATCGCCTGCGGCGTTCCAGCGACGAGGCACAGGGTCAGACAGAACCACACGATCGGATGGCGGATGATCAGGTGCGGAGCACTGAAGACAGCGATCGAGGCTACGAGTGCCACGAGGACGTCCAGTCTCGCACGCCACGCTGACAAGGCGGACGAGCCAAGGATCCACACCAGGGCCAGGACTGAAATCAGGCCGCCCTGAGTGTAGAGATCGAGGATTGTACTATGGGCTTCGAAAGGCCGCGGCAGAAACTGCTGATTGACAACGGGGGGAGTATCAAGGTGCGGGCCTGGACCGAGACCCAGGGATCCGGATCCAGCTCCCTTGTTCAATGCCTCCTCCCAGAGGTAGAGGCGAAGTGCCGCGGTTTCCGCGGTCGCTTCCCCGCCCTTGTCCTTGGTGAGGCTCTTGGCGAAGTCTTCGGCACTGGCGGCCTCGCTGAGAGCGTAAGGCGCCATTGATATGGCCAACGGAAGGAATCCAACGGCGAACAGCAGGGCAAGTTGCCGTGGAAGGCTGACCTTGCCGCCGTCGCTTGTCAGCCAGGCCCGGACCCGCAGTCCGAGAAGGATCAGGCAAGCCAGGACAGTCGTATAGAGATAGGTATCGCTCTTTGTCAGCCTTCCGACATAGAAGGTGAGGATCAGGCTGCACAACCCGAGACATCTTCCCCAATGATTGCTTGTGGTCGTGGCAAGATGCAGGGCCAAGGGACCAAGCAGCGCGCAGTAGAGCGCAAGCTGGTTCGGATTGTCGGACCAACCGCAGAAACGGTCCCAGTACCAGGGATCGACGCCAGACTGATGGATCCAGCCGAAACCAAGCCCTAGCTGAACGACAAAGCCTGCGCTCGCGACAGCGATCATCCACCAGGCGATACGGCGTAAACGGAGGGCCGCGTTGGGTTCCGCTGCAGCCAGACAGGTAACGCAGGCCAACAGCACGTACGCCATCGTGTCATGCAACAACGGATCGAGGAACAGTGTGGTCGTTAGAAAGCCGATGATAGACCCCACGCCCAGGGTAAGCGTCAGGATCAGCCAGAAACGGGCAAGCTTGGCCAAAGCCGGCGTAGCCTCAAGTCGGCCGCCTGCTAGGATCCGCGTGATCGACAGCAATATCCAGAGCGAGAGGAACAGTTCGCTGTAGCCGAACGGCAACCCCGGGATGCTGAGTTGCACCGCGTAGGACATCGCGACGCCGAAGGCCAGGAGCGCATCACGGATCATTGCCGCGCCTCACCCAGCCGGGGGTTCCGCGCACCCTCTTCCCTCGAGATCGCGGGCACTGATCGAGCAAGGCTGCCGCGGTATTTGCCGTCGAGTACGGTCTTGTACAGGTCGCAATACTGGTCGACGACCCACGACAGCGAAAAGCGCTCTCGCACCAGGCCGACGGAACGGCTGCCCATGATCTTGCCACGGGCGCGGTCGGACAGAACATCGATTATCCTGGATGCGAGGCCATCGGCATCGCGCGGCGCGACGAGGTAGCCATTCCAGCCATCTTCGACCACGTCATTGCAGCCGGGCATTCTCGAAGCGACGATTGGCAATCCGGACAATCCCGCCTCCAGCAGGACGCGCGGAATCCCCTCGCGATACTGCGTTGGAAACGCGAACAGATCCGCCATGCCAAGCAGGGCCGGAACGTCCCCTCTTGGCCCCAGTGCTATGACATGAGGAGCATATTGCTCGATATCGGACCTGCTGACCGCAAACGGACCTTCGGAGTCTTGCGGACCGACGAGCACGAAACGCGCGTTGGGCCTCTCGGACAGGACGCGGGGGACCGCCTTGATGAGGGTGGGGATCCCCTTCTGGCGAGTCAGCCGACCGACAAAGATTATGATCTCGGCCGACTGCAGCCCAAGTTCTTCGCGCATCGTGGTGGCCGAAGGGCCACGATACCTTGCTGTCGAAAACGCATTCGGGTCGATGCCGGAACTGCGGATCAGCCGCCCTTTGCCGCGCCCCACCAGCCGATAGCGCTCGAAGAAGGCCTGATCGTCGCGATTCTGGAAGACGGTCATGGCTGTCCAAAGTGACGCCAGCCCCTGAAGGCCGCAAAAGACCGGACGCAGCGCCAGCGCCCGCGGTTCCCGTGACGAGAATGTCCAGCCAAGCCCATTGATGGTGCGAATGACAGGAACCTGCCCGCGCACGGCCAAAGGGGTCAGGAGGTTGGGCTTGGTGTCGAAACTTTGAACGATGTCCGGACGCAGTTCGGACATCAATTTGCGGACTGCGCTGATAGCGCTCCATTCTCCACCGCCACTGGCAAAGCGGTCGAAAGCAAGCCGGCGATGCGGAATGCCATGGGGTGAAAAGGCGCCTCCGGCATCGCTCGAGACGGCAGTGACCCGAAAGCCCCTTTCACGCAACGCCAGAAGGAACGGGATTCTAAGCCGGTGATCCTCGCCTCCAACGCAAACCAGATGCGGACTCATCCCGTCCCTCCTGGATGCCGGCAGTATCCCAATCGCGCAAAACCGCTGGCCCTATCTGTTTCCATGGCCCGGTTTCATCGCCCCTGCACACACAACACCCAAGTCCACGCTAGGAGCAGGCCTTCGCGCTGTCCTCGTCTGTTTGAATGAAGCAGGTGTTGGACGATACGGCGATGCACCGGTCGCTGCCATTGGATCGATGACTTCGGCTGGAAATCATTCGTTCTAACGATGTCAGGACCAGCATGGTCGCTTACGACATTGCAAAGCCGGTCAGCAAAACAGGGGGTCGTGTTGGAAACGTCGGGACGCCCGCGTTCAGAAGGCTGGTTTCCACGCGCCTTGCCGTCCATTGGCGGACTGACAACAGACCGGGTTATTGCGATAGCTCGCAACAACGGCCTTCCGGACGACTTCACATGGAAACCGGCATCCACCCGTCCTCTTGACATGGACGGACCGACCAGCCGCCTCTTCCCACGGATGGGCGACGACTTCTCCGAAAAATCGGCGTTCTTTCACCTGGAGCGGATCGTCGAAAAATACCCGGACAAGATCGCGATCAGTGACGGCTCTACGTCCCTCAGCTTTTCGGAACTGCTTAGCGCAGTCCAAAACCTGGCGGTTGCGATTGCTGGCTCGGCCCCACCGGGCAAGGCGGTCGGGCTTCTAATCGGAAATACCCTCTGGTATCCGGTGGCTATGCTCGCCGCCATGCGGGCTGGCAGGCCCGCCGTGCCGTTGAACCCCCGGGATCCGTTTCAGCGCCTCGCTGCAATTGCCACCAGCGCACGGCTGGCCGCGATCGTCAGGCCAGGGCCGGGCAAGCCGGCCGGCTGGCCGGATGCCTCCTCACTTGAATGGATCGATGCGGCAAGTTGCATGGCCGCGACGCAGGATGGCAGCTTGCCGGCGTTGCCGTCCGAAGTGTCGGTCGATGCCCCGGCAATCGTTCTCTACACGTCAGGCAGCACCGGGGCGCCGAAGGGCGTCGTGAACAGCCAGCGGGCGATCCTCCAACGCGTTCAGCAATATGTGGATGCCTGCCACTTCGGTCTCGACGACGTGTTCATGCCGCTGACCGGGCCGGCGACGATCGCTGGGTGCCGCGAGATGATGACCCCGATGCTGTGCGGCGCCACACTGTACCTCTCCGACATCGAAAGCGCCGGCATTCGCGCCGTCCGTGAAAATTTCGAGAAATGGCGGGTAACGGTCGTCTATCTCGTGCCGGCGCTGCTGCGTGTGTTGATGAATGGTGCCGCGCCCAATGCATTCTCTTCCCTGCGGATCGTGCGGGTCGGCGGAGAAAAGATCCTGTGGTCCGACATCGATCGGCTCCGCGACAACGTTCCCGAGTCCTGCCTTGTCCAGATCAGCTATTCGTCCACGGAAACGATTGGCACGCAATGGTTCCTGCCGAGGGACTACCCGGAACGAGGCGCAACGGTCCCGGTTGGCTTCGTCCTACCCGGCATCGAATACACCGTCGTGGATGAGAACGCATGCGAGGTCGCCCCGGGTGATGAAGGAGAGTTGCTGATCAGAGGCAACTACACCACGCTCGGCTATTGGACGGATGGGGAAAACGTCCCTCTTCAGGCGAACTCCGGCAATCCCCGGCTTCGAACCTTCGCAACGGGCGATCTGGTCAAGGTCGACGATACCGGAATGATGTGGATCGTCGGGCGAAAGGGACGCCAGATCAAAATAAACGGAAGACGGGTCGAACCGGCCGAGCTGGAACTCGTCCTGCGCCGGGCGCCTCAGGTGAATGATGCCGTTGCGGTGGTGACGGATGCGAACGAACTGGTGGCTTTTGTCGTCCCCGCAAAACCAGGCGGAAGCGAGTTCATTGCTGAAGTGCGCGAGATGATCAGGACGGCTCTGCCGCCGGCGGTCCATCCAACGCGACTGCATAGCATTGCCGAGATACCGCAGCTCAAGGGCGGCAAGGTCGACAGTGTCAAGCTGCGGGAACTGGATCGCGCACTGAACGCGCAAGACGCCCAGAACACGCCCATCGCCCGGCAGGCGGCGGACCCGCTTGATATCGAAGGCACCGCTGCGGCCGTATGGGAGAGGATACTCCCGGGTAAAAGGGCAACTGGCAGCCGCTGGGACGATGCCGGTGGCGATTCATTGAAGCTGCTGCAATTCGTCATGGAGCTTGAGACGGCTCTGGGGCGGGAACTTAACCTGGACGCATTCACTGTCGGGATGAGCTTTACCGATGTCGTCAGGGCAGCCTCTCCGGGGCAAGACACGACCAGCGCGCTTGTCGAGGCCTCCGACCCGAGGCCCGTTTTGTTCATCGTGCCCGGATCGATCGGCTATGGCCCAAGCCTGGCGGCCTTCGGTGCCGAGATGGGCAATGTCGCCAAGGTTGTTGCCGTGCGCTACGGTGATCTGAACGATCTGCTGAGGGGACATGGCACGATACCGCAAATGGTGGATGCGGTTGTCGACCAGATCAACCAGGTCCAGCCTGATGGCAATGTGAAGCTGATCGGCTACTCGCTTGGCGGCGGCGTCGCGTTCGAGGTTGCCGCAAAACTTGTTGCCGCCGGTCGGGCGGTGACGTTCCTAGGAATTCTCGACACCAATATCGGGCCCGGGCAGCACAATTACCGTGAAACTCTTGCACGGACCATTCAGCGCATCCACGCGCATAGAGTGACGGTGGATCGCATGACTTTGCGGGCTCTGGCAAAATTGTTTGCCCAATTTGGTGCCGAGGCTGTGCTCGCGAGGAGCATCGACTGGCTGAAATGGCGGGCCCTCGCCAGAACGCGATTCATTTTGCGCCTCGAGCTCGAAGAAATCCTGCGGATGCGGGCATTTGGCCAATGGCTCGCGCAACCGAAGCCCGCATTGCCGATTACCGCCACCTTGTTTCGGTGCAGGCGCACAGGCGTTCCGACAGACCTTGGCTGGAGCCCTTTCGTTACCGGCTTGAACATAGTCCCGATCGTCGGCGGGCACCTGGACATGCTCGTTGAACCCCATCTCAGCCACAACCGTCCGTTGATAGAAAGGGCCCTTCTGATGAGTGGCGCATAGCAAATAGACGGTCGCCATTCGCGCTCCACAGTCCTGCGTGGAATGCCAGAAATCATTGGATAGTCTATAAGCCTCGGAGGCAAGCTGGCCGGCCGAGCCGGTAGCGTTTTCTTCACGATGATCAAAGATTCTATCAACAGGCGCCGGTATGTGATTTGTCTCTAATGTATCCTTTCCCGTAGGCAGGTGTGGGGCACCTACCGAATCGGACGAAGGATATTTGCATGACAACCCTCCACTACGCCTCGGGTGGGTCGGCCTCCGAGGTCGCAACCGCCGGATTCAATCTCGTCGACGTTTCATCCGTGGACGAACTCAACGCCTTGCCAGCCGGCACGAAAGGTCTGGTCTGGCTCAATGAAGCCAATGGCGCAACGTCGTCTTTCATCCAGAAAGTCACGCCCTTCATCGACAATCCGAAGGTGTTTGGCTTCTTCCTCGTCGATGAGCCGGACCCGACCGGCCAATGGGGAACCTATGCCACCGCCGCGGATCTGAAGGCGGAATCCGACTGGATCCACACCAACCTGCCCGGCGCCAAGACCTTCATCACCATGATGAACATGGGGTCTTCCGCAAATCCCGATTTTTCAAACACTTTTAATCCTGCCAACACGCATATCGACTATTACGGCGTGGATCCCTACCCGGTGCGTACCGGCACAAGCACGGTCGACTACAACATGATCGACAGGAGCGTGGCCGCGGCTGTCGCCTCGGGCATCCCGGTCAGCCAGATCGTTCCGGTTTACCAGACGTTTGGGGGCGGCAGTTTCACAACCGATACGGGCGGCCAATATGTCCTTCCCACCGTCGCCCAGGAACAGACCATGTTGGACCACTGGGCCAAGGTGGCGCCATCGCCCGCCTTCGACTATGCCTATGCTTGGGGTTCTCAACAGGGCGACACCGCGCTTGGCAACTCGTCGGCGCTGCAGGCCCTCTTCCTTCAGCACAACCAGAGCACGACCAGCACGCCTTCGACCGGCGATACGACTGGCAGCATTGTGCCGCCGACCAGCACCGTGCCCCCGGTCAGCACCGTGCCCCCGGTCAGCACTGCGCCTTCGACCAGCGATCACACTTTCTATGGCACGGGCGGCGCGGATGTGCTTCACGGCACCACCGGCGTCGACACGTTGATCGGTGGTGGCTACAACGACACCTATTATGTCAACAACGCCGCCGACAAGGTGGTGGAACTGCCGGGCGGCGGCAACGATACCGTGCTGGCGTCGGTGAGTTATGTATTGTCGGCCGGGTCGGAGATCGAACATCTCGCCACCACGAACAAGTCCGACACCTCCCCCATCAATCTCAAAGGAAACGAGTTCTCCCAAACCGTAGATGGCAATGCCGGCAACAACTACATCAACGGCGGTGGCGGGAAAGACGTTCTCACGGGAAATGGGGGCGCGGATGTCTTTGTCTTCAAATCCGCCCTCAATACCAGCAATGTCGACAAGATCACCGACTTCAATGTGGCCCAGGACAAGATCCTGCTCGACCACACTGTGTTTGCCGGCCTTCAAGGCAGCACCCTTTCCACCTCGGAATTCCACGTCGGCAGGGGTGCGCATGACAGCAGCGACCACATCATCTACAACAGTTCGACCGGCGCTCTCTCTTACGACGCCGATGGCGCAGGCGGCGCACACCAGATCCAGTTTGCCACTCTTGCTCCGCACCTGGCGTTGACGGCGTCTTCGTTCCTCGTAATGTGAGCCTTGGGGAACGTCAGGCCCTGATCACAAGGGTCTGACGTTTTCTTGAACATACCCCGGCGGAACGAAATCGCTCCAGCGCGCATTAGTCCGTCATGAGCGCTCGGGGCATCGAATTTCTGCAGAAATGGGTGGAGGATAATGTTCCACCCTTTTCGAACCACGATCCGGCCCTTGCGGCGAAACTCGCCGACCAGGTGACGGCGGACGCCATCAAGGCGGGAATTCGCCCCGAGGAAATCTCGGAAGAAGTCGGAAGCATGCTGTCCACCATGCTTGAATTGCTCGATCATCGCGACACTGAATGATTGCGCATCCGGCCGCGTCGACAACGGGAGAGCCTGAAGTCTGCTTGGATTTATTTCTACCTGTTGTGGCCCTGACGGGCCGCAAGCTCTTGCCCAGCATGCCAAGCGAGGCGATGATCCGGACAGGTGCCCGCACCGTACTGTCCCCTACCTCGCTGAGCCGATCTTGCAGAACTTCCGCCGGGCGATGCGGGAAAAATAGCCGGCCGGCGGAGTGCGGTTACTCGCCCAATATGACCCCGGATGCCACTATCTGTGCCGTGCGCTCGGTCAGTTTTCCGCGTTTCACAAGCGTAGGTTTGACGTAGGTCTTCTTCATCATCACGATCCGCTGGCAATGGCACCGGGACTAAACGACTTCGGCACGCCAACGTTCCATGGGACCAGCGGCGGCTGGCTTCGAAGGCAGCCGCCCTTCCCTTCACCGTGCGCTCAACGCCACCATGCGGTCGAGCGCCGCTGTCAGGCCGTGCAGCGACACCGGGAATGTCAGCGGCGTCTCCGCGTCTGTCGTGACATTGAGCTTCAGCACCTCGCCTCCCCTCAGCTTTCCAAGCACCGAACGGTCAATGGAGAACACCGCGATGCAACCCGTTGGCAGGCAGGTCCTGAAGCGCTGCGGAGACAAGGGCGGCTGATCGTCGATCTGGAGCGTCACGCCGGAATCAAGCAAGATGCCGAAGGGCAGAAGCAAGGTAGCCATCGTCGACCCGTCCGGGCGTCTCTGTATCTCCACGGCGAGGAGCCTTTGGCCGTTCTTCTGGACCTGGTCCTGCGAAAGCGAGCAAACCCTCGCATTCTCCTGGACAGAGCAAGCCACGCTCCAGTCCTGGTAGACTTCGCGCAGCGATGACGGGCCATCTGGAACAGCCGCCACCTGTTGCTGTGCCGATGCGGGCGACATCCATGAAAATGCGATTGCCCCCCATGCGCAGGCGGCCTTGAGGCCACGCTTCATGTGCAGACCCATTCACGGATCTTGCATTTGCTACCCGACGCCTGGCAGGCCTGCAAAGCGAGGTCTTCGGCTTCCCGGCGAGTCTCGGCCGAGTTCACACCCCAGGGCGTGAAACGGTTCTCGACCTTGTCGGCCACGGCGAGCGCGCCGCAGTGCTTGTAGGGGGAAGCCGGTCTCGTCGTCATCGTTCCAATGGCGATGGTTGCGGAAGACGGTGACGACGTTGCAGGCCTTTCCGCCGGCGTTCTCGCAATATTTCTGCGCGATGTCCTTCGCCTCCTGCCGCTTGTCCGCGCCCCAGAAGAAGCCGTATTTGCTATCGGCCTGCGAATAGGCGATGGCCGCCCAGATGCCTTTTTCCTGCTGCTGCGGCTCCGACGGTGCCACCAGGTCGGCCGAGACGACTTGTCCGCTCCACAACAAGGTCAAGCCCAAAACTGCCAAAGCCCGCAATCCCATGGTCGGCACCCCTTTCCTTGATCCCACTCGCCTTACTTCGCCGCCGAAGCGACGGAGATCACCACGCAGCTTTTGCCGGTCGGCAGGAGAAGGGCTTCACCGGCGTTGCCGCCGAGCTCGTACACTTCGACCTGCCCAAGATGGTCGGTGATCTTGCTACCCTGCGGAAGGATGGACGGGATGTCGGCACATGGGCTGGCGAATGGCGCCACCCGCACCATCGTCCCCTCGCAACCCGAAGCGGTGGGCGATGCGAAAACGACGCCGGCTGCCGGCCCGCTATAGCGTTCCGTCGCGTAGTCCATGCCGACGAAGGCCTGGACGGCATGCTTGTCGGCGGCCTGGTCGTTCCACAAGGATTTGACGCTGTATTTCGTGCCGGTCGTCAAAATCTGTCCGAGCACCGGATAGATGGTCGAACAGGCCTGCACCCCGGCCTGCTTGACATGCTCGAGGAAAGGCGTGTCCGGAAGCGCCGGGTTGGCTGCCTCAGGCTGCGCGGCCGTCGCGCTGCCGACCAGATTGGCGATCGCGGCATAGTTGCCGGCGGCGAAGCCGAGGCCCGCCACCACGAGCCCCAACAATGAAAATCCGACAACGCGCGGCCATCGCCGCCGCCTGGGTTCGACGAGCCTCTGCCGATCCGCCTCGACGGTCGGGCCGCTACGTTTTGCGGACATGAACTGGTCCTGCTGGCTCATGGTACTGCCCCGGTTATTTGAGTGGCGAAAGGGCTGCTGACAGCCCTTTGAGTGTTGCGGTCACGGTGACTGTCTGGCCGTCGACGGTCGAATAGGAGATTGCCGGCGTCGCATTCTGTGAGATCTTCTGGCGCATGAGGGGGCCGACCGACAGCATGCCGACGCAGACCATCTCGTTGCAGCCGTTCAGGTGGACGTCGATCGCCTGGTTTCGTCCATCGAACTTCAGCGACACCAGGCCGTCGCTCCTGGCATTCGGCGCGGTGCGCAGGATCATGTAGGGCTTGCCGTCCTGTGTGGCGGCCAGCGACCAGCTGAAGGCCATCTTGCCGGACGCATCCTCGATCACTTGCGAGACATTGCAGACCTTCTTGCGGGCCTTGAGGTTCTCGTCGCAGATCAGCGTCCAATTCTCGAACGGACGGATGGTGCGCTGGTAGTCGCCGAGCTTCACGTCAGGCGGCAGCACCACATCCGAAGGCTTGATCCTGTAGGGCGACGCAACCTGCCCGGCGGCCGGTGCGAGGCCGCCGCAGAGCGCCAGGCAAGTCAGTACGGCAAGTCCTTTCATTCCTGCCTCAGTTCAAGGTGAAGCTGATGCCGGCGCCGACACCGACATGTCCACCAGCGGCCGTGCCCGAGACATTGCCGCGGATGCGGCCGTCTTCGCTGGTGTAGCCGGCGCCAAAGGCCAACGCGCCCGCGTCCCGCCAGAAGCCGCCACCCGCCGCAACGCTCAGCTTTCCGGGCCGGTCGTCATAGCGTAGCGAGGCTGCGGCGAGCCCGATCGCCGCCGCCTGGCGGGCTTCGTCGCGGATGCCGCCGATGTCCGAATTGAGCTGGCTGAGCTTCTGGTCGGTATAGTTGTTGGCCTGCTGCAACGTCGTGGCGGCCACCTTGTCGGTGTAGCTGTTGGACGTGCTGATAGTGTTGGTCAGGCCCTGGTTCAGCTGGTTGACGTTGACCGCATCGGTACCAGCAACACCGGGGCCGACATTGGAGATGACCACCGGCGCGTTGACGTCGCCACCCTGCAGCGTGATGCTGTTCTTCTTGCTGCCGTCCGGATTGGTGTCATAGACGACGGCATTCTGGGTGAGCGATCCGAGACCGGATTTCAAATCCTCGACAGCCGTGTTGGTGGCATAGAGTTGCGAGCCATTTATCGCATCGGTGCTGTTGGCGTTGATCTGTCCGGCGGCGACATTGGTGATCGTCCGCTCGGCGCCGGCACTGCCGACGCTGACGGTGCCGATCGGAGCGGTGCCGGCGAAGGTATAGGTCTTGCCGTTGATGACGGTGCTGGACGTGCCGACGGCCGTCTGCGTCACCGAGCCTGAACCCAGCGCCACATCATTGGCGTTGTTGGCCTTGGCGCCCTGGCCAAGCGCCACCGCACCTTGCCCCGTGGCTGTCGAACCATTGCCGGCGGCAAGGCTGTTGGTGCCGCTCGCCACGCTCGCCGGTCCGATCGCGACGCTGTCGGTGCCGCTGGCGGTGGAGTCGGCCAGCGTCGAATTGGCGTGGAAATACTTGATGCCGCCGCCATTGGTTATGTTGGTGAGTGCATTGTTGACGGCCGTGAAGCCGTCAGAGACGGTCGAATAATTGTTGCCCTGGATGGTGTAGGTCGGTCCGGTGATCGACCCGTCGGGATTGACCGTGGTGCCGCCGCCGAACAGGTTGGCGACGTTTTGCGACACGCCCTTGAGCTGCGAGACGTTGACGGCGTCGGTATTGGCCGAGCCCGCCGCGACATTGGTGAGCTTGCGTTCGGCCCCGGCAGAGCCGATCGACACCTCGCCGGCCGACGTTTGTGGGCTTGCCAGCGCATAGGCCGTGTAGTTCGCCTGCGCGCCGACCGTGGTGATGGATTGCGCACCAAGCGCCACGCTGTTGGCGAAGGTGCTGTTGGCGCCCGCGCCGAGCGCCACCGACTGGACGCCGGCCGCGGTCGAATTGGTGCCGAGCGCCAGCCCGTCGGCCAGCATCACATGCGCATTCTGGCCGATGGCCGTGCCGCCAGGCGCGATCTGGTCGACAATGGCGCCATTGCCGATGCCGATGCCATTGTCGCCGTTGACGACCGTTGTCGGGCCGACCGCGACCGATTCCGCCCCGACCGCCAGCGAGTCGCCGGCCGTCGAATTGGCATGGAAATATTTGGTCGACGTCGACGAGACCGAGGCGATGGCGCCTGCGAGCTGGCGCACCGTCACCGCATCCTGATCCTGCGTGCCGTCGGCGACATTGGTGATCTGCCGGTAGGATGTGCTGGTGCCGACCGACACGGCGCCGAGTAGTGTCTTGTCGGTGGTGTTGTACTGGATGAAGTTGGATGGACCGGCAGCGACCTGGCCGGTGGCCGGCGCCAAGGCGCGATCGGAAACCGAGTCGGAACCAAGGGCGACGCTGCCATCGATGCTGGCCTGTGTGCCACGACCGAGTGCGAGCCCGCTGACCCCGGTCGCGGTCGCCTGGTAGCCGACGGCGGTAGAGCCGAGCCCTTGCGCGAAGGAATCGGTTTGCGCCAGTCCCGTCTCGTTGGTGCGGGCGTAGCGGATACCGATGCCATTGGCGTCGGTATAGGCGGTCGACGTGTCGCCGGCGATGTTGCTGATGGTGTTGCCGAGATTGGTGACGCCACTGCCGATGTTGGCAATATCGGTCGTGTTCTGCGTGACCTGCTGGTTGGTGGCGAAGAGCTGCGAGCCGTTGACCGCGTCGGTCGAGCTTCCGCTCAACTGTCCGGCCGCGACGTTCTGGATCTGACGCTCAGCGCCCAGCGAGCCGACCGAGAAAGCGCCGGCCGGCGTGGTGCCGGCGAAGGTGTAGTTCACGCCGCCGATTGTCGCGCCGCCCACCGCCGTGGTGGTGCCGGATGCGGAATTCAGGCCGATCGCCACGTCGCCGGCATTGTTGGCCACGGCGTTGGGTCCGACCGCGACGGAATTCGTTCCAAGGGCCTGGGAATCCGGCAGCGCCGAATTGGCGTGGAAATACTTGATGCCGCCGCCAACATTGATGTTGTTGAGCGTGGTGCCGATGGCATCGACCGCCTGGTTGGTGGCGAAGAGCTGCGAGCCGTTGATCGCATCCGTCGAGGACCCGCTGATCCGCCCCGCGGCGACGTTGGTGATGGTGCGTTCCGCACCGACCGCGCCGACGCTGACCGTCGAGGTCGGATTGGTGCCCTGGAAGGCATAGGTTGTGCCGTTGATCACCGCATTGGGCGTGCCGACCGCCACGGCGGTCACCGAGCCCGAGCCAAGCGCCACGTCGCCGGCATTGCCGGCATTGGCGAGGGCGCCCAGCGCGATTGCATTCTGGGCGCCGGCATTCGCTCCTAGGCCAAGAGCGGTCGCTTGGAAGCCGGTTGCGAGTGCGTTCTGGCCGATCGCGGTGCTGGACGTGGCTGTAGCATTGGCGTTGGCGCCCACGGCGGTGCTGTATTGGCCCGAGGCCTTGGATATAAAGCCCATCGCCGTTGCGTCGAGGGCCGATGCGACGGCGCCAGTGCCGATGGCCGAGGCGTTGACGCCGGAGGCAGTCGCATTGTTACCGGCCGCGATGGCGCTCGTCCCCGACGCGGTCGAGGTGGGTCCGATCGCGACCGAGTCCGTACCCGTCGCAGACGAGTCCGCCAGCGTCGAATTGGCATGGAAATACTTGATGCCGCCGCCGGTGTTGATGGTGTTGAGCGTGGTGCCGATGGCGTTGACCGCCTGGTTGGTGGCGAAGAGCTGCGAACCGTTGATCGCATCCGTCGAGGACCCGCTGATCCGCCCCGCGGCGACGTTGGTGATGGTGCGTTCCGCACCGACCGCGCCGACGCTGACCGTCGAGGTCGGCGTGGTGCCCTGGAAGGCATAGGTTGTGCCGTTGATCACCGCATTGGGCGTGCCGACCGCCACGGCGGTCACCGAGCCCGAGCCCAGCGCCACGTCGCCGGCGTTGCCGGCATTGGCGAGGGCGCCCAGCGCGATTGCATTCTGGGCGCCGGCATTCGCTCCTAGGCCAAGAGCGGTCGCTTGAAAGGCGCTTGCGAGTGCGTTCTGGCCGATCGCGGTGCTGGACGTGGCTGTAGCATTGGCGTTGGCGCCCACGGCGGTGCTGTATTGGCCCGAGGCCTTGGATATAAAGCCCATCGCCGTTGCGTCGAGGGCCGATGCGACGGCGCCAGTGCCGATGGCCGAGGCGTTGACATCGGAGGCAGTCGCATTGTTGCCGGCCGCGATGGCGCTCGTCCCCGACGCGATCGAGGTGGGTCCGATCGCGACCGAGTCCGTACCCGTCGCAGACGAGTCCGCCAGCGTCGAATTGGCATGGAAATACTTGATGCCGCCGCCGGTGTTGATGGTGTTGAGCGTCGTGCCGATGGCGTTGACCGCCTGGTTGGTGGCGAAGAGCTGCGAGCCGTTGACCGCGTCGGTCGACGTCAGGCTGATCCGCCCCGCCGCCAGATTGGTAAGCGTGCGTTCCGCGCCGGGCGCGCCGATGCTGACTGTCGAGGTCGGCGTGGTGCCCTGGAAGGCATAGGTTGTGCCGTTGATCACCGCATTGGGCGTGCCGACCGCCACGGCGGTCACCGAGCCCGAGCCAAGTGCCACGTCGCCGGCGTTGCCGGCAGTGGAGTTGGCGCCCAGAGCGAGCGCATTCGCGGCGCTGGCAGTCGCTTGTTTGCCGAGAGCGGTCGCTTGAAGGGCGGATGCGAGTGAGTTCTGGCCGATCGCCGTGCTGGACGTGGCTGTAGCATTGGCGTTGGCGCCGACGGCGGTGCTGAATTGGCCCGAGGCCTTGGATATAAAACCCATCGCCGTTGCGTCGAGGGCCGATGCGACAGAGCTAGTGCCGATGGCCGAGGCGTTGGCGTCGGAGGCGCTCGCATTGTTGCCGGCGGCGATGGCGCTCGTCCCCGTCGCGGTCGCGACGGGTCCGATCGCGACGGAGTCCGTACCCGTCGCCGACGAGTCCGCCAGCGTCGAGTTGGCATGGAAATACTTAATGCCGCCGCCGACATTGATGTTGTTGAGCGTGGTGCCGATGGCGTTGACCGCCTGGTTGGTGGCGAAGAGCTGCGAGCCGTTGATCGCATCCGTCGAGGAGCCACTGATCCGCCCCGCCGCCAGGTTGGTGAGCGTGCGTTCCGCGCCGGGCGCGCCGATGCTGACCGTCGAGGTCGGATTGGTGCCCTGGAAAGCATAGGTCGTGCCGTTGATCACCGCATTGGGAGTGCCTACCGCTGCGACGGTCGCCGAGCCCGAACCCAGCGCCACGTCGCCGGAGCTTGCCGCCGCGGTGGCGCCATTGCCGAACGCGACATTGCCGGCGAGACCCGAAGCACCCGCGGTGGAGCCGTTGCCCAGCGCCACGGAGCCTTGGCCGATGGCCTTGTTGTTGTTGCCGATGGCGACCGCGCCGTTGGCCTGGTTGGCGGCGGTCGCGGTTGCCGTGCCGTCGCTGTTGGCGATGTTGTTGGCGCCGCCGGTGAAAGCACCGGTGCCGCTGGCATAGCTCGGATCACCGATGGAGACGGCACCGTTGCCATAGGCCGTGTTGCCGGAACCTATGGAGACGGCTTTGCCGCCGGTCGCCACCGCATTGGTGCCCATGGCGACCGCTTCGGCGGAATCGGCCTTGGCATTGTTGCCGACGGCGATGGCGCTCGTGGCGCTGGCGGTGGAGTTGGCGCCTAGCGCGGTCGCATTCAGGAAGCTGGCATTGGCGTTGAAGCCGAGAGCGGTCGCTTGAACGCCCGACGCAGCCGTGTTCTGGCCGATCGAGGTGCTGGACGTCGCTGAGGCATTGGCGTTGGCGCCGACGGCGGTGCTGTATTGGCCCGAGGCCTTGGATATGTACCCCATCGCCGTTGAGTCAAGCGCCGACGCGACGGCCTCACGTCCTACGGCAGCGGAATCGGCGCCGCTGGCGACGGCTCCCCAGCCTGCGGCCGTGGCATAATTGCCGCTGGCCGTGGAGCTGGTGCCAAGGGCGGTGGAGTTCCCTCCCGAAGCAACGGAGAAAGTGCCCAAGGCGTTGGCGCCGGCTCCTGTGGCACTGGCTTGGACGCCGAGCGCTACTGAATTGACGCCGCTTGAGATCGTGCCTTGTCCCAGCGCCATCGCGCCGCCGGCGCCTGTGGCCTTCGCTTGCAGGCCGAGAGCCACCGAGTATTGTGCCGACGCAACGGATGCACGTCCTATCCCGATGGCGTCGGCTTGCGATGCCGTGACATCCGTGCCGATGCCGATGGCGCTCGCGGCAGTGGCACCCGTTCCCGCAACAGTCCGCGAGCCAAGATAGATACTGTTGATCTGCGAGGCGATCGACTGGAAGCCGATGGCGACGGCATTCTGGGCGCCCGCGCTGGCATTGGTGCCCTCGGCTATTGAATCGGCTCCGTTTTGCACGGCTCCGGATCCAAACGCGATACCGCGCACTCCGTTTGCCGTGCCGCCGCCGCCGAAAACCTGTGCTGATGCCGGCGTGGCGATGCCGCCCAATGCGATCGCACCCAGCGCGGCGGCCAGAACCCTGCCGGTGCCGAGCATGCCGAGCCCCTGTCCCTTGCGGCGCATACCGAGCACGCGGTGAGCCATGCGCAGGATCGCCATCAGGCGACGGCGAACCGAGCGGGAGTCAAGATCGCCCCCGGCGATCCAGTGTCCGGCGAAATGCGCCGCGCGACGCTGAACAAACAAGCCGCCCGAAATGCGATTGTCGGTCATGGTGCCCTCTCCGCTGGCCGGCATGGAATCGTCAGACAATTCCAGTCAGCAGCAGGAAGACATGATTCCTGGTGGTAGTATTCCACGAAATTGCTGCCGTGTGAGAAAAACCCGGAGCAAACCAACGGAGGTTAACGGCTCGTTACCTTAGCCAACGCTTTAACGCCAAGTAATCAGATAAGGCCGGAACCGGCGCCTCATCTAACCTTCGAGTTAAGCTTTCCCGCCCGCGCCTGCAATGGAGTTACCTGCCGGTATTTCTTCATCACCGTGGTAAAATGGCTCTGGCTTGAAAAGCCGGCCAGGTGGGCGATATCGGCGATCGTCATGTGGCTGTCGGCAAGCAGGCTTTCGGCTAGGTCCAGCCGCAGATCGAGGACATACTGGTGCGGTGGCATCCCGAACGTCCTGGAGAAAGCCCGCATGAAATGATAGGGTGAAAGCCCGCAAACCTCCGCCATCTCGGCAAGTGCCAGCTTGCGTGTAAAATTCTCACTCAGGAATTCCTGTACGCGACGTGTATTGCGGAGGGAAAGCCCGCCTTTCACGTTGAGCGCCGGCTGGCGCGCGGACACGTTGAGCGCCGGCTGGCGCGCGGACACGTTGAGCGCCGGCTGGCGCGCGGAATTGGTTCCGGAAACCCAGCCCGGGGAACCATCATCACGCCGCATTTCTCGGCCTCCTGATATTTCCCAGATGGAATTCAACCCCAGGCTGCCCTCCCCGTTCCCCCGAAAAACAATTCGTGATTGATCGAACTGCACCCGCATTGCCAGTCCACTTCATTTGATCAACCCGGCCAGATGGCGAACAATGGGCGGGCTCCGTGGCATTCCGAATGACTCCCGCAAAGCCTTGAGGCACGTTGCGGCGGACGTATTTTGGAAAACTCCGCAAGCTTTGTAGAAAATTCCGGTATTGGATCACCGGTCGGTAGGTGTTGCCAGTTTGCCATAGTCGCGCTTTCAATTCCTGGGGGAAGCATAGCCGGCCTTGGTCGGCGTCCTTCCCCTGTACTTCTTCATCGTCGCCGCCAAATGGCTCTGATCCGAAAACCCCGCGAGGTAAGCGACTTCGGCGACTGCGAGCTCGCCGCCGGCCAGCAGCTTTTCCGCGAGGTCGAGACGCAGGTTGATCAGGTAGCGATGCGGCGGCATGCCGAACGTCCTGGCGAACCTTGCTATGAAATGATTGGGCGAAACCCCCGCGACCGAGGCAAGCTCGGCGACCATGACTTTTCGCGCGAAATTCTCGTCGAGATATTCGCGCACGCGCCGAGCGCCCACGGCGGAGAGCCCGCCTTTGGGAGACACGGCCTGCCTGCTGCGGCTCGTGTATGTGCGCAGCAGATGCACGCCGAATACGGTGAGCAGCGAATCCAGATAGAGCTCATTCGGTGGCAACGCTCCGGTCAGCTCGGCGGTGATCATCTGGGCTATATTGAGAGCCCTCAGGTCGACCGTGCCGAACGCAGGCGGCTCGAGCTCCACGTCGGCGCGATCGGACTCGTGCGCGGCCAGTTCCGACAGCGCTTCCGGCGATATGGAGACGACGGCGTTTTCCCTGGTCTCCGACCAGGCGAAGGTGCTGTCGACGCCCGCGGGATTGATGATCAGGCATCCCACCGGCGCGTCGTATTCGGTGATCCGGTCGCTGCCGAGCGAGGCTCTGAATTTGCGTCCTGGCCTCAGCACAATGCCCGCGGAATGTTCCATGGCCAGGAATTTCTGCGATCCGGGACTGCGGATGGAATGGATGACGCTGCCGCGCGCAGTGGCTCTTCTGGGACCAGCACTTTCCGGAATGATGTCCAGGACGTATCGGGCTGTCCGATCGACGCCTCGGGAAACGCCGCTCTCCCGAGCCCCGTCCGCATTTTTCATTGCATTGCCTCAGCCGTCTTCCTGCCGCTCAGATCCCCCTTTGCCCGACCCGAAAACAGCGTAACGCACGCACCTCGGCTAGGGAAGAACTCCCCCGCGCAAAGAAAAACTTTTTTCGCGAAAAGACAGAAAAATGACCGATCGCTCATCAGCCTTGGTGCGGCTTCCGCGAATCCACTGCTTGGTTCTTTGCCACCGAAATCGGCGGCAAGGCAAGACGGGGCGCCGAGCCGACAGGTTACGGCCGGCTGCTAAAGCTCACCGCGACGTTTCTCGTACAGGTCCCAGGTGAGTTCCACAAAAGCCAGAAGGACATCGTCCTGATTCCAGCCGGCCGCGACCGCCGCCTGGACGATCTCATCGACAAGAGGCAGCAATTGGCCCTGGCACTGGGCCGACATGTCGCCGTCACCCACGGGAGGTCCCTCGAAGTTGAATCTCGTCATTCGGCGCTCCCCCTCGCCTCTGATCAAAGTGTTATAGTGTTAATTTCGTTCCCTCTGATATACAATAGATGTGCTACAAAAGTACAGGATGCCTTGGATCACCAAAGCAGCACAGGACGATGCCGTCTCTATGCTTTCCCTCGGGTCAAGTTGGCTTTCCCAGGGGGATTTCCGCGGAACTTCATCGATCAAAACCCTGCCTGGGAATAGATTTCCTCAGCCGAAGCGTTGGCCAGGTCGCGACTGCCATCCGCCGAATGCCAAGCATGACCGCCTGCATTGCCTTCTGCAATCGCTCGCTCGATAGTCCCGGCAATGTTCGAGACTATTGCGACTCACTGGACCCAAATCCTGGCGATCATTTCGGTGGTGATGGCGACCGTCGGCATCGCCCACGCCGTCATGACCAAGGAAGATGTGCGCGCCGCCACCGGCTGGGTCGGCGTGATGGTGCTGTCACCGATCCTCGGCGTGCTGATCTATGCCGTGGCCGGCATCAACCGCATTCGCCGCGCCACGATTACCGCGCAGCGCCCGCTTGCCGGCGACGCAGTATCCGCCAAGGATGAGCGTGACACCGCCGCCGAGGAGGCCCTCATCGTCGAGCGCTACGGTCAACGCTTCACCGGTCTGCGCACGCTGGGCGACAGGGTGGCGCGGCGCGCGCTCAACTCGGGAAATGCCATCGATGTGCTGGAAACCGGCGACGAGGCCTATGCCGCCATGGGCGCGGCGATCGATGGTGCCGAACGCAGCGTCCTGCTCGAGACCTATATTTTCGACAATGACGCCGTCGGCCTGCTTTTCGTCGAATCGCTGGCCGGCGCCGTCGCGCGCGGCGTCACCGTTCGCGTGCTGATCGACGCCGTCGGCGCCCGTTACTCCGTCCCCAGCATCCTCGGCCATCTGCGCCGCGCCAACATCCCCGCCGATGTCTTCAACGGCAACATCGTCATGGGCCTGCGCCTGCCCTACGCCAACCTCAGGACCCATCGGAAGATCCTGGTGGTCGACGGCACGGTCGCCTTCACCGGCGGCATGAACATCCGCAAGGGTTTTTCCGCCGAGTTCGCAGGCTCCAGCAGCGCCAGGGACACGCATTTCAAGGTCACCGGACCTGTCGTCGCCGACCTGTTCTCGGTTGCTGCCGAAGACTGGCGTTTCGCCGCCAACGAAGCGCTGAAGGGCGATGCCTGGCATATTGCCCCGCTATCGCCGGCACCCGGCCAGCCGATGCTGGTGCGGGCGGTCGCGTCCGGGCCGGATGCCAGCAATGAGACCAACCACAAGCTGCTGATCGGCGCCTTCTCGGTCGCGCGCAAGTCGATCCGCCTGATGTCGCCCTATTTCCTGCCGGACCGGGAACTGATCAGCGCCTTGATCACCGCCGCCCGACGCGGCGTCGAGATCGATGTCGTGGTGCCCGCGGTCAACAATCTCTTCCTTGTCGACCGCGCCATGACCGCGCAGTTCGACCAGATCCTGAAGAATTATTGCCGCATTTGGCGAACGGAGGGCCCATTCGACCATTCCAAGCTGCTTTCGATCGACGGCGTATGGGCCTATGTCGGCTCGTCCAACCTCGACGCCCGGTCGCTGCGGTTGAACTTCGAGATCGATCTGGAGGTCCTCGACGCAGGCTTTGCCCGCGAGATCGAAGCCCGGATTGGATCGGCGATCGAAACGGCCATTCCCGTCACGCTGGACTCCTTGCGGGCCCGCCCCTTCATCATCCGGCTGTTCGACCGCATCCTGTGGCTGGGATCGCCGTATCTCTAAAAACCCCTGGCTTTAACAAAACGACGTGTTTGACGGATAGTTTGGTGTCGGCCATGGAACATACGCGCAGAGACTCTATTTGAGGTGCATGGTGGAAGCAGCACGCATGGCAGGCACACGGTGCGAATGAACGGACGCAGCCTCCCGGCAACCATGCTTTTGTCCATCCGCGACAGGCGGATGCGCAAGGCAAACGCGGCTGCGCACAAGGCGACCGCCACCACAGGCACGCTGGTCGCTTCCTACAACGTCCACAAATGCATCGGCGTCGATCGCAAGTTCGATCCCGACCGCACCAGCCGCGTCATCCGCGAAATCGACCCCGATGTCATCGCCCTGCAGGAAGCGGATAACCGTTTCGGCGACCGTGATGGGCTTCTCGATCTGCCGCGCCTCGAGCGGGAAACCGGCCTTGTGCCGGTGCCGATTTCAGCCACCGGCAAGGGCCATGGCTGGCACGGCAATGTCCTGCTGTTCAAGAAGGGCGTCGTCCGCGACGTGCATCAGATCAGGCTTCCGGGCCTGGAGCCGCGCGGTGCGGTGGTGGCGGAGATCGACCTCGACGGAGACCGGACCTTGCGCATCATCGCAGCCCATCTCGGCCTGCTGCGCCACTCGCGCTCGCAGCAGGCCCGCGTCGTGCTGGACATCATGAGCAGCGCCGATGAAAAGCCGACCTTGCTGCTCGGCGACCTTAACGAATGGCGGCTCGGCAACCGCTCCGCGCTCAACACGCTGCATGCGACTTTCGGGCCGCAGCCACCGGCGGTCCCCACCTTCCCCTCGAACCTGCCGCTTTTGGCGCTCGACCGGATCATGACCAATCGGCACGGAATGATCGCAGCGGTGGAAGCGCATGATACGCCACTTTCGCGCGTTGCCTCCGACCATCTGCCGCTCACGGCGTTTGTTCGCCTATAGGCCCGGCTTGTCATGCAGGGCTTCGAAAAGCTCGGGATTCATTTTGGAACGCTAATTCTTTCTGCGAGTTGATACGCATTGAACCGCAGGAGAACGAAACATGAAGAAGTTATTTCTGGCTTCCATGGTGGCATTGGCCGCCACAGCCGCAGTCATTGCGCCGACGCAAGCCGCAAGCGTGATTATCCAGTCGGACGACGGCAACCGGTATTCACCGGACGACGAATCCGACAACGGCCAGATTATCGTTCGCCGCCATCACCGGCAGAATTACGACAACCAGTATGGCGACGACCAGAACGTGCAATATGATGACAACAACGATGGCCAGTATCGCCGCCACCACCGGCATCACCGCTGTCATATCGAACTGATCAAGCACTGGCGCCACCATCACAGGGTCATCGAGCAGGTTCGCGTCTGCGGCTGACCCGCACCCTGCCTTTGCAGCAAGACGACGTGATCTGCTTCCGAGCAGGAAGCAATCCACAGCGGTAAGCGATGATGCGGCATAGCCACGCCCTTCAAAAGGACGTGGCTATGCCGCATTGCACAATTTCGTGACCTTGCCCACAATGCAGGCATGGTCCGATCCTCCCTAGCCGTCCTGGTGATCGATGAAAATCGCATCCGTGCCTCGATCATCGAGGCCGGCTTGCGCGAGGCCGGCCATCAGCGGGTCACCGTCATCCATGACGTGACCGGCATTGCCCGGCGGATCGCCGAGATCGAACCCGACGTCATCGTCATCGATCTCGAAAACCCCAACCGCGACATGCTCGAAAACATGTTCCAGTTGTCGCGTGCCGTGAAGCGCCCGATCGCCATGTTCGTCGACCGTTCGGACCAGGCCTCGATCGAGGCGGCGGTCGATGCCGGCGTCTCGGCCTATGTCGTCGATGGTCTTCGGCAAGAGCGCGTCAAGCCGATCCTCGACATGGCCGTTAGCCGCTTCAATGCCTTCTCGCGCATGGCGCGCGAACTGGAAGAGGCGCGCAGCGAACTCGAGAGCCGCAAGGTGATCGACCGCGCAAAGGGCATATTGATGAAGTCGCGCGGCCTCTCCGAAGAGGCCGCCTATACGCTGCTGCGCAAGACGGCGATGAACCAGAACCGCAAGATCAGCGATATCGCCCAGAGCCTGGTGACCGCGGCCGGCTTGCTGGGGCCGGCGGAGGACGAATGAGCATGAGGCACCAGATCACCGCCGGCTTCATGCCGCTTTTCGACAGCGCCGTACTGGTCGCCGCAAGCGAGCTTGGCTTCGCCGCGCGCGAGGGCATTGACCTGACGCTGCACCGCGAGACGTCCTGGGCCAACATCCGCGACCGCATCGCCATCGGCCACTTCGATCTCGCCCATATGCTGGGACCCATGCCGCTCGCCTGCAATCTCGGGCTGACGCCGCTCGCTTCGGAAACCATCGTGCCGTTCTCGCTCGGGCTCGGCGGCAATTGCGTCACCATCTCCAACGCTGTCTGGGCCGGCATGGCGGCGCATGGCGCTGAAGCCGATCTCGATCCGGCGCGCGCCGGGGCGGCACTTGGCGCATTCATCCGGGAACGGGCGGTGGCAGGCCGCGAGCCGCTGCGCTTTGCCGTCGTGCATCCGCATTCCGGGCACAATTACGAACTGCGCTACTGGCTCGCCGCCTGCGGCGTCGACCCAGACCGTGAAATCGAGATCGTCATCGTGCCGCCGCCCTTCATGGCCGACGCGCTGGCCACCGGGCGCATCGACGGCTACTGCGTCGGCGAACCCTGGAACAGCGCTGCGGTGGCCGCCGGCACCGGGCATATCGTCACCGTCAAGGCACAGATATGGCGAAACAGCCCGGAGAAGGTCATCGGCGTGCGCAAAGTCTGGGCGAACGAGAATCCCGAGGCTCTGGCGGCACTGCTGCGCGCGCTGCATCACTCGGCGCGCTGGTGCCAGGATCCGGTCAACCACGGCGAACTGGCCAATGTGATGGCGCAGCCCGGCTTCCTCGGCCTGCCGCCGGCCGTGCAGATGCCGATCCTGACCGGCCATCTCCAATTGGGCGGCGGGGCAGAGCGAGATATCGACGATTTCTTCCTGCCCTTCGACAAGGCGGCGAATTTTCCGTGGAAGAGCCATGCGCTGTGGTTCTACACCCAGATGGTGCGTTGGGGGCACGTGGCGCACACGCCGGAAAACCTTGCGATCGCCCGGGATTGCTACCGGCCCGACCTCTATCGCTCGGCGCTGAAGCCGCTTGGTGTCGCCCTCCCCGGCGCCAATGCGAAGGTCGAAGGCGCGCTCAAGGTCGCCACAGCGGTCGGCGCGACCGGCGCCGGCCTGGTGCTCGGCCCGGACGGTTTCTTCGACGGCCAGATTTTCGATCCCGACGAGATCGACGCCTACATAGCGCACCAGAAATCGGCCCGCGCGGAAGCCTGATCATTTCCGCGCCACTCTTGTGCATTGCACAAAAATTGTGCGTGCACGTGCGTTGATGAACAATCTTTGGCTTGCTCGCCCTGCGGGCCCGTGCGCCGATACCGTACCATATCATTGATTTTATTGATATTTATCATCCATTCCAAAACTGGCACGGTTCCTGCGTTGCAATGGGCAGACTCTTCTCGGGTCACGTAACAGGCGTCCAATGGCGGGCGCTACAGGCAAAGCTGCCGCTCAGGTCAACACGCGATCCCGGATGGACGGACGCGCGCGGCCTGGCCGGCGGCTTTTTTGTTTTGACCGAACACGCAATCGACGGCGCTGATCCCGAGCAGTGCCCAACGGGAGACGACGATGACGAAACGCATCAAGACTGAAGCCCCCCTTGAAGGCATGACCCGTCGCAATTTTCTGATGGCAAGTGCTGCCACCGCGGCAACCCTGGCAGCCGCGCGTGCGCTGCTCCCCTCTGGCGCCTATGCCGCGACCGCCGCCCCGGAAGTCACCGGCGCCAAGCTCGGCTTCATCGCGCTGACCGATGCGGCGCCCCTGATGATCGCCAAGGAGAAGGGCCTGTTCGCCAAATACGGCATGCCCGATGTCGAGGTGCTGAAGCAGGCCTCCTGGGGCGCCACGCGCGACAATCTGATGCTCGGCGGAGAGGCCAACGGCATTGACGGCGCCCACATCCTGACGCCGCTGCCCTACCTCATGCACACAGGCAAGGTGACGCAGAACAACCAGCCGATGCCGATGGCGATCGTGGCGCGGCTGAACTACGACTGCCAGGGAATTTCCGTCGCTCAGGAATACGCCGCCACCGGCGTCGGCCTCGACGCCTCCAAGCTGAAGGAAGCCTTCGCCGCCAAGAAGGCCGCCGGCAAGGAAGTGAAGGCCGCCATGACCTTCCCGGGCGGCACACATGACCTGTGGATACGCTACTGGCTGGCCGCCGGCGGCATCGATCCCGACAAGGACGTCTCGACCATCGTCGTGCCACCGCCGCAGATGGTGGCCAACATGAAGGTCGGCAACATGGACGTGTTCTGCGTCGGCGAGCCGTGGAACGAGCAACTCGTCCATCAGGGCGTCGGCTTCACCGCCGCCACCACGGGCGAATTGTGGAAGGGCCATCCGGAAAAGGCGCTCGGCCTGCGTGCCGCCTTCATCGAGAAGAACCCAAACGCCACCAAGGCGATCCTGATGGCCGTCATGGAAGCCCAGCAGTGGTGCGAGGCCATGGAGAACAAGGACGAGATGGCCGCTATCATCGGCAAGCGGCAGTGGATGAACGTGCCCGTCGCTGACATCATCGGTCGCCTCAAGGGCGATATCAACTACGGCAATGGCCGCGTCGCCAAGGGCACCGACCTCTACATGAAGTTCTGGAAGGGCGGCGTCTCCTATCCGTTCAAGAGCCATGATTCGTGGTTCCTCGCCGAGAACATCCGCTGGGGCAAATTCGCACCAACCACCGACGTCAAGGCGCTGGTCGATCAGGTCAACCGCGAGGATCTGTGGCGCGAGGCAGCCAAGGATCTCGGCGTGGCGGCCACCGACATTCCGGCATCCTCGTCGCGGGGCGTCGAGACCTTCTTCGACGGCAAGGTCTTCGATCCGGCCAACCCGTCCGCCTACCTCGACAGCCTCAAGATCAAGGCATCGGCTTAGGCGCAACGGCGCTCGCGCGTTGTCGCCCAACGCCTAGGAGTTTTCCAAGACATGTCCATCCAAACCATCGAGGACACCAAGGTGAAGGCGTTTCCGGCAAAGCCCGCCGAACTGGTCACCTTCACAGCCAAGGCCCGGCGCCGCGTCGACCCGCTCGCCATTGCCGGCAAGCTGGCGACGGCGCTGGTGCCGCCGGCCGTCGTCATCCTCGTCCTGCTCGTCGTCTGGCAGGTCGCCTGCTCGTCACCCACATCAAGCCTGCCGCCGCCGAGCCAGGTGTGGAACGAGGCCTATGACCTGATCGCGCATCCGTTCTTCGACAACGGCCCGCAGGATATCGGGCTGGCGTGGCGGGTGCTTATCTCGCTGCAGCGCGTCGCCATCGGCTTCGGCATGGCGGCGGTGGTCGGGGTAGCGCTCGGCGCGCTGGTCGGCCAGTCGGTCTGGGCGATGCGCGGCCTCGATCCGGTGTTCCAGATCCTGCGCACCGTACCGCCGCTGGCCTGGCTGCCACTGTCGCTGGCGGCGTTCCGCGATTCCAGCCCGTCGGCGCTGTTCGTCATCTTCATCACGTCGATCTGGCCGATCATCATCAACACCGCCGTCGGCGTGCGCAACATCCCGCAGGATTACCGCAACGTCGCCCGCATCCTGCGGCTCAACCCGTTCGAATTCTTCGTCAAGATCATGGTGCCGGCCGCGCGCCCCTACATCTTCACCGGTCTGCGCATCGGCATCGGCCTGTCCTGGCTCGCCATCGTCGCCGCCGAAATGCTGACCGGCGGCGTCGGCATCGGCTTCTTCATCTGGGACGCCTGGAACTCGTCGCGGCTGCCCGACATCATCGTCGCGCTCGCCTATATCGGCGTCACCGGCTTCTGCCTCGACCGGCTGGTCGCGGCGGTCGGCGCCTTTGTCACCCGCGGCACAACGGCAAAATGAGGAGGGCAAGATGACGGCCTATCTGAAGCTCGACCATATCGACAAATCCTTTTCGCGCGGCGGTCAGGTCAGCGAGGTGCTGAAGGACATCAAGCTGACCATCAACAAGGGAGAATTCGTCTCCATCATCGGCCATTCCGGGTGCGGCAAGTCGACCTTGCTCAACCTGATCGCCGGCCTGACGAATGTATCCGCCGGCGCCGTGCTGCTCGAAAACAAGGAGGTCGACAGCCCCGGCCCGGAACGCGCCGTGGTGTTCCAGAACCACTCGCTGCTGCCTTGGCTCACCGTCTACGAGAACATCAACCTCGCAGTATCCAAGGTCTTCCGCCGCAGCAAGAGCCGAGCGGAGCGGCACGACTGGATCATGCGCAATCTCGACCTCGTGCAGATGGCGCATGCCAGGGACAAGCGCCCGGCCGAAATTTCCGGCGGCATGAAGCAGCGTGTCGGCATTGCACGCGCGCTGGCCATGGAGCCGAAGATCCTGCTGCTCGACGAGCCGTTCGGCGCGCTCGACGCGCTGACGCGCGCCCATCTGCAGGACGCGGTGATGGACATCCATTCGAGGCTGGACTCGACGACCATCATGATCACCCACGATGTAGATGAAGCCGTGCTCTTGTCCGACCGTATCGTGATGATGACCAACGGCCCGGCCGCGACCATCGGCGAGGTGCTTGCCGTGCCGCTGGCCCGACCACGCCGGCGTGTCGAGCTTTCCTCCGACCGCACCTTCCTGCGCTGCCGCGAGGCGGTGCTGAAGTTCCTCTACGAGCGCCACCGCTTCGTCGCAGCCGCGGAGTAAGATCATGACCGAAAAACGCGCAATCATCGCCAATTGGCAATCTGCATCGACAATAGGCAGCCTACCGCACTGCACAAATATTATGCTGCCGTGCAAGGCAGTCTGACTAATCTTTGATCCGCTGCCGGGCTCGGTCAAAAGTCGCCCAGCTGCGGTCCACATTGATTTCATTCGATAATCTAGGGCGCTGTCGAATTGGCACGCTTCCTGCTTTGCAGAATGTAGGTCCGCAAGGGCCAAGTGACACGGCGTCCAATGGCGGGCGCCACAGGCAAAGCTGCCGCTCAGGTCAATGCGCGATCCCGGATGGACGGACGCGCGAAGACCTGGCCGGCGGCTTTTTTGTTTTTTGCGCGATCGACGGCGCTGGTCCAAGCGGCGCCCAACCGGAGACGACGATGACGAAACGGATCGGAACTGGCGCATCCCTCGCGGACTTCACGCGCCGCGATTTTCTGGCCAGCAGCGCGCTGACGGCGGCACTGTTCACCGCCGCGCTCCTGCTGTTTCCGATCGGCGCCAAGACCCAAAGCAAGGACTTGACCGTCGCGAACCCGGTCTCGTTGCCCCCATCGATGCCGCGCCGCTGACCATTCACCCACAAAATATCCGCGGCGCCTCCCACGCCGCAAACCGGAGCCAGACATTGACCGCAAATCTCCCAGCCGCGCCCAGCCAGGACAGTGCTCCCCGGCAGGCGCTTGTGATGTCCACAATCGCCTTCACCGTATGCTTCGCGGTGTGGACGATCTTTTCAATCATCGGCGTGCGCATAAAGCAGGAGCTCGGACTGAACGAGACGCAGTTCGGCCTGCTCGTCGGCACGCCGATCCTCACCGGTTCGCTCGTGCGCATGGTGCTCGGCGTCTGGACCGACCGCTTTGGCGGGCGGCTGGTCTACACCGCGACCATGCTTGCGGCGGCGGTTGCGACCCTCCTGCTGGCTTTCGCGCACACCTACGGGCAGATGCTGGTTGCCGCGCTCGGCGTCGGGCTCGCCGGCGGCTCCTTCGCTGTCGGCGTGTCCTATGTCTCGCGCTTCTTCCCGGCCGACAAGCAGGGCACGGCCCTCGGTATCTTCGGCGCAGGCAATGTCGGGGCCGCGGTCACCAAATTCCTGGCGCCCTTCGTGCTTCTCTCCTGGGGCTGGCAGTCGGTGGCTCTGATCTGGGCGGCAGCGCTCGTCGTCATGGCCGCCATCTTCTGGTTCACCACCGGCGATGATCCCGTCATCCGCGAGCGCCGCGCCGGCAAGGCAGCACCCACGAGAAGCTTCTGGCAGGAATTCGCGCCGCTCAAGAATGTGCAGGTCTGGCGCTTCGCCTTCTACTACTTCTTCGCCTTTGGCGCGTTCGTGGCGCTGTCGCTGTGGCTGCCGCGCTACCTGATCGGCGTCTACGGCTTCGGGCTTGCGACCGCCGGCATGATCGGCGCCGCCTATTCAATTCCCGCAAGTGTGTTCCGCGCCTATGGCGGCGTGCTTGCCGACCGGATCGGCGCCCGGACCGTACTCTATTCGACGTTCGCCGTCAGTGCCGTCGCGACTCTCGTTCTGTCTCTCCCCTCGGCAGACTACGTCGTGCGCGGCATTAGCGGGCCGATCGCCTTCCATTTCGAGATCGGCCCGCTCGCCTTCATCGCCGTCGCCTGCGTGCTCGGCTTTTTCATGAGCCTCGGCAAGGCCGCCGTCTACAAGCACATCCCGGCCTACTATCCGCAGAGTGTCGGCGCGGTCGGTGGTGTGGTGGGCATGATCGGCGGGCTCGGCGGCTTCATCCTGCCGATCGCCTTCGGCGCCCTCAACGACCTCACCGGCGTGTGGTCGAGTTGCTTCATGCTGCTCTTCGTCATCGTCGTCACCTGCCTTGCCTGGATGCATGTCTCCATCCGGCGCATGGAGCGCGTGGCATCCGCCGAACCTTCACCCCTTTCCTACGCGGCTGAGTGAGACCGGACATGACAGAGAAACTCGTCATCATCGGCAACGGCATGGCGCCAGGGCGCATGCTGGAGCATCTGCTGGAAAAGGCGCCCGGCCTCTACCAGGTCACCATCTTCAACGCCGAGCCGCGTGTGAACTACGACCGCATCATGCTGTCGCCGGTGCTGTCGGGCGAAAAGGATTATGAGGAGATCATCATCCATGGTGACGGCTGGTACATCAAGCACGGCATCACCCTCTACAAGGGCCACAAGATCATTGCCATCGACCGGCAGGCGAAGACCGTCACCTCCGATCACGGCGTAACCGAGCCCTACGACAAGCTCGTCATCGCCACCGGCTCAGTGCCGTTCATCATCCCGGTGCCGGGCCACAATCTGCCCGGCGTGCTGACCTACCGAGATCTCGACGACGTACGCGCCATGATGCTTGCCGCCCAGTCGCGGGCCAAGGCGGTCGTCATAGGCGGCGGCCTGCTCGGCCTGGAGGCCGCGGCCGGCCTCAACGCGCAAGGCATGGACGTCACCGTGCTGCATGTTATGCCGACGCTGATGGAGCGCCAGCTTGATCCGGCCGCCGGCTACCTCTTGCAGCGCGCGGTGGAGCAACGCGGCATCAAGGTCATCACCAAGGCCAACACGCAGGCGATCACGGGCAACGGCAAGGTCGAGCAGGTGGAACTCGCCGATGGCACCATCATACCGGCGACCCTGGTGGTCATGGCCGTCGGTATCCGGCCGAATTCGGCGCTGGCGAAAGATGCCGGCATCGCCGTTAACAGAGGTATCGTTGTCGATGCCGGCATGCGCAGCAACGACCCCGACATCTACGCGCTCGGCGAATGCGCCGAGGTCAACGGCATGGTCTACGGGCTGGTGGCACCACTCTATGAGATGGCACGCGTTGCCGCCAGCCAGCTTGCCGGCGACGAGACCGCTGCTTTCGTCCATTCGGACACGCCGACCAAGCTCAAGGTCACCGGCATCGAGCTGTTCTCGCTCGGCGACTTCGCCGATGGCGACGACCGCCAGGAGATTGTGCTGCGCGATGCTTCAGCCGGTGTCTACAAGCGGCTGGTGCTTAAGGACGACCGCATCATCGGCACGGTGCTCTACGGCGAGACGTCAGATGGCGCCTGGTTCAACGACCTCAAGAAGAAGCAAACCGATATTTCGGAGATGCGCGACACGCTCATCTTCGGCCAGTCCTACCAGGGGGTGCCCCGCTGGACCCTATGGCGGCCGTTGCAGCCTTGCCGGATGATGCGGAAATCTGCGGCTGCAACGGCGTTTGCAAGGGAAAGATCACCGGCGCGATCACGGCCAAAGGCCTGACCTCGCTCGACGACGTGCGCGCCCACACCAAGGCGTCGGCCTCGTGCGGCTCCTGCACCGGGCTGGTCGAGAAGCTGATGGTGCTGACCCTCGGCGACACATACAACCCGGCGGCCGTCCAACCCATGTGCTCCTGCACCACGCTCGGCCATGACGAGGTGCGCCGGCTGATCAAGGCCAAGCACCTGAAGACTATTCCCGCCGTCATGCAGGAGCTGGAATGGAAGACCTCCTGCGGCTGCGCCAAATGCCGTCCGGCGCTCAACTACTACCTCGTTTGCGACTGGCCAAACGACTATGCCGACGACTATCAGTCGCGCTTCATCAATGAGCGGGTGCACGCCAACATCCAGAAGGACGGCACATATTCGGTGGTTCCGCGCATGTGGGGCGGCGTCACCAACGCCGCCGAACTGCGCGCCATCGCCGACGTCGTCGACAAGTTCGAGATCCCGATGGTCAAGGTCACCGGCGGCCAGCGCATCGACATGCTGGGCATCCGCAAGGAAGATTTGCCGGCGGTGTGGGCCGATCTCGGCCAGGCCGGTTTCGTCTCCGGTCATGCCTATGCAAAGGGCCTGCGCACGGTGAAGACCTGCGTCGGCTCCGACTGGTGCCGCTTCGGCACGCAGGATTCGACAGGTCTCGGCATCCGTATCGAAAAATTCATGTGGGGTTCGTGGACGCCGGCCAAGGTCAAGATGGCGGTGTCGGGCTGCCCGAGGAACTGCGCCGAGGCGACCTGCAAGGATGTCGGCGTCATCTGCGTCGACAGCGGCTACGAGATCCACTTCGCCGGCGCCGCCGGCCTCGACATCAAGGGCACCGAAGTGCTCGGTCTTGTGAAGACAGAAGACGAAGCGCTGGAGCACATCGTCGCGCTGACCCAGATGTACCGCGAGCAGGGCCGCTATCTCGAACGCATCTACAAATGGGCCAAGCGTATCGGCATCCCCGAGATCAAGCGCCAGATCATGGACGATGGCGAGAAGCGCAAGGCCTATTACGACCGCTTCGTCTTCAGCCAGAAATTCGCCCAGGTCGACCCATGGTCGGAGCGCGTCTCCGGCAAGGACAAGCACGAGTTCCGGCCGATGGCTTCGGTCGGGTTTGCCGAGGCGGCGGAGTGAGCGCGTGTTCCCGAAAAGTGGGAACCGGTTTTCGGTTAAGAACACGCGCAAAAAGGGAATTCACATGAACTGGATCGCCATCGGCACCATCTCCGACATCCCGCGGCGTGGCGCGCGCTGCGTGGCCACCCCGCAAGGCAAGGTCGCGGTCTTCCGCACCCAGGACGATCAGGTCTATGCCATCGACGACCATTGCCCGCACAAGGGCGGGCCGCTCAGCCAGGGCATTGTCCATGGCGCGGCGGTGACCTGTCCCCTGCACAATTGGGTGATCTCGCTGGAGACCGGCAAGGCGCTCGGCGCCGACGAGGGCGTGGTGCGCACCATTCCGGTCAAGGTCGAGGGCGAACGCCTGTTCCTGGCGCTGGAAGCGCTGGCCAGCCGCGCCGCCTGAACATGGAGATCGACACAGCACGCGAGGTGAGGACCACCTGCCCCTATTGCGGGGTGGGCTGCGGCGTGCTGGCGAAGGTCGCCGCGGACGGGCAAGTGTCCGTCCGCGGCGACCCCGATCATCCCGCGAATTTCGGCCGCGTCTGCTCCAAGGGCTCTGCACTGGCCGAGACCATCGACCTCGACGGCCGGCTGCTTCATCCCGAAATACACGACCGCCGCGTCGGCTGGGACGAGGCACTCGACCGCGTCGCCTCGACCTTTTCGCAAACCATCGCCGAGCACGGGCCGGATGCGGTCGCCTTCTATGTCTCGGGCCAACTACTGACCGAGGATTATTACCTCGCCAACAAGCTGATGAAGGGTTTTGTCGGCTCGGCCAACATCGACACCAATTCGCGCCTCTGCATGGCCTCGTCGGTCGCCGGCCACCGCCGTGCCTTCGGCTCCGACACGGTGCCGGGAACCTATGAGGATCTGGAAATCGCCGACCTCATCGTGCTGGTCGGTTCCAACCTCGCCTGGTGCCATCCCGTGCTCTACCAGCGCATTGCCGCCGCCCGGGAAAAGCGGCCGGAGATGAAGATCGTGCTGATCGACCCGCGCCGCACCATGACATCTGATATCGCCGACATGCATCTGGCGATCGCGGCGGATGGCGACGTCGCTCTGTTCACCGGCCTGCTCGCCTGGCTCGGCCAGCACAACGCACTCGACCGCTCCTACATCACCGCGCACACGACCGGCTTCGGACAAGCGCTTTTCGCGGCGTCGGCGCTCGATCTTGGCGGAATCGCTGCCGCCACCGGTCTGAGCGAGGACGAACTCACCCGCTTCTACAGCCTGTTTGCCGCGACCGCGAAGACGGTGACCGTTTACAGCCAGGGCGTGAACCAGTCGTCGTCCGGCACCGACAAGGTCAACGCCATCATCAATTGCCATCTCGCCACCGGTCGCATCGGCAGGCCGGGAGCCGGGCCGTTCTCGGTGACCGGCCAGCCCAACGCCATGGGCGGCCGCGAGGTCGGCGGCATGGCCAACATGCTCGCCGCCCATATGGAGATCGACAACCCCGAACACCGCGACCGTGTGCGCCGCTTCTGGAACGCGCCCGATGTCGCGCAAAAGCCCGGCCTGAAGGCGGTCGAGATGTTTCAAGCCGTTGCCGACGGGCGCATCAAGGCGCTGTGGATCATGGCGACCAATCCGGTCGATTCGATGCCGGACGCCGATGCTGTCGAAGCGGCGATCAAGGCTTGCCCGTTCGTCGTGGTGTCGGATGTGCTGGCCAGCACGGACACAGTGCGTCACGCCCATGTTCGACTGCCCGCCACCGCCTGGGGCGAGAAGGACGGCACCGTCACCAATTCGGAGCGCCGCATCTCGCGCCAGCGGTCGTTTCTGGCGGCGCCCGGCGAAGCGAGGCCCGACTGGTGGATCATCGCGGAGGTGGCGCGGCGGATGGGATTTGGCGAGGCGTTTGGGCACGAGACGCCGGCGGAGATTTTTGGTGAGCACGCCGCGCTGTCCGGGTTCGAGAATGATGGTGCGCGGGATTTCGATATCGGTGCGTATGCCGGGGCCGATGCTGAAAGTTATGCATCACTTGAGCCATTCCAATGGCCAGCCCCCAGCCCACGAGGCGGCACTACGGAGCACCAACCCATTCGCTTCTTCGCCAACGGCAATTTCTACACACCCGACCGCAAGGCACGCTTCATCGCCATCCGCGCCACCACCGAAACCCGCGCCACATCCGATTTCCCCCTCATCCTGAACACCGGCCGGATCCGCGACCACTGGCACACCATGACGCGCACCGGCAAAAGCCCGCGTCTGTCCCAGCACATCGCCGAGCCCTTTGTCGAAATCCACCCCGTGGACGCGCAGCACCACGGCATCGGCGACGCCGACATCGTGCGTATTGCCAGCCCGCGCGGCGACGTGCTGGTTCGCGCCTTGATCACGCCCCGCCAGCGCCCGGGCAGCGTCTTCGCGCCGATGCACTGGACCGATCAGTTCGCGGCAAAAGGCCGGCTCGACGCACTGACCGCACCGCTCATCGATCCGGTCTCAGGCCAACCCGCGTTGAAGCATGTCGCGGCCCGCATCGAGAGATTTGTCGCCAAGGCCTTTGGTTTCGCCGTGATGCGCCAGAAGCCGGAACGGATTGACGCGAGCTATTGGGCGGTTGCCAAGTGCCGGGGCGGATGGCGGGTCGAGCTTGCCTTTGCCGACGACGCTATCGACTGGACAGCCTTTGCCGGCTCGCTCTTCGGTGCCCCCGCAGCCGAAATGCTCGCCTATCACGACCGCGACGCCGGCCAGCACCGCATCGCCGCCTTCGATGGCGAGCGCCTCATGGGCGCCTTGTTCGTCGCACCCGGCCCGGTCGCGGTGTCGCGCGGCTGGGCGGCGGAACAGCTTGAAGAAGTCCACGCCAGCCAGCGCGAGCGCTTCCGGATCGTCGCCGGCCGCGCCGGTGCCGAACGGCCCGATGCAGGCGCCACCGTCTGCTCCTGTTTCAACGTCGGAGCCAACCAGATCGTGGCCGCGGTGGCGGCCGGCTGCACCACGGTCGAGGCCATCGGCGGCGCGCTGAAGGCCGGCACCAATTGCGGCTCCTGCCGGTCGGAGATCCGCGCCATCATCCAGGCGAACCGCGTTCAAGCGGCCGAGTGAGGGCGATTGAGTGGTCCGCAAGACCGGGCCAAACCTGTCCAACTGTTAATTCGACTTCGTAAGGGTTCGGCCATATTGGTCGATGGGGGTGAAAGATGCCGCCATGGACCAGCAATTGGAAATGCCGCTGCAGACGACCGTCGCGCCACGCCGTTCGCGTGGCTGGATTCCGTGGCTGATCTTCATTGCCATTGTCGCCGCAACCGGCGCCTATCTCTATCAGCGTCCGCATGTCGAGGCCAGACAGCCCGGCGGCAGACGCGGCGCGCAGCCGACGACAATCGGCGCCGCCGCCATCGAAAAAGGCACGATAGACGTCACCCTCAACGCGCTCGGCACGGTGACCTCGCTCTCCACCGTCACCGTCAAGCCGCAGGTCACCGGCCCGCTCATCCAGGTGAATTTCAAGGAAGGCCAGGACGTCAAGAAGGGCGACCTGCTGGCCGAGATCGATCCCCGCCCCTTCCAGGCGGCGCTCGCCCAGGCCCAAGGCCAGCTGGTGCGCGACCAGGCCATGCTCAGGGATGCCGGGCTCGATCTCGTTCGCGACCAGAAGCTGGTGGCCCAGGGGACGGCGACGCCGCAGACCCTCGACGCGCAGGTCGCCCTTGTCGCGCAGGACCAGGGCTCCGTCCAGGTCGATCAGGCGATGATACAGACCGCCACCCTCAATCTCGATTATTGCCGCATCCTGTCTCCAGTCGATGGACGCGCCGGCCTGCGCCAGGTCGATCAGGGCAACTACGTAACCCCTAGCGATGCCAACGGCATCGTCATCATCACCCAGGTGCAGCCGATCAGCGTGCTGTTCACCGTGCCCGAGGATGAGTTGCCCGCGATCGCGCAACGCATGCAGGAGGGCGCCACGCTGCCCACCACTGCCTTCGACCGCGCCGGGGCCAAGAAGCTCGCCGACGGCCAGCTCGAGACCTTCGACAGCCAGATCGATCCAAGCACCGGCACCATCAAGCTGCGGGCGGGTTTCGCCAACGAAGCGCGCCTCCTCTATCCGAACCAGTTCGTCAACGTCTCGCTTCTCGTCGACGAGCACAAGGACGTGGCGATCGCCCCGATCGCCGCGATCCAGCGCGGCCTGCCCGGCACCTTCGTCTATCTGGTCAATCCCGACAGCACGGTCGCCGTGCGCAAGGTCACGCTTGGCGTCACCAATGGCGAACACGTCGAGATCCTCGCCGGCCTTAACCCCGGCGACCGCGTCGTCGTCGACGGCGCCGACAAGCTCCGCGACGGCGCCCATATCAACCTTCAGCAGGACGGCCAGGCGCCGGCCCCGGCACAGGCACAGGCGCCCTCGCAGACATCAACGCCTGCGCCGGCAGAGACAGCGCCGCCAACTCAGGCGCAGGCGCCCAACCAGCCGGTGGCGGACGCTCCGAATCCAGACAACTCAGGCAAGCACAAGGGCAAGGGCCACAAGCATCGACATTCGGACTCGGGGCAGTCGGGGTCCGGGCAACAGCAATGAGCCCGTCACGAGCCTTCATCCTGCGGCCGGTGGCGACTTCGCTGTTCATGGTCGCCATCATGCTGTCCGGCCTGCTGGCCTATCGCTATTTGCCCGTCTCGGCCCTGCCCGAGGTCGATTATCCCACCATCCAGGTGCAGACCTTCTATCCCGGTGCCAGCCCTGACGTGATGACGTCCTCGGTCACCGCGCCGCTGGAAGTCCAGCTCGGCCAGATCGCCAACCTCAACCAGATGAACTCGGTGAGCTCGGCCGGCTCCTCCGTCATCACGCTGCAGTTCAGCCTGGCGATCTCGCTCGATGTCGCCGAGCAGGAGGTGCAGGCCGCCATCAACGCTGCCGGCAATCTGCTGCCGGCCGACCTGCCGGCGCCGCCGATCTATGCCAAGGTCAACCCGGCCGACGCACCGGTGCTCACCCTCGGCCTGACCTCGGCGACCATGCCGCAGCGCGACGTTGCAGCAGCTTGCCGATACCAGGCTGGCGCAGAAGATATCGCAGCTGCCGGGCGTCGGCCTCGTCAGCCTCAGCGGCGGTCAGCGCCCCGCCGTGCGCGTCCAGGCCGATCCACGCAAGCTCGCCGCCTACGGTCTCAACCTCGACGATCTGCGCACCACTTTGGGCAGCGCCAACGTCAACACGCCGAAAGGCAATTTCGACGGACCGTCGCGCGCCTACACCGTCAACGCCAACGACCAGCTGAAGAGCGCCGACGAATACCGCTCGCTGATCGTCGCCTACAAGGACGGCGCGCCGGTGCGGCTGAGCGATGTGGCCGATGTGGTCGACGCCACCGAGAACAACCGACTCGCGGCCTGGATGAACAGCACGCCGGCGATCATCCTCAACATCCAGCGCCAGCCCGGCGCCAACGTCATCGACGTGGTCGACCGCATCAAGGCGCTGCTGCCGCAGCTGCAGGCCTCGCTGCCAAATGCCGTCGACGTCAAGGTGCTGACCGATCGTACCACGACCATCCGCGCCTCGGTGCGCGACGTCGAATACGAGCTGACGCTGTCGATCATCCTGGTCGTGCTGGTGATTTTCGTCTTCCTGCGCAGCGCGCGCGCCACGCTGATCCCAAGCCTGTCGGTGCCCCTGTCGCTGGTCGGCACGCTTGGCGTCATGTATCTGTTCGGCTTCAGCCTCGACAATCTGTCGCTGATGGCGCTGACCATCGCCACCGGCTTCGTCGTCGATGACGCCATCGTCGTCATCGAGAATGTCGCGCGCTATGTCGAGGAGGGCGCGACACCGCTAGAGGCGGCGCTGAAAGGCTCGCAGCAGATCGGCTTCACCATCATCTCGCTGACGGTTTCGCTGATCGCGGTGCTGATCCCGCTTCTGTTCATGGGCGATGTCGTCGGCCGGCTGTTCCGCGAATTCTCCATCACGCTGGCCACCACCATCCTGATCTCCGCCGTGGTGTCGCTGACGCTGGTGCCGATGGCCTGCGCCAAGCTGCTCAAACCGGTGGCGGCGGTGCGCGAGAACGCCCTGCAGCGCGCCAGCCGCGACTTCTTCGACTGGGTGATCCGCGGCTATGGCCGGGCGCTGACCTGGGTGCTCGACCGGCAGACACTGATGCTCGTGGTGGCGGCGGCGACCCTGGTGCTGACGGCGGCCCTCTACGTGGTCATCCCCAAGGGGTTCTTCCCGGTGCAGGACACCGGTGTCATCCAGGCCATCACCGAAGCGCCGCAGTCGATCTCCTATGCCGCGATGGCGCCACGCCAGCAGCAGCTGGCCGCCATCATCCTTAGGGATCCCGATGTCGACAGCCTGTCATCCTTCATCGGCGTCGACGGCACCAACACCACGATGAATGTCGGCCGCATCCTGATCAACCTAAAACCGCATGAGCAGCGCAGCGCCGATATCACGCAGGTCATCGCACGGCTGAAAGAGGAAGCCGCTTCAGTGGCCGGCGTCACCCTTTACATGCAGCCGGTGCAGGACTTGACCATCGACGGCCAGGTCAGCCGCACCCAGTATCAATTCGTGCTCCAGGACGCCAACGCCGAGGAACTGGGAGAATGGACGCCGAAGCTGCTTGCCAGGCTGAACACGCTGCCGCAGCTCGCCGATGTCGCCAGCGACCTGTCGAACAGCGGCCTTGCCGTCTTTGTCGACATCGACCGCGACCAGGCCGCCCGCTTCGGCATCACGCCGGCGACCGTCGACAACGCGCTCTACGACGCTTTCGGCCAGCGCATGGTCTCGACCATCTACACCACGTCAAGCCAGTCCCGCGTCATTCTCGAGGCCGCCCCGTCCGAACAGGATTCGCTCAAGGCGCTCTCCTCCGTCTACCTGCCCTCGTCGACGGGCGGCGCGCCGGTGCCGTTGTCGGTGGTGGCAACCACCCATGTCGCCACCACGCCGCTGCAGATCACCCATATGGGGCAATTCCCCGCCACCACCGTGTCGTTCAACCTGGCGCCCGGCGCGTCGCTCGGCGAGGCGGTCACCGCGATCGAGAGGGCGCAGGCGGACATCGGCATGCCGCTCAGCATCATCACCAGCTTCCAGGGCGCGGCGCGTGCCTTCCAGGCTTCGCTCGACAACACGCTGTTCCTGATCCTGGCGGCGGTGGTGACGGTCTATATCGTGCTCGGCGTGCTCTATGAAAGCTTCATCCACCCGATCACCATCCTGTCGACACTGCCTTCGGCCGGCATCGGCGCGCTGCTGGCGCTGATGATCGCCGGCCAGGACCTGACCACCATCTCGATCATCGGCATCATCCTGTTGATCGGCGTGGTCAAGAAGAACGCCATCATGATGATCGACTTCGCCCTCGACGCGCAGCGCAATGAAGGCAAGGCGCCGCGCGAGGCCATCTACCAGGCCTGCCTGCTGCGTTTCCGCCCGATCCTGATGACGACACTGGCGGCGATGCTGGGTGCCCTACCGCTGATGCTTGGCACCGGCGTCGGCTCGGAACTGCGCCATCCCTTGGGCGTCTCCATCGTCGGCGGCCTGCTGCTCAGCCAGTTGCTGACGCTGTTCACCACGCCTGTGATGTATCTCTGGTTTGATCGTCTCTCGGCCCGCCTGCGAGGCATCGAGCCCAATCTTGCCGGTGCCCCCAATCTTCCCCGCATTCCGGAGGCGGACGCCAGGCCATGAACCTGTCGGTTCCCTTCATCCGGCGGCCGGTGGCGACGACGCTGCTGACCTTCGGCCTGCTGGCGGCCGGGCTGGTGGCGTTTCCGCAATTGCCGGTGGCGCCGCTGCCGGCGGTCGACTACCCCGTGATATCGGTATCGGCCTCGCTGCCCGGCGCCAGCCCCCGGGTGGTGGCCAACACCGTCGCCAGCCCGCTCGAACGGCATCTCGGCGAAATCGCCGACGTCAACGAAATGACCTCATCCAGCAGCGTCGGCAGCGCCCGCATCACCTTGCAGTTCGGGCTGGACCGCGACATTGACGGCGCCGCGCGCGATGTCCAGGCGGCTATCAATGCCGCGCGCGCCGACCTGCCGTCCAGCCTGCGCTCCAATCCGACCTATCGCAAGGTCAATCCCGCCGACGCCCCGATCCTCATCCTGTCGATGACATCGGACACTTTGTCCAAGGGCCAGCTCTTCGATGCCGCCAGCACCGTGCTGGCGCAGAAACTCTCGCAGGTCGACGGCATCGGCGAGGTGTCGGTGGGCGGCAGTTCGCTACCGGCGGTGCGCGTCGAACTCAACCCCCAGGTGCTCTACGATTACGGCATCGGGCTGGAGGACGTGCGCGCCGCACTCGCCTCGGCCAACGCCCACAGCCCCAAGGGCGCCATCGACGTCGGCGACCAGCGCTACCAGATCTACGCCAACGACCAGGCCAACCAGGCGGATGCCTACCGTTCCCTGATCGTCGCCTACCGCAACGGCGCGCCGGTCAGGCTGTCCGATGTCGGCCAGGTCAATGATTCCGTCGAAAACATCCGCAATGCCGGTCTGGCCAACGGCAAGCCGGGCGTCCTGATCATCCTCAACCGCTCGCCCAACGCCAACATCATCGCGACGGTCGACCGGGTGAAGGCGCTGCTGCCGACGCTGCGCGCCTCGATCTCACCGGCCATCGACCTGTCGCTGGCGGTCGACCGTTCGACCACCATCCGCGCCTCGCTGAGCGAGGTCGCACAGACGCTGATGATTGCCATCGGCCTGGTGATCCTCGTCGTCTTCGCTTTCCTGCGCGACGTGCGCTCGGCGCTGGTGCCGATCATGGCGGTGCCCGTATCCCTGGTCGGCACGCTGGGCGCCATGTACCTGATGGGCTTCAGCATCGACAATCTGTCGCTGATGGCGATGACGGTGGCCACTGGCTTCGTCGTCGACGACGCCATCGTCGTGCTGGAAAACATCGCTCGCCACACCGCTTCGGGCATGGGCCGCATGGAGGCGGCGATCAAGGGCTCCCAGGAGGTCGGCTTCACCGTGCTGTCGATGAGCCTGTCGCTGATCGCCGTCTTCATCCCGATCCTGCTGATGGGCGGCATTGTCGGCCGGCTGTTCCGCGAATTTGCCATCACGCTGTCGGCGGCGATCCTGGTTTCGCTCGCCATCTCGCTGACCACCACGCCGATGATGTGCTCGATCCTGCTTCGCCCCGAGGGACAACGCGAACACGGCCGGCTCTACCGCTTCAGCGAAGGTATCTTCGAGGCCATGCTGGGCTTCTATCGGAGGTCGCTGTCCTGGGCGCTCGACAATCCGCTGCTGATCATGGCGGTGCTGGCGGCAACGCTCTGCCTCAATGGCTACCTCTATGTCACCATCCCAAAAGGCTTCTTCCCGCAGCAGGACACCGGACGGCTGACCGGCTCGATCCAGGCCGACCAGGCGACCTCCTTCCAGTCGATGTCGCAGAAGCTCACCCAGTTCGCCGGCATCGTCAGCAAGGATCCCGCCGTCGATGCTGCTGTCGCTTTCACCGGCGGCGGCCAAACCAATTCCGGTTCCATGTTCGTGTCGCTGAAGCCGCTGGCCGAGCGCAAGATCTCCGCCGATCAGGTTATCGCCAGGCTGCGGCCCGAACTGGCTGTGGTGCCAGGCGCCACGCTTTTCCTGCAGGCGGTGCAGGATATCCGCGTCGGCGGGCGCCAGTCGAACGCGCAGTACCAGTACACCTTGCAAGGTGACAGTTTCGACGAGCTGGCGGAGTGGGCGCCGAAGCTGGCGGCGGCGCTGCAAACAGAGCCCAAGCTCACCGACGTCAACTCCGACCAGCAGAACAAAGGTCTTGAAGCCGACGTCACCATTGACCGCGACACCGCAACACGCCTCGGCATATCAGCCAGCGAGATCGACAACACGCTTTACGACGCCTTCGGCCAGCGCCAGGTCTCCACCATCTATGTCCAGCGCAACCAGTACCACGTGATCATGGAGGTGGCGCCGCAATATTGGCAGAACCCCGATGCGCTCAAAAAAGTCTATGTCAGCACATCGGGCGGATCGGTTGGCGGCTCGCAGTCGAGCAATGCGGTTGCCGGCACATTCGTCGCACCAGGCCGGTCCACCAGCGCCCAGTCGGTCGCCGCCGACGCCGCGCGCAACCAGGCCAACAATTCCATCACCAGCACCGGCAGGACGGCGGCCTCGACCGGTTCGGCGGTCAGCACCGGAGCAGAGACGATGGTGCCGCTGTCGACCGTCGCGCATTACGGCCCTGGCAGCACGCCGCTGTCGGTCAACCATCAGGGCCTGTTCGTCGCCACCACCCTGTCGTTCAACCTGGCGCCGGGCGTCGCGCTCAGCGAAGGCGTCGCGGCCATCAACGCGGCCGCCGACCGCATCGGCATGCCGGCAACCATCCATGGCAGTTTCCAGGGCACGGCGCGCGTCTTCCAGGACTCGCTCTCCGACCAGCCGCTGCTGATCCTTGCCGCGCTGATCGCCGTCTATGTCGTGCTCGGCATTCTCTATGAAAGCTACGCGCACCCGCTGACCATTCTGTCGACCTTGCCGTCGGCCGGCGTCGGCGCCTTGCTGGCGCTGACCCTGGTCAACATCGAGTTCTCGATCATGGCGCTGATCGGCATCATCCTCTTGATCGGCATCGTCAAGAAGAACGCGATCATGATGATCGACTTCGCGCTGGCCGCGGAGCGCAACGAGGGCAGATCGGCGCATGACGCCATCTTCCAGGCATGCCTGCTGCGCTTCCGCCCGATCATGATGACGACCATGGCGGCATTGTTCGGCGCCGTGCCGCTGGCCATCGGCCTTGGCGAAGGCGCGGAACTGCGCCAGCCGCTCGGCATCGCCATCGTCGGCGGGCTGATCCTGAGCCAGATCCTCACCCTCTATACGACGCCGGTGATCTACATCTATGTCGACCGTTTCGGTCGCTGGTGCCGGCAGTTGCGCCTGGCGATGCCGCGCCCGCGGACGCTACGCCCACAGGCGGGCGAATGAACGCCGCCGAGCAGCCTCCTATTGCACCGACCCGGCGCTACAGACAGCCGCGATCTCGCCGATGTTCTGGCAGAAGGCAGGGCTTTCGAGACGCGGGTCTTCGACCAGCGCCTGTGTTTCGCCGGCGGCCGGTTTGCCGGTGAAGAAAACCGGGACAGGCTGTCCGCCGCCATGGATGGTGGCGTTGTAGGCAACAACGCTGGCGGTATCGGCCGACGGAACCACGTCAGTGGCCCGCACCTCCAGATCGGCGCCGACATAGGTCAGGTCGTAATTCGTCGAGGCGGCAAGACTGCCTTGTTCGATGGCATAACGGCCCGGCGCGCTTGCCGTGGTCGCATCGGTCGAGAGCGAGCCGCTGAACGTGTCGCTGCCGACCAGTCCGAGCCCGCCGACCGCGTAAGTGAGCGGCGGATTGGCCGCTCCCTGCGCCCGGCTTTGCGCGTCGGCGACGATGGTGATCGCCCGCTTGCCGATGGTGAAATCGGCACCGGAATAGATGATGTCGTAGTTGGAGTTGTTGGCATTGGTGATCGTGCCCTGGCCGATGGCATAGGTACCGACATCCTCACCCGAAGCGCGATCGAGTGCGCCGACAAGGGCCGTGCCGCTGCCAAGGTTGGAGACGGTATAGCCAAGCGTCGGATCGGCATTGCCGTAGATCTTGCCCTGACCGGCATTGGCGGTCACCGTGACCGCCCGCTTGCCGATGGCAAAGTTGGTCCCGACATAGGTGATGTCATAGTTGCCATTGGCGGCATTGGTGATCGTGCCTTGCCCGATCGCATAGGTGCCGACAGTCTCGCCCGCGCCGCGGTCGAGCGCGCCGACCAAAGCCGCGCCGCTGCCAAGGTCGGAGAAGGTGTAGCCGAGCGATGGGTCGGCATCGCCATAGGTCTTGCCTTGGCCGGCATTGGCCGTGACGGTGACCGCCCGTTTGCTGATCGCGAAATCCGCGCTGGCGAAGCTGATGTCATAGTTCGAATTGGCAGCATTGGTTAGCGTCCCCTGCCCGATCGCATAGTTTCCGACATTCTCGCCAGCGGCACGGTCAAGCACTCCGACGAGCGCCACGCCCGCGCCGAGATCTGAGTAGGTGTAGCCATAGGACGACGGGTCGGCGTTGCCGTAGGTCTTGCCCTGGCCGGAATTGGCCGTGACCGTGACCGCCCGCCTGGCAATGGTGAAATCCTTGCTGACGAAGCTGATGTCGTAATTCGCATTATTGGCATTGGAGAGCGTGCCCTGGCCGATCGCATAGGTGCTGGCATTCTCGCCGGCGGTGCGGTCAAGCACACCGACGAGAGCAGCGCCCGTGCCAAGGTCCGAGTAGGTGTAGCCGTAGGATGACGGATCGGCATTGCCATAGGTCTTGCCCTGTCCGGCAGTGGCCGTGACGGTGACCGCGCGCTTGCCGATGCTGAAGTTCGAGCCGACATAGGTGATGTCGTAATTCGAATTGTTGGCGTTGGTCAGCGAACCCTGTCCAAGGGCATAGCTGCCGACATCCTCGCCCGACACACGGTCGAGCACACCTACAAGGGCCGCACCGCTGCCGAGGTCGGAGTGAGTGTAGCCGTAGGACGACGGGTCGGCATTGCCGTAGGTCTTGCCTTGTCCGGAAGTCGCGGTGACGGTTACCGCGCGCTTGCCGATGCTGAAGTTCGAACCGACAAAGGTGATGTCGTAGTTCGAATTGCCTGCGGTGGTCAGCGAGCCCTGGCTGATCGCGTAGGTGCCGACATTCTCGCCCGAAGCGCGATCGAGGGCGCCGACCAGCGCCGCGCCACTGCCAAGGTCGGTATAGCTGTAGCCAAGGGTCGGATCGGCATTGCCATAGGTCTTGCCCTGGCCGGAATTGGCCGTGACGGTGACCGCGCGCTTGCCGATGCTGAAATCCGCGCCGGCGAAGGTGATGTCATAGTTCGAATTGTCGGCGTTCGTCAGCGTACCCTGGCCGATCGCGTATGCGCCTACAATCTCACCAGAGGCACGGTCGAGTGCGCCGACCAGCGCCACGCCCGTGCCTAGGTCTGAGTAGCTGTAGCCATAGGACGATGGATCGGCATCGCCGTAAATCTTGCCCAGGCCCGAATTGGCCGTGACGGTGACCGCCCGCTTGCCGATGCTGAAATCCTTGCTGACGAAGGTGATGTCGTAGTTCGAATTGTCGGCATTCGTCAGCGTGCCCTGGCCGATGGCATAGGCGCCGACATCCTCGCCGGCAACGCGGTCGAGTGAGCCGACCAGCGCTTCGCCGCTGCCGAGATTGCCATAGCTATAGGTGTAGGACGACGGATCGGCATCGCCATAGGTCTTGCCCTGGTTCGGATTGACGGTGACGGTTACCGGGCGCCTGGCAATGGTGAAATCGGCGCCGACGAAAGTGATGTCATAGTTGGAATTGGAGACATCCAGCGTGCCCTGTCCGATGGCGTAGGTGCCTGCATTCTCGCCCGCCAATCGGTCGAGGCTGCCCGTCAGGGTCAAACCGCCGAGATTGGAAGCGGTATAGGTGTAGGCTGCCGGATCGGCATCGCCATAGACCTTGCCCTGACCCTGATCGACGGTGACGGTGATGGCCCGTTTGTCGATGGTGAAATTGGCGTCGACATAGCTGATGTCATAGTTCGAATTGTTGGCGTTGGTCAGCGTGCCCTGGCCAATGGCATAGGCGCCGGCGTTCTCGCCGGCAACACGATCGAGCGCGCCGACCAGGGCGACGCCAGTGCCGAGGTCCGAAACCGCATAGGTGTAGGAAGCGGGATCGTCATCGCCATAGGTCTTGTGCTGATCGGGATCGGCTGTGACCGCGATTGCCCGCTTGGCGACGGTGAACAATCCGGCGCTGTTGAAAGCGAGCCCGTAGCCGGTCAGGGCGACGAGATCGCCGGCATCGATTGTAATCGTATAAGTCCCGGCTCCGAGTTGCTGAGTGGCAAGCGTGAGTGGGGGTGAGAGCGACGGCGCGCCGCTGAAGGCGGTGGCGGCGCTGTCGCCGAGATAGGCGTTGGCTACCCCTGCCTGATAACCCGACACCGTGTAGGTCAATGTCGGCATGGCGGTGTCGCCGTAGACCTTCGAAGCATTTTGGGAGGTGAAGGTCAGCGTCGGCTGGTAGGCGAAGACATAGCGGTTGCCGCTCGCGCCCACCGTTGCGCCGGTCGCCGTATTCCAGACCGCCGTGTTGCCGCTGTCGAGATTGCCGAACGTGTTGCCGGTGGGTGCTGCCGCGTAGACCAGCCAGCGTCCGCTGGTCGCGGTGACGGCATCGCTGCCACGGCCGTTGATGAACTTGCCGCCCGCCGCCAGCACCGGATTGGTTCCACTGACCTTGGCGCTTGCTGCGATCGTCAGGTCGCCTGATGTCTGCAGCTGGACCTGCCCTGTTGTGTTGGCGCCGGTCGTGGTCACGCCCCGCGCGCTGGCGACGCTGCCGATGGTCAGCCCGCCCAGATCGACGAGGTTGACCGATCCGGCATTGGCGGCAACCGTACCGATCTGGTTGCCGGCATTGGTCAGGTTGAAATCGCCCGTACCGCCGAGCCACAGCGATGCTGCCGCCAGGTTGTTTGTCTGAGTGACCGCGCCGTTCGACGACAGCGCCAGCGTGCCGCCGCCGATCGATATCGCCTGGTCGAGCGCGAAGGTTGTCGCCGCCGTTTCGATCTGCCAGTTGGCGAAGGTGAGGCTGCCGACATAGGTCGAGCCGACCGTCGCAGAAGCCGCGTTTTGCAGCGCCGAAAGGGACGTGATCAAGCTGTCCGCCTCGTCGAGACGCCAGTTGCCGTAGACGTTGAGATTGGTGACATTGCCGCCCGACAGGCCCGTCCGGAACGTCACGCCGTTTTGAGCGCCCGAGCTGTTGCTCGGATCCGCGTCGCGGACTGTGTAAGCCAGCACGCTGTCGTTGATCCAGCCGGTCGGCACGGCGATGTAGTAATAGCCGTTGACGCCAGTGGTGACGGTGCCGATGTCGACGCCGTTCGAGACGCCGGTGACAAAACCGGGGTTCTTCACATAGTAGGGTTGGCGCGTGCCCGACGACAGCGGCGTGACGCCGCTATCCTTGTAGGCGATGCCGGAGATGGCCTGGACGCCGTTTGGACAAAAACTGTTCAGATAGGGATAGAGGCCGCCGGTCCCGCCGCCGAAAGCCGCGCTGAGGGCCGTGGCGCCGCCCGATTGCAACTGCGCCGTGGTCAGGCCGGTGCTGATGACACCGGGCGTGCCGCCGCTGCCCACGCCCGTGGTCGTTCCCGAGGTGGTGGTGTCGAAGTAGACATTGGTGACCGTGCCCCAGGAAAAGCCGACGCTGCCGCCGATGCCGGTGGCGCCCATCGTTCCGTTGACGGCCCCGGTCGAATAACCGTCGCTGAGCGAGCCCAGATTCAATCCGACCAGGCCACCGGTCTTGTCGCCGCCGAGAACCGAGCCGCTGGCATAGACCTGGCTGATCGTGCCGCTGTTGTAGCCTGCAATGCCACCGACGTTGTTGGAATCGCGCGATTGCACCGCCACCGTCGAGAACGACCGGGTGATCGTGCCCTGATTTGTGCCGACCAGACCACCCGACCCGCTGACGCCTTCGAGATACCCGCTTGCCCAAACGCCTGAGATCGTACCCTTGTTCAAGCCGGCTATGGCGCCGGTGTCATACGAGCCGCTTGTATAGCTGTCGACCAGGCCGACATTGCACACCACGCCCGAGCCGCCGACATAGCCGAACAGGCCGACATAATTGGCCGGGATCTGCCTGACCCAGATCTGGTTGATGATGTGGCCAAGACCGTCGAACGTGCCGTTGAAGCCGTTGCCGCCGTTCTGGATATTTGTGTTGCCGTCTGTGCCAAGGGCTATGAAACCCATCAAATTGTTCCAGGAATAGGTGGAACTGGCCTCGATGTCGTTGGCGAGCGCATAGCGGCCGTTCAGCCCGCTGTTGATCGCCTGCAGCTGGTTGATGTCGTAGATCAGTGTGTAGCTCTGCCCGTTGATCGACAGCGCTTGCGCCCCTTGGGTGCCCGTGAAAGTGATCTCCGCGCCGAGCGCGTAGGACATGATGCCGCCGCTGCCGCCATTGTTGGTGACCAGCGACAGACCACCGACGCCGCCGATCGTGGCGCCGGCGTTGAAGACGATCGAGTGATAGGCGCTGAGCGTCAGCGTGTTGGCGCTCCAGGCGATCGGCGCGGCAATGGTGATGTCGCCGGCCTGCGAGCCGCCGCTTCCCGTCGAGATGGTGACATTGGCCAGCGCCAGCTGGTTCTGCAGCGTGGTGACATTAATGACGCTGTCATTGGAACCGGCGGTGAAACCGCCGGTGTCGGCACCATTCGAGATGGTGACGTTGTAGGGGTCGAGCAGAAGATCGCCGGTGTCGCCGAAGCGGGCGCGCAGGTCGACGGAGCCGGTGAAGTCAAGGCGCTGCTTGCCCGACACTTCCGTGAAGCCGCCATTGCCGCCATCAGCCCCACCTTGTGCCGAGATCTTGCCGGCGAACTTGGTCTGCTCGTCGGACCAGACGACGACCGTGCCGCCATCGCCGGTGCCGGTGGCGTCGGCGTTGATCGTCGTGGCCGCATCGATCTCTGTCGTGGCAGCGGTTTGCAGTGTCCCCTTGCCCTGCTTGTCGCCGCCGATCTTGATGGTGCCGCCGCCATCCCTACCCGAGGCATCGACGACGGCATGCTTGAGTTTCACCTTCCGGCCGGTGACCGTGACCTTGCCGCCCTTGCCGCCGCTCTTGGCCGAAGCGTCGAGCTTGCCGGAGATTTCGACCGAGCCGTCGCCGCCGCCCAGCACAATGGCGCCGGACTGGCCTGACACGGTGCGTGCCTCAATGACACCGGACATGTTGACGGCCTGGCGCGCGGCATCGCGCACCGCCGCAGCCTTGAGCTCGACCGTCCCGCCATCGGCGCTGATCGAGCCGGAATTGCTGACCAGCGCGTTGCTGCCATCCGCCTTGGTCGGCACGGAGACCTGCAAAAAGCCGTCGCCGGAAAGGTCGAGCGTCGCCTTCTCGCCAGAACCCAGGCCAACCTTGCCCAGCGGCACGCTGATCGAACCCGCATTGTCGACGCTGCCGCCAATCAGTGCCGCATAGCCGCCACGGCCGATCGAGACGGAACCTTCGTTTGAGACGGCCGCCGAGGCGCCCTTGCCCTGGAACGTCAGCTTGCCGGCCTTGAAGTCGTCATCGCTGATGTCGAGCGAGGAGCCGACGAAGCCGGCGGCACTCACCTTGCCGGTCTTGGAGATGGCGATGCCGTTGGGATTGACGAGGAAGACCTGGCCATTGGCGTTGAGCTGGCCTGATATGGTCGATCTGGTGCCGCCGGTGACGCGGTTGAGCATCGTCGAGGACGATGTCGGCTGGTCGATGTTGACGGTAGCGCCCGCGCCGATCGAAAAACTCTGCCAGTTGACGATGGCCGAATTGGTCGACTGCTTGATGCTCAGTTGCGAGGATGACGGGTTCGAGATGATGACGCCGCCCGACGCAACGCTGCCGCCCGTTGGCAGTTCCACCGCCCGCGCCGAGGTGAAGCCGACCAACGCCGTCGACGTCAGCAGCAGCGCCATCAGCGGCGCGCTGGTGCGATTGAGGCGACCTGGGAAGAGGGTCTGGCGCTGCATGTTCCGCCCCGTGCCGCTACTGGACCGCCGCGACCGAACAGACGGACGCGGTCTCGGCCATGCCCTGGCAGAAGGCGATGCTGCCAAGCCGGGGATCCTCGACCAGCGTCTGTGTGTCGCCACCCACCGGCTGGCCGGTGAAGAAGACCGGGGCCGGCGCGCCGGCGCCATAAGCATCGGCATTGTAGGCCACCGTGGTGGCCGCCTGCGATGTCGGGATCGTGTTGGGCGCCGAGACAACCAGATCGGCGCCGACATAGGTCAGCTCGTAATTGGCCGAGGCAGTGAGGCTCCCCTGCTCGATCGCGTAGCTGCCCGGTATGCTGGCCGGCGTCGCGGCGGTCGAGAGTGCGCCGGCAAGCGCATCGCTGCCGACCAGGCCCAGCCCGCCGATCGTATAGGTGAGCGGCGGGTTGGCCATGCCTTGCGGCCGGCTTTGCGCATCCGCCACGACCGTGATTGCGCGTTTGCCGATGGTGAAATCCGAGCCGACATAGGTGATGTCGTAGTTCGCGTTGGCCGCGTTGGTCAGCGTGCCCTGGCCGATTTCATAGCTGCCGGCATTTTCGCCGGCGGCCCTGTTCAGCGCGCCGACAAGGGCGATGCCATTGCCGAGATAGGAATAACTGTAGCCATAGGACGATGGATCGGTATCGCCGTAGGTCTTGCCCTGGCCGGCATTCGCCGTGACCGTCACCGATCGCTTGCCGATGCTGAAGTCGGCTCCGACATAGCTGATGTCATAGTTCGAATTGGCGGCACCGGTGAGCGTGCCTCGCCCGATCGAATAATTGCCGACATTCTCGCCGGAGGCGCGGTCGAGAGCACCAACCAAAGCCGCGCCATTGCCGAGATCGGAATAGCTGTAGCCATAGGACGACGGATCGATATCGCCATAGGTCTTGCCCTGCCCGGCGTCGGCCGTCACCGTCACCGACCGCTTGCCGATGCTGAAGCCGGCATCGACATAGGTGATGTCGTAGTTCGAATTGGCGGCATCGGTGAGCGTGCCTCGCCCGATCGCATAGTTGCCGACATTCTCGCCGGAAGCGCGGTCGAGAGCACCAACCAAAGCCGCGCCATTGCCGAGATCGGAATGATTGTAGCCATAGGACGACGGATCGGCATCGCCATAAATCTTGCCCTGCCCGGCATTGGCTGTGACCGTCACGGCCCGCTTGGCGATGCTGAAATCGGTGCCGACATAGGTGATGTCGTAATTCGAATTGTCCGCGTTGATCAGCGTGCCCTGCCCAATCGAATAACGGCCGACATTCTCGCCGGCGACGCGATCAAGCGCGCCGACCAGGTCGACGCCGTTGCCGAGATCCGAGTGGGTGTAGCCATAGGCCAACGGATCGGCGTCGCCGTAAATCTTGCCTTGGCCGGCATTGGCGGTGACCGTCACGGCGCGCTTGGCGATGGTGAAGTCGGCGCCGACATAGGTGATGTCGTAGTCGGCATTCGAACTCGCCAGAGTGCCTTGGCCTATGGCGTAGGTACCGGCGTTTTCGCCGGCGACACGCTCGAGAGAACCAACCAGGTCGACGCCATTGCCGAGATCCGAAACGGTGTAACCATAATAGAGCGGATCGCTGTCGCCATAGGTCTTGCCCTGCCCCGCATTGGCCGTCACCGTGATCGCGCGTTTGCCGATGGTGAAATCCGAACCGACATAGCTGATGTCGTAGTTGGAATTGTTGGCGTTGGTCAGCGTGCCTTGGCCGATCGCATAGGCGCCGACGCTTTCGCCCGCCACGCGATCAAGCGTGCCGACGAGGGCCGTGCCGCTGCCAAGGTCGGAGGTGGTGTAGAGATAGGACGACGGATCGGCATTGCCGTAGGCCTTGTGCTGTCCGGCAGTGGCCGTGACCGTTATCGCCCGCTTGCCGATGCTGAAATTGCTACCAACATAGCTGATGTCGTAATTCGCATTGTTCGCACCGGTCAGCGTCCCTTGCCCAATGGCGTAGGTGCCGACATCCTCACCCGTCGCCCGGTCCAGTGCGCCGACCAGTGCCGCGCCAGTGCCGAGATCGGAAACCGTGTAGCCGAGGGTCGGGTCCGCGTCGCCGTAGGTCTTGTCCTGGCCAGCATTGGCCGTGACGGTGACTGACCGCTTGCCGATGCTGAAGCCGGCGCCGACATAGGTGATGTCGTAGTTCGAGTTCAAGGCATTGGTCAGCGTTCCCTGCCCTATCGCGTAGGTGCCGACATTCTCGCCGGCTGCCCGGTCGAGAACACCGACCAGCGCTGTACCACCGCCGAGATCGGATACTGTATAGCCGTAGGACAGCGGATCGCTGTCCCCATAGATCTTGCTCTGCCCCGCATTGGCCGTGACCGTGACCGCGCGCGGCGTCACGGAAAGGTTCGCGCTAACGTAGTTGATTGCGTAATTGCTGTTGGCGAGCGTGCCCTGGGTGATGCCGTAACTGCCGACACCAGATGCCGTCGTCGCCGTTGTCGCCAGCGCGCCGGTAAGGCTGTCGCCATTGACGAAATTTCCCGAGGCCAGTTGATAGGTCAGTGCCGGATTGCCGTCGCCATAGCTGCGGCTCTTGGCATCGGCCGTCACCGTGATAGCGCGCTGCGTCACCGCCAGATTGCCGCCGACATAAGTGATCGCATAGTTGCTGTTGGCGAGCGTGCCCTGCGTGATGGCGTAACTGCCGACACCGGATGCCGTCGTCGCGGTTGTTGCGAGCGAACCGCTAAGGCTGTCGCCATTGACGAAATTGCCCGAGGTCAACTGGTAGGTCAGAACCGGATTGCCATCGCCATATGCACGGCTCTTGGCATCGGCCGTCACCGTGATGGCGCGCTGCATCACCGCCAGATTGCCGCCGACATAAGTGATCGCATAGTTGCTGTTGGCGAGCGTGCCCTGCGTGATGGCGTAACTGCCGACGCCAGATGCCGTCGTCGCTGTTGTTGCGAGCGATCCACCGAGGCTGTCGCCATTGACGAAATTACCTGATGTCAGCTGATAGGTCAGCGCCGGATTGGCGTCGCCATAGGCACGGGTCCGGGCATCGGCCGTCACCGTGATGGCGCGTTTCGTCACCGACAGGTTGGCACCGACATAGGTGATCGCATAGTTGCTGTTGGCGAGTGTGCCTTGCGTGATGGCGTAGCTGCCGACAGATGATGCCGTCGTCGCCGTTGTCGCCAGAGCACCGCTCAGGCTGTCGCCATTGACGTAACTGCCTGATGTGAGGTGATAGGTCAGCGCGGGATTGGCATCGCCGTAGATGCGGGTCTTGGCATCGGCTGTCACCGTGATGGCGCGTGGCGTCACCGACAGATTGGCACCGACATAGGTGATCGCGTAATTATTGTTGTTGAGTGTGCCTTGCGTGATGGCGTAGCTGCCGACGTTGGACGTTGTTGTCGCCGATGTCGTCAGCGCGCCTGTCAGGCTGTCGCTGCCGACAAGACTGCCTGATGTGAGCTGATAGGTGAGCGCCGGATTGCTGCTTCCGTATGTGCGGCTCTTGCCGGCGGCAGTCACGGTGATCGCCCGCTGGGCTATGGTGAAATTGCCCCCGACGTAGGTGATGTCGTAGTTCGAATTGTTGGCGTTGGTGACGCTGCCCTGGTTGATGGCATACGTCCCGGCATTGTTCCCGGCCGCACGAGTGAGGCTGCCGGCCAAAGCCACACCGGCGCCGAGGTCGGAGACGGTGTAGCCATAGGACGAGGGATTGGCATCGCCATAGATCTTTCCCTGGCCCGGCGTCACCGTCACCGTCACCGCGCGCTTGCCGATGGTGAGAAGGCCCGCGCTGTTGTAGGCGAAACCATAACCGCTCAACGCCGCGAGGTTGCCGGCGCTGACGGTGATTGCATAGGATCCAGCGCCCACCTGCGTGTTGCTCGGCGGGTTCACGGACGTCACGCTTGGGCCGCCGCTGAACGTCGTGCTTGCGGTATCGCCGAGATACGCGCCGATCACGCCCGTCTGGTAGCCGGCCACTGAAGAGGTCAGCGGCGGCAGGGCAGTGTCGCCATAGGTCTTCGTCGCATTGTTGGACGTGAAGGTCAGTGTCGGCTGATAGGCAAAGACGTAGCGGTTGCCGGCCGCGCTCACCGCTCCGCCCGCCGCCGTGTTCCAGATCGCCGTGTTGCCGCTGTCCAGATTGCCGAATGTGTTGCCAGTCGGGTTCGCCGCATAGACCAGCCAGCGTCCGCTGGTGGCGGTGACGGCGTCGCTGCCCCGGTTGTTGATGAACTTGCCAGAAGCGGCAAGCACGGGGTTCGCTCCGCTGACCGGCGCGCTGGCCGAGATGGTCAGGTCGCCCGTTGTCCGCAGCTTGACGGAACCGGTGGCGTTGACCCCGCTTGTACTGGCGCCGCGAGCATTGGAGGCACTTGCGACCGTCAGGCTTGCGTCGTCGCGCAGATCGACGGAACCGATATTGCCGGCGACGGTGCCGATCTGGTTGCCGGCGCCATTGACCGCGAACGAGCCGCTGCCGCCGAACCATAGGGAGCCTGCGGTGATGGCATTGCCGGTCGCCCCTTGTGTCACCGTGCCGTTCGACGACAGCGCCAGGGTGCCGGTGCCAGCCGAGAGCGCTTGATCGAGGGCGAAGGTCGTCGCCGCGGTTTCGATCTGGCGGTTGGCGAAGGACAGGCTGCCGACCGAGGTCGATCCTGCCGTGGAAGCGTAGGCGCTGTTCAGCGCCGACAGCGAAGCGATCCAGCCATCCGCCTCGTCGAGGCGCCAGTCGCCATAGACGTTGAGGTTCGAGATGTTACCGCCGGACAGACCGGTCCGGAACGTCACGCCGTTCCTGGCGCCCGAGTCTGCGTCGGCAACCGTGTAGGCAAGCACCGCGTTCGAGACCGTACCGGCCGGCAGAGCGAGATAGTAATAGCCGTTCGTCCCGGTCGAGACGGTGCCAAGTTTGACGCCGCCGGAAACGACGGACACAAGACCGGGATTCTTTGTGTAATAGGGCTGGCCGGTGCCGGAAATCAGCGGCGTGTTGCCGCTATCCTTGTAGGCAATTCCGGAAATCGCCTGGGCGCCATTTGGGTAGAAGCTCTTCAGATAGGGATAAAGGCCACCGGTGCCGCCGCCATAGGCGGCGCTGAGACCGCTCGCGCCGCCATTCTGGAGGCTGGAGGTCGACAGGCCGACGACATTGACCGACCCGCCGGTGGTGCCGCCGCCGATCGCGGGCTTGGCGGTGGATGAGGTGTTGTAAGGGCCGGATGTCGATGTGTCATACGCGCCTGTGACTGTGCCATCATAAAGATTGTTGCCGATAAACGCGCCGCCAAGCCATCCGCCGCTGACCGCACCGGTCGAATAGCTGTCGGTTATCCTGCCGCCACTGCCGACAAACGAATAGCCATAATTCGATCCGACGAGGCCGCCGACGGCGGCGCCGCCACTGCCGACATCGACGGCACCCATGGCGTAGACGCGATCGATGGTTCCGAAATAGTTGTAGCCCACCGCGCCGCCCGCGGTATTGGTGTCGCGCGCGTTGACGACGACCGTCGAGAAGCTGTCGGACAGTGCGCCATCATTTTCGCCGATCAGGCCGCCCGAACTGGAACCGTACTGCGTCGTGAACAGCTGGCCGGTCGAATAGCTTTGGGTCACCGTGCCGGCATTGAAGCCCACGATCCCACCAAGTGTCTTAAATCCTCGGACCGTCACATTGGTGACGCCGACATTCTGGACAAAGCCGCCCGCGCCGACATAGCCGAACAGGCCGACATATTGGGCGGCGGACTGCGTCACCGACAGCCCATCGACGGCGTGGCCAAGGCCGTCGAAGGTCCCGGTGAAACCGTTGCCGCTGTTCTGAATATTGCTGTTGCCGTCGGTGCCCAGCGATATGAAGCCGAGGCCGCTGTTCCAACTGGACGTGGCGCTGGCATCGATGTTCTTCGCCAGCGCATAGAGGCCGGTCAGGCCACTGTTGATCGCCTGCAACCCGTTGACATCGTAGATCAGTGTGTAGCTCTGGCCATTGACCGACAGCGCCTGCGCGCCTTGCGTGCCGGTGAATGTCGCCGAGGCGCCGAGCGCATAGGAGATCGTGCCGCCAGTGCCGCCATTGTTGGTGACCAGCGACAGGCCACCGACGCCCCCGATCGTGGCGTTCGCGTTGAAGACGATCGAATGATAGGCGCTGAGCGTCAGCGTGTTGGCGCTCCAGGCGATCGGCGCGGCGATGGTGATGTCGCCGGCCTGCGAACCGCCGCTGCCCGTCGATATGGTGACGTTGGCCAGCGCCAGTTGGTTCTGCAGCGTGGTGACATTGATGACGCTGTCATTGGTGTTGGCGGTCATGCTGCCGCCGGTATTGCCGGCGGCATTGGAGATGGTCACGTTGTAGGGGTCGAGCAGAAGATCGCCGGTGTCGCCGAAGCGGGCGCGCAAGTCGACGGAGCCGGTGAAGTCGAGGTGCTGCTTGCCAGAGACTTCCGTGAAGCCGCCATTGCCGCCATCCTCGCCGCCGCGAGCGGAAATCTTGCCGGCGAATTTCGTCTGCCCGTCCGACCAGACAATCACCGTGCCACCATCGCCCGTGCCGGTCGCGCTGGCGTTGATCGTTGTATTGGCATCAACCTCGGTCGTCGGGGCTCGCTGGAGCGTGCCAGAACCCTGCTTGTCGCCGCCGATCCTGACGGTGCCGCCGCCGTCCTTGCCCGAGGCGTCGACCTTGGCTGCCTTGAGCTTCAGCTTGCGGCCGGTGACCGTGACCTTGCCGCCTTTGCCGCCGGCCTTGGCCGAGGCGTCGAGTGTGCCTGTAATCTCGACGGATCCCTCATCACCACCAAGCACGATGGCGCCGGACTGGCCTGACACGGTGCGTGCCTCGACAACGCCCGACATGTTGACCGCCTGGCGCGCCGCATCGCGCACCGCCGCCGCTTTGAGCTCGACTGTCCCGCCATCGGCGCTGATAGTACCGGAATTGCTGACCAGCGCGTTGCTGCCATCCGCCTTGGTGGGCACCGAAACCTGCAAGAAGCCGTCGCCGGAAAGATCGAGCGTCGCCCTCTCGCCCGAGCCGAGCCCAACCTTGCCCAGCGGCACGCTGATCGAGCCGGCATTGTCGACGCTGCCGCCGATCAGGGCCGCATAGCCGCCACGGCCGATGCTGATCGAACCCTGGTTCGAAACCGTGCTTGAGGCTCCATTGCCCTCGAATTTGAGATTTCCGGCCTTAAAATCCTCGTCGCTGATGTCGAGCGAAGACGCGACGAAGCCGGCTGCACTCACCTTGCCTGTCTTGGAGATGGCGATGCCGTTGGGGTTGACGAGGAAGACCTGGCCATTGGCGTTGAGCCGACCGGATATCGTCGATTTGGTGCCGCCGGTGACGCGGTTGAGCATCGTCGAGGACGATGTCGGCTGGTCGATGTTGACGGTAGCGCCCGCACCGATCGAAAAACTCTGCCAGTTGACGATGGCCGAGTTGGTCGACTGCCTGATGCTCAGTTGCGAGGATGACGGGTTCGAGATGGTGACGCCGCCCGACGCAACGCTGCCGCCCGTTGGCAGTTCCTGTGCCCGCGCCGAGGTGAAGCCGACCAGCGCCGTCGACGTCAGCAGCAGCGCCATCAACGGCGCGCTGGTGCGATTGAGGCGATGTGGTGAAACGTCCTGGATTCGCATACTCACGCCTCAGAACTGGATGGCGCCGGCGAGCGAAAAGCGATCGCTGGTCGGCACATGGTCGTCGCGATGCTGGCGCCCCCATTCCAGCGTCAGGCTGGCATTGGTGGCATCGCCCGCAAGCGCCGTGCCGACCTTCAGGCCAAGCCCGTATGACACGCCGACAATATCGGCCGTCTCGAGCACGGTCGGCATTTCGAGATGGACCTGCCCGACGGCGCCGAAGACATAGGGCGACAGCGAGACGATGCCGCCGGTGAACGGCATGTACCAGGGCGAGGACAGCTCGCCGCGCAGCACATAGCCGGAATCGCCCTGCAGGGCGCCGGCGTCGAAGCTCGACAGGCCATTGGGGCCGGTGAGCCCGATCTGCTCGGACTGCAGTAGCGGCTTGCCGAACGAGGTCTGCGCACGGGCGTAGAGATCGAGGCCGAGATGGGTGGCCAGCGGCTGGCTGTAGCTGGCCGAGACCTCGAGCTTCGGGAAGTCGGCATCGGCCCCCTGGCGCGACAGCGGCAGCAGCGGCGTGGCGTCGGCGGCCGAGCGCGCGCCGAGCCCGTCAATACCGAACGAGGCCACGACATTGCCGGTGAACACGCCGCCGAGCGGCGTGAACCAGGTTGCGTCCGTGCCGAATCTGATGATGCGCAGCCGATCCTCGGCGATCGGCAGCGAGATCGGCGTCACTGCATTGAGAAAATCGTTCTGCGCGTCGAAGGAGAGTTCGCTGCTGACGGTCAGCTCGCGGCTGCGGATCCAGGGATAGCGAAGCCTCGCCGAATAACGCTCGAATTCACTGCCAAAACCGAGCGTGCCGGGCTCGGCGATCGGGTTGGCGCGTGTGTGGGTGGCCTCCAGATTGAGCGTCAGCCCGTCATAGCCGATCGGCACGACGATGCCGGCGGCATAGTTGCGGTTGCGCGGGGCATCGGTGAACAGGCCGCTCTCACCGCCATCGGGATAGCCGCCGATGCGCACATAGACGAGTTCGCCGAGACCAAGCAGCGAGTTGAAATCGACGCCGACGCCTGTCGACCAGCGCTGCAGCGACGGCGACAGCGAATTGTCGACGGTGGCCTGGCCGCCAAGCGGACGATATTTGCCGTCGATGACCAGTACGCTGGCGCCCTTCGCGGCGCCGGCCTGCAAGGTCGAGCGCAGCCTGGCGCCCGGCGTGTCGCCGGCCAGAAGCAGCTTGCGCTCGATCGCCGACAGCTTGATGCTTTTCTGCCCGACCAGCGGCGCCAACGTTGCCTCGACCCGCCCGCGTATGCGCTCAGGCAGGTTGCTCGTGTCGATCCGTTCGAGATAGCCGTCGATAACGACGAGCCTGAGCCTGGCACCGTCGTTGAGTTTCTGCGCCGGCAGCACAACCCGAACAAGCGCGTAGCCGGCGCGGCCATATTCGGTCTCCAGCGCGCGCGCCGCGGCAAAGATCTCCGCCGCCGTCACCGTACGATGGGCGAGGCCCGAAACGATCTTGCGCGTCGCCTCGGCCATGTCAGGCAGGCCGCCTTCGACGCTGACATCCCTGAGCTTGACCTTCAGCTTCTCGGCGCCCGCCGGCGCCTGGAGGCCCGAACCTTCCGGGATGGAGACGCCCACCGTGTTGGCCTGCGGTGGCGGCCGGAAGCTTGGCGGCGTGATCTGGCTGGCGGTCTCGGCGAACGCACTGGCCTGAACCGACAGACATGCCGAGGCGGCCAGCAGGATCAGCCATGTTCCACGCACCGACGGCCCGCCCAAGACAGGCAGGCCGTCGGCATTTTTGCCAATCGCGATCTTTTTCCGATAATCCACTCAGTCACTCGCATTTCGAAGTAGAACGCGGCAAAGCTTCGCCGCCGCGCGATGTCTTATCGCTCGTCAAAACCACGGCTGGTATGCACTCTTGTCCGAAAGGCGTGCCCCCGCCGGTCGGATGAGGCGGAAACTATGCCTGGCCCTGATGAAGGTCAATTCAACGAGCGGCCGTTCGGCTGACTATTATTGGGAGGGGTTTTCCAAGTCATAGCAATCGGTTAGCAGATTGAACCATAAGCCCGTCGTCGTGGATGCGTGTCTCGGCAGGCCCTGTTCTCCGTAATTGGTACGTCTGGACACAAGTGTTGAAGGCTGGAAAATGGGGAACGCAAATTCGCGATACGAGTTGATTCAAGAGATCAGGAGATCCGCGCTGAAACTGGAAGACATAGCGGCCCATCCGGCCTTGCACCGCTACGTTCAGGAACAGTCGCAGTCCCTGATCCGCATCTATGAGGAAACCCCGCGACTGGCTTCCATCTTTGCCACGCAGCAGCGCTGGCTGATGGCCCATGTCGGCCTTGCCATGCACTTCCGGCGCGACCCGAACGACCGCCGCAAGGAGCTGACCGTATCGCGTTTCATCGAGGTCGTGCACAAGAACGCGGTGGCCAGCCGCAACACGGCGGACGCTTTCATCAAGGAAATGCTGCACTACAACATCGCCGAGTATGTGGCGGGCGGCGACGGCCGCACGCATCCCCTGCAACCGACGGCGGCGACAATCGAGAGATTCACCGGCTGGGTGATCGCCCATCTGCGCACGCTTGACCATGTCGATGGCGGCGACCGGCTGGCAAGGTACCTGGACCGGCCCGACATGCTTGCCACGCTGCAGCCGTTGATCGCTGACGGCCTGCTTGCCTCAGAGCCGGTGCGCGAACCCAACCAGACCTTTTCCCTGTTCATCTGGCTCAACAATGGCGGTATCGTCATGGATTGGCTGATGTCCGGCATCGATCCGGACCATGCCGGCCTGGAGCGGATTCCGACCAGCGTGGTTTCGATCGGCGACTTCGCCAAATGGCTCAAACTGTCGCGCACCCATCTCGGCCGCAAACTGCGCACCGCCGAGGAACTCGGCAGCATTGGCTGGCTTGGCCAGCGTGGCCATTCGGTGATGTGGGTGTCGCACAGGTTCTATGAGGAATACATGACCGTGCAGGCCGCCAAGCTGGCTGTCGTCGACAACGCCTTCAAGGCTTGTTTTCCGCCATCGCAAGGCGGTGGCTGAGCGGCGCCGCGCACGGAGCGCTCACGCAATTCGCTCCCACTGTACACATTCACCCACTATTGACGGCCGGCGTCTGGACACGAGCCGCGAAGGCTGAAATTGTATTTTTGCGTCTTCGCGACAAGGGGGCTTATCGCAGCGGGGGAGAATGGCGCTCACGTTGGAAGAAATTGCCGGCCATCCGGCATTGCATCGCTGTGTTCGCGTCCAGGCGACGGCGATGAACCAGACCTATGAGACGAATCCGCGGCTTTCCTCGGTGTTCGCCACGCAGCAACGCTGGCTGATGGCCCATATCGGCCTCGCCCTGCATTTCAGGCGGGAGCCTGACGACTATCGCAAGCAACTGACGGCTGCGCGCTTCATCGACGTGATCCGGCAGAATGCCGTGGCCAGCCGCAACACCGCCGACGCCTTCGTCAAGGAAATGCTGCACTACGGTTTCATCGAATATGTGCCCGCAACCCAGGACTGCCGCATCCGCCCTCTGCAGCCGTCGGTGGCCTCGCTGGAGCCGGTTACCCTGTGGCTGCTGGCGCATCTGCAGACGCTGGACAGTCTCGACGGAGGGAACCGGCTCGCTGTGTTCCTGGCCCGGCCGGACGCACTCGCCATGGTGCAGCCACGGATTGCCGATGGCTTGCTGTCGTCCAATCCGGTGCGCGAGCCCAAGCGGACCTTTTCCTTGTTCACCTGGCTCAACAATGGCGGCGTCGTCATGGACTGGCTGATATCGAGCGTCGATCCCGACCATGCCGGCCTCGATCGGATCCCAACCGGCATCGTCTCGATCGGCGATTTCGCCAGATGGCTGAAACTGTCGCGAACCCATTTGGCCCGCAAGCTGCGTGATGCCGAAAATCTCGGCAGCGTCGGCTGGCTCGGCCAACGCGGTAACTCGGTGATGTGGGTGTCGCGCGACTTCCATCAGGAATACATAACCGCCCAGGCGGTGAAGCTGGCCATTATGGATACCGCCTTCGCCGACGCCTTTGGTCCGACGGCAGGCCGCTGACCGGTGCGGCATCCCCCGCGCGGGGGATGCACGAATCCATCATGCCGTTAGCACTCCAATGCCTGCTATGCGCGGCGCTATGATTGGAGAGGGACCCAAATGAAAAGACGGTACGAAAAACCGACGCTGGACAAGCGCGGAAAGCTGTCCAGCGTCACGGCGGGATGTGGGTCCTCCGTCTGTCTCACTTGACGCTCGACAAGCTTGATCGACACTGACCCGAGGCACGCCTCGGCGCCTCAGTCGATGTCGAACGAAACGCCTTGGGCAAGCGGCAGCGCCTTCGAATAGTTCACCGTATTGGTGGCGCGGCGCATATAGGCTTTCCACGCATCGGAGCCGCTCTCGCGGCCGCCGCCGGTTTCCTTTTCGCCACCGAAAGCACCGCCGATCTCAGCGCCCGACGTGCCGATATTGACGTTGGCGATGCCGCAGTCCGAACCATCGACACCGAGGAAACGCTCGGATTCCTGCAGGTCGCGGGTGAAGATCGACGACGACAGCCCGGCGCCGACCGCATTGTGCTCGTCGAGCACAGCGTCGAAATCCGAATATTTCATCACATAGAGGATCGGCGCGAAGGTCTCTTCCGTCACCGGCGAGACCTGTTTCGGCATTTCGACCAGCGCCGGATGCACATAATAGGCATCGGGGTGGCCGTTCTCGACCCGCGTGCCGCCGGTCACCTTGCCCCCATGGGCGGCTGCTTCCTTCAACGCCTTCTGCATGGCGTCGAACGCCGCCTTGTCTATCAGCGGTCCGACCAGCGACGACGTCTCCAGCGGATTGCCGACCGAAACACTCTGATAGGCCTTCTTCAGGCGCGGCAGCAGCGCGTCGTAGACGCTATCATGCACGAACAGGCGCCGCAGCGTCGTGCAGCGCTGCCCAGCCGTGCCCATGGCACCGAAGGCGATGGCACGCAGCGCCATGTCGAGATCGGCGGTCGGGCACACGATACCGGCATTGTTGCCGCCGAGCTCCAGCACGGCGCGGGCAAAGCGCTTGGCCAGGCGCGGGCCGACATCCCGGCCCATGCGGGTCGAGCCGGTGGCCGAGACAAGCGGCACCTTGGGGTGGTCGACCAGGATTTCGCCGACGGCACGGTCGCCGATCAGCACCGGCGCCAATCCTGCCGGTGCGTCCGCGCCGAAACGCTTCACAGCGCGCTTGAAGATCGCCTCGCAGGCAAGTGCGGTCAGCGGCGTCTTTTCCGACGGCTTCCACACCACCGCGTCGCCGCAGACCAGCGCCAGTGCGGCATTCCACGACCACACCGCGACCGGGAAGTTGAAGGCCGAAATGACGCCGACCACGCCGAGCGGATGCCAGGTTTCCATCATACGGTGGCCCGGACGCTCGGTGGCGATGGTCAGGCCATACAATTGCCGGGACAGGCCGACGGCGAAATCGCAGATGTCGATCATCTCCTGCACTTCGCCGAGCCCTTCGGAAGGGATCTTGCCGACCTCGATCGACACCAGCCGGCCAAGCTCCGCCTTGTGCGCACGCAATTCCTCGCCGAGCAGTCGCACCAGTTCGCCGCGCTTCGGGCCTGGCACCAGCCGCCAGGACTGGAATGCCTTGTGCGCGGCATCGATGGTCTTGGCCGCATCGGCCGGCGATATCGTCTTCAGCGCCGCGATCTGTTCGCCCGTCACCGGGCTGCGCACGATGAGGTCGCCGCCAACCAGCGTGTCCTTGGCCACACCCAGTTTCGCCAGAAGATCGGCCGTTTCCCTTGCTATGGTCATTTTTATCCCTTTCAGATCCCATCATATGGCGGTCAAAGCCTCGCGCCATGTCGCCCCGCATGCCGAAAGGCACTTCAGGCGCAGTCATGGCGTGGCATTACTCGTTTCGAGGGAAAATCGCCACCCCGGCATGGTCCAAGGCCAAATTACACGATTGATCCAGGCGACACGATTGAGCCAGAGGGGCAAACGCGGCTCAGTTGGCCTTTTTCGCCGGCGCGCGCACGGCACCGTCTTTCATCAAACGGTCGATATGCATGCGGATATGGGCCGCTTCCGCTGCCGTGTTGGCAAGCGCGATGGCGCGGTCGAAGGCGACCCGCGCCTCCTCACCTCGGTCGAGCTGCATTAAGAGCCCGCCCTTGAGGCCGAAGAAGTGGAAATAGCCGGAAAGCCTGTCTTCCAGCGGCTCGATCATGGCAAGCGCGGCTTCCGGGCCGCGCACCTTGGAGACCGCCACCGCGCGGTTGAGCGTGATGACTGGCGACGGCTGCATCTGTTCGAGCAGGCCGTAGAGCAGGTCGATCTCCACCCAGTCGGTGTCCTCGGCCTTCTCTGCCCGCGCATGCAGCGCGGCGATCGCCGCCTGCACCTGGTAGGGGCCGGGTTTGCGATGACGCAATGCCTTGTCGACCAGCGCCAACCCCTCGTCGATCATCTTGCGGCTCCACAGGCCGCGATCCTGGTCCTCGAGCAGAACGATCTCGCCATCTTCGTCGAAACGGGCGGGTGCGCGTGCATGCTGCAGCAGAAGCAGCGCCGTGAGCCCCATGATCTCCGGCTCGGCCTGGAACAGCCGCAGCAGCAGCCGGGCGAGCCGGATCGCCTCTTCGCACAGCGGCGCGCGGGCCGGCGCCTCGCCGCTGTTGGTCGAATAGCCTTCGTTGAAGATCAGGTAGACCATAGCAGCGACAGCAGCGAGCCGCTCCGACCGCTCGACCGCGCCCGGCGTCTCGAACGGCACGCCGGCGTCCGCTATGCGTGCCTTGGCGCGGGTGATGCGCTGCTCCATGGCGCTCTCGCCGACCAGGAAGGCGCGCGCGATCTGCTTGACGGTGAGGCCGGAGACGATGCGTAGCGCGACCGCAATCTGCTGCGTTGCCGGCAAATCGGGATGACAGCAGATGAACAGCAGCCGCAAAATGTCATCGCGATAATGTGCCCCGTCCAGCCGCTCGGCGATGTCGCTCTCGGCATCTTCCAGATCGGAAATCTGGTCCTCTTCCGGCATCGGCGCCTGCTTGGCGCGCTTGCGCACCGCATCGATGCCGCTGTTGCGGCCGACAAAGATCAGCCAGGCCGCCGGATCGCGCGGCGGCCCGTTCTGCGGCCAGTTCTTCAACGCCCTGAGGCAGGCATCCTGGAAAGCTTCCTCCGCCGTGTCGAGATCGCGGAAATAGCGCAGCAGCGCGCCCATCGCCTGCGGGCGGGCAGAGCTGATCGCCGAGCTGATCCAGGCAAGTTCGGTCATACGGCCACCTTGGTGGGGTTGAATATCGAGACCGGCCGGATCTCATAGGACCCACCGCTCGGGTTGACCTCGGAGAGCTCACGGGCGAATTCGACGGCCTCGTCGAGATCGGCACATTCCAGCGTATAGAAACCGAGGAACTGCTCCTTGGTCTCGGCGAATGGCCCGTCGATGACCACCGATTCGCCCTTGACCTTCCGCAGCGTGGTCGCTGCCGTCGTCGGCAGCAGCCGGGCCACCGGACCAAGCCGGCCGGCCTTGGCGTACTTGTCCTGAACGTTGAGGAGATTGGCCATGACCTCGTCATCCTGTGCCTTGCTCCAGGAGCTGACGACGTCTTCGGAGGCATAACAGAGGATGGCGTAGAGCATGGTTGGTCCTTTTCTGTATCAAAGGACGAAACAGTAGGACCGATCCCGACACGGCGTCGATAAAAAAATCTGACGTGGCGACCGCCAATTGGTGCGCGTCACCCTTCGTGCGTTTTCAACCATCTCAACACGAGCGCTTCCTCGTCATCGAGACCGTCTATGGACCGCTTGCGCTTGTTGGCCTCCGCCATTTCGGCCAGCAACCGTCCCTGCGACCAGGCCTCGAAAACCTGCGGATGGATATAGCATTTGCGACATACGGCGCGTGTGTTGCCCAGCCGCTCCGCCACTCTGTCGATGACGCTGTTCATCACCCGCCTTTGCTGTGTCTGGCTTTCGGGCAGCTCCGTCTGCGCAAACAGGGACGCGGCATGGATGGTGCCGCCCCAGGTGCGGAAATGCTTGGAGCTGAACGTATCGCCGGCGGCGTCCCTGATGTAGCGGTTGACATCGTCGGAGCGGACCGGGCGCCTGTTGCCATCCTCGTCGAGATACTGGAACAGCTTCTGGCCGGGTAGATCCTGGGCGCCCCGCACGATCCCTGCGATGCGCCGATCGACCAGCTTCAATTTCCATTCCTTGCCAGATTTGCCCTTGAAGGCAAAGCGCAGGCTCGATCCCTTGATATCGACATGGCGGTCGCGCAATGTCGTCAGGCCGAAGCTCTTATTGTCGCGCGCATAGGCGGCGTTGCCGACGCGGATCATCGTGTTGTCGAGCAGCCAGACGACCGCGGCAACAACCCGCTCGAACGGCAGGCCGTGACGGCGCAGATCGCTGTCTATCGTGCGCCGCAGATCGGCCAAGCTTTCAGCAAAAGCAACGAGGCTCGAATATTTGGCGCCGTCGCGCTCCTCGGCCCATTGCGGATGATAGCGATATTGCTTGCGTCCCCGCTGATCCCTTCCGGTCGCCTGGATATGCCCGCTGGCATCGGGCGAGATCCAGACATCCGTCCACGCCGGCGGAATGACGATCGCCTCGATACGCGCCCTGGCGGCATCAGAGACCGCCTTCCCGTCCGGTCCCGTGTAGGAGAATCCTTTGCCGGTCCTCAGCCGGCGGATACCGGGCTCGGCATCGCTGACATAGGTCAGTGCGGCATCCCTGGCCGAGCTTTGCGCCCCGCTCATCGGCGCAGCGATCCCATCGGTTGACCGGTTGTGCGGCAATCCGGATCTCTGCAGCATGTAAGCTCCACGCAAATATGCGTAGATAAGCTGTTGGCCGACTGCTGGTTCCACACACCGTCTGAAAAAGCAGGCGATTCCGAAGGTGCTGGCGGCTGGCAGGTTACAGCGCGCCCTGCATTTGGTTCAGTGGAGCCGACAGCCGGCGTCGCACCGCGAGCTTGAGCCTGTAACGCAGGCAGCGCCACGCCTCCGACCGCCGCTTTGGCGCGGCGGCGGCCACCGCCAGGAAGCGCGCGGCCATGGCCAGGCCACCGCGCGCATAGTGGACGCGGGCAATCTTGAGGGCTACAAGCCCCTCCCTGGTCTTGAGCGCCGAGACCGGGATGTTGCAATCGGTGAGCGTGCGCAGTTCTCGGCGCCAATCAAGGAAGCGCCGCACCGGATTGATCGTAAAACGATCGTCGGAGCGCATCGGCGAGACCTCGTAGACCATCACAGGCTGCTCGATCATGGCCAGCGACGCCGTGCTCATCAGCCGCGCCCAAAACAATGTGTCCTCATCATAGGCCAGCCCGACCGGAAACCGCGTTTGGCCGATGAGGTGCCGCGAAGCAAGCACGCTGCCCACCGCGACGGAGCGAATGTCGCCTTTCACATAGGCCGCAGCGTTTGCCAGACAGCCGGCCTGATATCCGTTCGGCACCTTGATCTGGCGGTCCTGGCCATTCACCCGACGCCGGTAAGCGCCAACGATCATGTCGGCTTTTGGCTGGCGATCTGCGTGCTGGAGCAACGCGCGCAAACCGCCCTCAAGATGCAGGCCGTCAGCGTCGATCAGATACACCCAGGGGCAGAGCACCTGCGCCAGTGCAATGTTGCGCGCGCCACCGGCATCGCGGCAATTGGCTGGCAGCACACGCAGCGGCAGAGACAATTTCGCCGCGGCCTGCAGCGCGGCGGCAGCCGTACCGTCCATCGATGCATCGTCGACGAGCAGAATCTCGCCGATAACCCCGGCCTCACTGGCGAGAGACGCCAGCGTTGTAGCGATGGTTTTCGCCGCATTGTGGGCAGGGATGACGACGCTGACCGCTTTCAATACCAAACCCCGCGCCCACGCCCATCAATACTGCAATTATTGGTCCCCTGGAAACCGACTAAAGGGTAGCTGCCACGTCACCATTTGAGAAGTCATCTTTGTTCATGCCGAATTGTACCAGTGGACCACCTTGCGTGGGCCGGTTCGCTTTCATGCCTTTTCGAGCGCAACCGGAATGACGTCGACAGCTTGCTCGCCGACTTGTCCGCCCGTGGTTTTCAGCACGCCGACGATCGGCGCGACATCGGAATAGTCACGGCCGTAGCCCACTGTGATGTGGTCGTTGCTGGCCCGCATGCCATTGGTCGGATCAAACTCTTGCCAGCCGGCGTCACGCCCGCACCAGACCTTGACCCAGGCATGCATGGCGTCGGCGCCCTCCAGCCGGGGCTTGCCCTTGGGCGGGATGGTGCGCAGGAAGCCGCTGACATAGCCGGCCGGAATGCCGAGCCCGCGCAGCCCGGCAATCATGATGTGCGAAAAGTCCTGGCAGACGCCGCGCTTTAGCTTGAACGCATCGCTGGCCCGGGTCCGCACTGTGGTTGCGTCACCGTCATAGGTGAAATCGCGATGAATGCGGTTGCATAGGTTCATTGCCGTGCCGGCGGCCGAGCCGGCGATGCTGTCTCGTGCGTAGGTGGTGATCGCCGCATCGATGCCGGAGTGAGCGCTTCCCGCAAGGAAGTGGTGGGGCGAGGCAGACGCCAACGACCGCACCGCGGCCAGTTCCTGCCTCAGCCGCCCGATATCGGGCGACACGTCGAGCCCGGGTTCTGGCCGCGACACCGATACGCGGGCGCTCATCCTGATGTCGAGCGCGTCATGCGCATCGCGAAAGGCGATCGAGGTGACGTTGTTGCCGAAAAAATCCGAGAAATCCGACCGTTCGTTGGGCGCCGGGGCAAAGGACAGCGACGCGGCAATGACGCGCTGCACGCCGGAAATCGTCGACGGCAGCACGCGGATCTGATGACGGCCGCCGCCAGCCGCCGCTGCATAATCGTAATGGAGATGAAGCCTGATGTCGTAGAGCATGCAAAACTTTTTCTGTCCTGACGCAGGTTCTTGTCGCAAAACCGTGCGACACTTTTGCGGAACCTGCTTAGCCGAAATAGGCCTTGGCGAGGCTGTTGTAGAGGCCGCCGATTTCATAGGCGAGTTCGTCCAGCGCCTTTGCCGTCATGTCCGAAGGCTCCTTGATGGCGATCTGGGTGTTAAGCTGCAGGATCTCTTTCGCCGCCGGCGACATGTGCCCCTCGCCACCGACCGACGGCAACAGGCCGATCTCGGCCTTCAGCCTTTCCAACTGGAACAGGATCGAACGCGGATTGAGCGGATCGAGCGCCAGAAGGTCGATCACCGTGCGCCGGCCGGCCTGCACCGGATATTGCCGGCGATGGGTCATGACGCTGTCGCCGATCTCCAGCATCATGTCGAGCGCCCCATCCGGCGCCTTGGCGCGGGTCAGCCGGGACAGCGTACGGGCGATCTGGATGCCGCGCTCCAGCCGCCGGCCGATTTCGAGGAAACGCCAGCCGGCGAAGCGGTACATGTTCTCGTGCAGCAGGCCGGAAAAACCGGCGAGCTTGCGCAGGATAACGGTCATGGCCCGTGTCGCGTCGTCGCCCGGCGCCACCGTCGTGGCGAACTGATGGATGGTCTTCGACAGGTCCTTGAGCGCCAGCCAGCCATCGGGCGAGAAGCGGTCGCGGATCTGTCCGGCGCTGTAGACGGCGCTGTCGAGCGTGCCGATCAGCCCCAACGGGATCGCCGTCTCGACATCGATGCCGAACGGTTCGAGATAGTCCCTGATGTCGGCCAGCAGTGGCATGTCCGGATCGGATGTCTCGGCCAGCCGCACATGATAGGCGCGCAGGATGCGCACCGTGTCTTCCGAGCGCTCGATATAGCGGCCGAGCCAGGTCAGGTTTTCCGCCGCGCGGCTGGGCAGGCTGCCCGGCCTGGTGCGGGTGAAACTGTCGCCCTCTTGCGGCAGCAGCGTCTCGCGCTCGACCGGCTTGTCGCTTACCACCCAGACATCGGCCGCCTGGCCGCCGCGCTGCATGGCGATCGCCGTCGGGTCGAGCGACAGGCCGACACGGGCGAACCCGCCCGGCATCACCGTCCAGCCTTCGGGCGTGCGCGCCAGATAGACGCGCAGGCTCGCCGGCCGCGGCTCCAGCCAGCCACCGACAAAGACCGGCGTCGTCGACAGCGTCACCGCTTCCTGGCCGACGAAGGCGCCGCCATCGCGTTCGATGCGCGCCACCAGTTCCGCCCGTTCCCCGGCCGATAGCGCCGAGCCGAGCGTGGTCTGGCCGTCATCCTCGAAGGCAAGCCTTGTCGAGAGCGCCGGACCGACCACCATGCGGTCGATATTGGCAAGCACGTGCGCGCGTTCGGTCGGTTGCCCGCACCACCATGTCGCGACGCTCGGCAAGAGCAACTCCTCGCCGCGCAATTCGCGCGCGATCTTGGGCAGGAAAGCGAGCAGCGCCCGCGTTTCCATCAGGCCCGAGCCCAGCGCATTGACGGTGGATACCGCCCCCTGCCGGATCGCCTCGACCAGCCCCGGCGTGCCGATCTGCGAATCCGAGCGCAATTCGAGCGGGTCGGCGAAGGCAGCGTCGAGGCGGCGCCACAACACGCTGATCGGCATCAGGCCGGAAACCGTGCGTACCATCAGCCTGCCGCCGGAAACGGTCAGGTCCTCCCCTTCGAGCAGCATGATGCCGAGATAGCGGGCGATATAGGCGTGTTCGTAATAGGTTTCGTTGAGCGGCCCCGGAGTCAATATGGCGACGCGGCCTTCGCTTTCCCTGGCCATGCCGATCAGCGCATCGCGGAAGCGACGGAAGAAGCCGGCAAGCCGGTGCACATGCATCTCGCCATAGATATCGGAGAGAGCGCGCGTCGTGGCGACGCGGTTCTCCAGCGCAAAGCCGGCGCCGGACGGCGCCTGCGTACGGTCGCCCAGCACCCACCACTGGCCGTCGGGGCCACGGCCGAGTTCGAAGGCACAGAAATGCAGGTAATGGCCGCCGGCCGGCGTGGTACCCACGACAGGCCGCAGATATTCGGGGCTGGCCGCGATCAATCCCGCCGGCAGGATGCCTTTTTCGATCAGCCGGTTGCGCCCATAGATATCGGCGATGGTTTCCTCGAACAGTTCGGCCCGCTGCACGAGACCGGCGCTGATCGCCACCCATTCGCTGTCTTCGATAAGCAGCGGCACATGCGCCAGCGGCCATTCGCGCTCATTGGCGCCAGCCTTGTCGTAGACCCGGTAGTAGACGCCGGCATCGCGCAGATACTGGTCGGCGCGGGCAAAGCGCTGGCCGAGCTTTTCGGCACCGAGATCGTCGAGTGCCTCGATGAAATGCTTCCACACAGGGCGGGGATTGCCTGCAGCGTCGACCATCTCGTCGACGACGCCGTCGATCGGCTGGTAGTGCTCCAGCAGGCTGTGGATCTGCGGCTTGCCGCGTATCCTTTTGTGATTCCCCTTTGCCATCGCTGATCAGAGTCTTGCCGGCCGCCGAAGGTCAAGGGTCATCGGGAAATCTTCCGCTGGTTGTTCCTCGCGCAGCACATAGCCTGATGGCGTGTGGCCGCGCGGCTCGAAGCGGGCAAGCCGCCGCGCCTCCGCCTCATTGCCATTGACCGGGAAAGTGTCGTAGTTGCGGCCGCCGGGATGCGCGACATGGTAGACGCAGCCGCCGACTGCCCGGCCCGACCAGCGGTCATAGATGTCGAACACCAGTGGCGTGTTGACCGGCAGCGCCGGATGCAGGCCCGAAGCTGGCTGCCAGGCCTTGAAGCGTACGCCCGCCACCGCGACTTCGCGGTTGTCCGTGACCTTCATCGGCACGATGCGGCCGTTACAGACGATGGCATGACGCTCCGGGTTGAGGCCTTCGGTCTTGACCTGCAGCCGCTCGACCGAGGAATCGACGAAGCGCACGGTGCCGCCGATGGCGCCCTGTTCGCCCATGACATGCCACGGCTCCAGGGCCTGCCGCAGCTCCAGCTTGATGCCGGCGTGCTGAACCTCGCCACAGAACGGAAAACGGAATTCGAGCTGCGCATCGAACCATTCGGGACGGAACTCGAAACCGTTGAGCTTGAGGTCGTCGAGCACGTCGAGAAAATCCGCCCAGACATGATGCGGCAACATGAACCGGTCATGCAGCGAGGTGCCCCAGCGCACGAAGCGACCGTCGAGCGGGTTCTTCCACGCGCGCGCAATGATCGCCCTGACCAGCAATTGCTGCGCCAAGCTCATGCGCGCATTGGGCGGCATCTCGAAGCCGCGGAACTCGACCAGGCCGAGCCGGCCGGTCGGCCCATCCGGCGAGAACAGCTTGTCGATGCAGATTTCCGAGCGGTGCGTATTCCCAGTGACGTCGGTCAACAAATTGCGGAACAGCCGGTCGACCAGCCACGGCAAGGGGGCTGCGCCCTGGTCCGGATGCGGCACCTGCGCCATGGCGATTTCGAGCTCGTAGAGCGAATCGTGACGCGCCTCGTCGAAGCGCGGCGCCTGGCTGGTCGGGCCGATGAACAGGCCAGAGAACAGATAGGACAGCGACGGATGCCGCTGCCACTGCAGCACCAGGCTCTTCAACAGATCGGGCCGGCGCAGGAACGGGCTGTCATTGGGCGTCGCACCACCGACCACGACATGGTTGCCGCCGCCTGTGCCGGTGTGGCGGCCATCGATCATGAACTTGTCGGCGCCAAGCCGGGTCAGCCGCGCCTCCTCATAGATCGCCGTCGTCGTCGCCACGCAATCCTGCCAATTGGCAGCCGGATGGATGTTGACCTCGATGACGCCGGGATCAGGCGCCACGCGAATGACATTGAGGCGCGGATCATGCGGCGGGCCATAACCCTCAATATGGACCGGCAGGCCGATCGCCTTGGCCGCATTCTCGGCGGCGGCGACCAGTTCGAGATAATCCTCAAGCGCCTCGACCGGCGGCATGAACACGCACAGCCGCCCATCGCGCGGCTCGACGGAGAGCGCGGTGCGCACCGCGCCGCCGATCTCGGTGATCTCCTGTTCGACCCGGTCCTGCTGGCCGGTCGCGGCGGTAAACGACGCCGCCTGCTGCCGGCGCGCCATCTCATCGGCGCCTTCAAGTTCCGCCGGCGCCGCAGTAGGCAAGATCGCTTCGCGCGCCGGCAGCGGGCCGCGCGGCAGCGACGGATCGACCGGCACGATATAGGGGAACTGCGCCGGCGGCACATAGGGCAGCGTGCCGAGCGGCAAGCGATAACCGACCGGTGAATCGCCGGGTACCAGGAACAGCCGGCCGCGCCGCGTCTTCCATTTTTCCGAGCGCCAGCGCGGCCCCGACGCCTGGCTGTTCCAGCGCTGCACCGGCAGCACATAGCCGGACGGTTTGGTCAGCCCGCGCTCGAACACGCGCGCCATGCGGCTGCGTTCTTCCGGGTCCTCCAGCTTGGAATTGGACGGATCGACATTTTCCGGCAGCTTGCCTTCCTTGAGCAGCCATTCGGCCGGATCCTCATAGGCTTCGCTGACCATGGTCTTGTCGATGCCGAGCTCGCCGGCGATCGCCGTCAGCAGGCTTTCGGCCTGCTGCGGGCCGATACCGGCCGAACTCTTTTCGCGCGCGATCAGCGACGGGTCGCTCCACACCGGCTGGCCATCGGCGCGCCAGTAGAGCGAGAAGGTCCAGCGCGGCAGGCTTTCGCCCGGATACCATTTGCCCTGGCCATAGTGGAGAAAGCCGCCCGGCGCGAAGCGCTCGCGCAGTTTGCGGATCAGCGCATCGGCCTTTTCGCGCTTGGTCGGGCCGACGGCGGCAGTGTTCCATTCGGCGGACTCGAAATCGTCGATCGACACGAAGGTCGGCTCGCCGCCCATCGTCAGCCGCACGTCCCCTGCGCCAAGTGCCGCATCGACCTTGTTGCCGAGCGCATCGAGCGCCTGCCAGCTTTCATCCGAAAACGGCTTGGTGATGCGCGGATGCTCGGCGATGCGGTCGACCCGCATCTCGAAGCCGAATTCGACATTGGCAAAGCTCGCCATGCCGGAAATCGGTGCCGCATTGCGGAAATGCGGTGTCGCGGCAAGCGGCACATGGCTTTCACCGGTGAGCAGGCCCGAGGTCGGGTCGAAGCCGATCCAGCCGGCGCCCGGCAGGTAGACCTCGCACCAGGCGTGCAGATCGGTGAAATCGACCGATGTGCCGGCCGGCCCATCCAGCGCAATGAGGTCGGGTTTGAGCTGGATCAGATAGCCCGACACGAAGCGGGCGGCGATGCCGAGATTGCGCAGGATCTGCACCAGCAGCCAGCTCGAATCCCGGCACGAGCCCTTGCCGGCGGCCAGCGTTTCCTCCGGCGAGAACACGCCGGTCTCCATGCGCACGATATAGGCGATCTCGCGCTGCAGCCGCGCATTGAGGTCGACGAGGAAATTGACGGTGTTTTTCGCGCTGCGTTCGACGGTTCTCAGGAAGGCCGAGAGCAACGGCCCCGCCGGCTCCGGTGTCCGGTAGATGGCGAGATCGTCGCGGATTTCTTCAGGATACTCGAACGGAAACGTCTCGGCTGACGGCTCGACGAAGAAATCGAACGGATTGTAGACCGTCATGTCGGCGACGAGGTCGACCTCGATCTTCAGCTCGCTCACCGGCTCCGGGAAGACGAAACGGGCAAGGAAGTTGCCGTAAGGGTCCTGCTGCAGATTGACGAAGTGGTTCGCCGGCTCGACCTTCAAAGAGTGGCTGAGCACCTTGGTACGGGAATGCGGTGCCGGCTGCAGCCTGATGATCTGGGGCCCGAGAACCACCGGCCGGTCGTATTTGTAATGGGTCAGATGGTAGACGGCTGCCAAAATTGCCATGGGGCCCCGGAGATCGGCGTTTCAAAATGAATTCGCCGAACCCTGACACATCTGCCGGCCATTCTCCAAGCACAGATGTTGCGGTGCACCTAATTTAAGCAGCCAAAGCTGGCCTAAGGCGCAGCTTAGAAGAACGCCTGGATACCCGTCTGCGCCCGTCCCAGGATCAGCGCGTGCACGTCATGCGTGCCCTCATAGGTGTTGACCGTTTCCAGATTCTGCGCGTGGCGCATGACGTGGTAGCCGATCTGGATGCCGTTGCCGCCATGCATGTCGCGGGCCTGGCGGGCGATGTCGAGCGCCTTGCCGCAATTGTTGCGCTTGACGATCGAGATCATTTCCGGCGCCATCTTGCCTTCGTCGAGCAGGCGCCCGACGCGCAACGATGCCTGCAGCCCGAGCGCGATCTCGGTCTGCATGTCGGCGAGCTTCTTCTGGTAAAGCTGCGTGCCGGCCAGCGGCTTGCCGAATTGCTTGCGGTCGAGACCATACTGGCGGGCGCGGTGCCAGCAATCTTCGGCCGCACCCATCGAGCCCCAGGAGATGCCGTAGCGCGCCCGGTTGAGGCAGCCGAACGGGCCGCCAAGGCCCTTGGCGTTGGGCAGCAGCGCATCCTCGCCGACCTCGACACCTTCCATCACCACTTCGCCGGTGATCGAGGCCCGCAGCGACAGCTTGCCGCCGATCTTCGGCGCCGACAGTCCCCTCATGCCTTTTTCCAGCACGAAGCCGCGGATCTCATCCTTGCCGTTCTCGCCCTTCAACTTCGCCCAGACGACGAACACGTCGGCAACCGGCGAGTTGGAAATCCACATCTTGGAGCCGGAGAGCTTGTAGCCGCTGGCGGTCTTCTCGGCGCGCGTCTTCATGCCGCCCGGGTCGGAGCCGGCATCTGGCTCGGTCAGGCCGAAACAGCCGATCCACTCGCCGCTGGCGAGCTTGGGCAGGTACTTCATGCGCTGCTCGTCCGAGCCGTAGGCGTAGATCGGATACATCACCAGCGACGACTGCACTGACATCATCGAGCGATAGCCGGAATCGACCCGTTCCACTTCTCGCGCGACCAGCCCGTAGGTCACATAGTTGGCGCCGAGCCCGCCGAATTCTTCAGGGATGTTGATGCCGAGCAGGCCGGCATCGCCCATCTCGCGAAAGATCGCGGTGTCGAAGGTTTCGTTGAGGTAGGCGTCCTCGATGCGCGGCGCGAGCTTGTCGGCGGCAAAGGCGGCCGCACCGTCGCGCACCATGCGCTCTTCTTCCGAAAGCTGGTCCTCGATCAGGAACGGGTCTTCCCAGACGAATGCATTCTTGTCGGCGGCCATGGCTTCTCGGTCCTCAAAACGGTGAAGCCCGGCTTATCGGCCCGCGGGCTCAAAAAATCAAACGAAATTGCTTCACGGATCAATGAGCGTTAGGAATGGATCATGAGTGTCCAGCGCCGCCTTTTACCCAACATCAGCGCGCTTGCCGCCTTCGAGGCGGTGGCCCGGCTTGGGTCTTTCACCGCCGCCGCCCAGGAACTGGATCTGACCCAGGGCGCGGTCAGCCGGCAGATCAGGCTGCTCGAAGATCAGTTCGGCCGCCAGTTGTTCGAACGCGACAGCCGCAATGTGCGGCTGTCGACGGCGGGCGAAATCTACGCCGAGGCGGTGCGCTCTGCGCTTGGCCAGTTGCGCGACGCCGCTCTTGGATTGATGAGCAATCGGCATAGTGGCATCCTGAACCTGGCCATCTTGCCGACATTCGGCACTCGCTGGCTGATGCCGATGATCCCCGATTTCGTCGAGAACAATCCCGACATCACCATCAACTTCGTCACCCGCGTCGGCCGCTTCGACTTCGCCAGGGAGAGGCTGGATGCCGCCATCCATTACGGCCTGCCGGACTGGCCGGAAGCGGACTCCACACTTCTGGTGCGCGAAACCGTGGCGCCGGTGGTGTCGCCCGCTTTCCTCGCCGGCCGCGCCATCGCCACGGCGGCCGATATCGGCCGCCTGCCGCTGCTGCACATGGCGACACGTCCTGGCGCCTGGACCGAATGGTTCGAACACCAGGGCCTCAGCGCACCGACCGGCCCCGGCATGCAGTTCGAGCAGTTCGGCACCGCCGCCCAGGCCTGCATGGCGGGGCTTGGCGTCGCGCTGCTGCCGCTGCTCCTCATCGCTGGCGAATTGCAGCGCGGCCAGTTGGTGCCCGCCCCCGGCCAACCCATGCAAAGCCGCAGCGCCTACTACCTCGTCGTCCCGCACGACAAGCGCGGCCATCCGCCAGTCGCCAGTTTTCGCGACTGGCTGCTGGGCCAGCTTGAGAAGGAGCCGGCTGTTCTGGCTTGGTAGGCTACTTCCGCTTCAGCGCATCCGCCAGCGCCGCACCTAACGCACCCTGCTGCATCGGCCGTTCCGGCTGGCGTTGTGGCGCCGGCGAACGCGGTGCCGGCCTGCCGCCACCATTGTCGCGCGGCCCGCCCTTGGATGCACCGCCCTCGCCGCCATCCTTGCGCATGGAAAGCGCGATGCGCTTGCGCTTTATGTCGACATCGACGACGCGCACCTTGACCACGTCGCCGGCCTTGACCACCTCATGCGCGTCCTTGATGAAACGGTCGGCCAGTTGCGAGACATGCACCAGCCCGTCCTGGTGGACGCCGATATCGACGAAGGCGCCGAAGGCGGCGACATTGGTCACTGTACCTTCCAGCAGCATGCCGGGCTTCAGATCCTTGATGTCGTCGACACCGTCGGCGAAGGTCGCCGTCTTGAAGCCGGGGCGCGGATCGCGGCCGGGCTTTTCCAGCTCGGCCAGGATGTCGCGCACCGTCGGCAGGCCGAAACGCTCGTCGACGAAGACGCGCGGATCAAGCGCTTTGAGCGCGGCACTGTCGCCCATCAGCGAACGCACATCGCGCCCGCAGGCGGCGACGATCTTCTTGGCCACGCCATAGGCTTCGGGATGCACCGACGAGGCATCGAGCGGCTCGCTGCCATTGGCAATGCGCAGGAAGCCGGCAGACTGTTCGAAGGCGCGGGGCCCGAGCCGCGGCACCTTGAGCAGATCCTTGCGGCTGGCGAACGGCCCGGTCGCATCGCGATGCGCAACGATGGCGTCGGCGAGCGATGCGCCGAGGCCTGAGACGCGGGCCAGCAGCGGCGCCGAGGCAGTGTTGAGATCGACGCCCACCGCGTTGACCGCGTCCTCGACCACCGCTTCCAGCGAGCGGCCGAGCCTGTACTGGTCGACATCGTGCTGGTACTGGCCGACGCCGATCGATTTCGGCTCGATCTTGACCAGTTCGGCCAGCGGATCCTGCAGGCGCCGCGCGATCGACACCGCGCCGCGCAAAGACACGTCGAGGCCAGGAAATTCCGCCGCCGCCGTCGCCGAGGCCGAATAGACCGAGGCGCCGGCTTCACTGACGATCACCTTCAGCGGCTTCGGCCCGCCATCGGAAGGCATGTCGGATAGCATGTCCGCAACCAGCTTTTCCGTCTCGCGGCTGCCGGTGCCATTGCCGATCGAGATCAGCTCGACCTTGTGCAGGCGGATGAGCTTGGCGAGTTCGGCCTGCGTGCCGCGCACATCGTTCTTCGGCGGGAACGGATAGACCGTCGTCGTTGTCAGCACCTTGCCGGTGCCATCGACCACCGCCACCTTGACGCCGGTGCGGATGCCGGGATCGAGCCCCATCGTCGGCCGCGAACCGGCGGGCGCGGCGAGCAGCAGATCCTTCAAATTGCGGGCGAAGACGTGGATCGCCTCTTCCTCGGCCCGTTCGCGCAGGTCGCGCATCAGATCGAGCGTCAGGTGCAGCGACAGCTTGATGCGCCAAGTCCAGCCGGCGACCTCCATCAGCCAGCGGTCGCCGGGCAGGCTGGCGCCGATCGCATAGGCGTTGGCGATCATCCGCTCGACCGGTTTCACTGGCGAGGCATCATCCGCATCGACCTCGATGTCGAGCGCCAGCACCTCTTCGTTGCGGCCGCGCAGCATGGCCAGCGCGCGATGGCTCGGCACATTGGCCCAGCGCTCGACATGGTCGAAATAGTCGGAAAATTTGGCGCCGGCCTCCTGCTTGCCGTCGACAACCCGGGCGCGCATGAAGGCACGATCCTTCATGTAGGTGCGTAGTTTGCCGACCAGATCGGCATTTTCGACGAACTGTTCCGACAGGATGTCGCGCGCGCCTTCCAATGCGGCCTTGGCGTCGGCCACCTCCTCGGTGACATAGGCGAGTGCCGCCTCGGCGGGCACGAGCGCGCGGTTCGCAAGGATGGCCTCCGCCAGCGGCCCCAGCCCGCGCTCCCTGGCGATCTCGGCCTTGGTGCGGCGCTTCGGCTTGTAGGGGAGGTAGATGTCTTCGAGTTCCGCCTTTGTGGCCGCCGCCGCGATCTTGGCCTCCAGTTCCTCGGTCAGCTTGCCCTGCTCGCGGATCGAACCGAGGATGGTGTCCCGCCGCGCATCGAGCTCGCGCAGATAGGCGAGCCGCTCGGCAAGGTCGCGCAGTTGTGTGTCGTCCAGCCCGCCTGTCACCTCCTTGCGGTAGCGCGCCACGAACGGCACCGTCGCGCCCTCGTCGAGCAATTCGATCGCCGCCGCCGCCTGTTCGGGCCGCGCCTTGATCTCGGCCGCGATGATGGCTGCGATGCGCTTGATGTCAGATGCCATGTCGTTCTTGCTCTCATCAAAAGAGCGGCGACCATAGGCGCAGATGCCGGTCCCGCCAACCGCGACGTTTTCAACCGTCGCGGGCGGTCCACAGGAAAGCATGCGGCAACGAAGCCACGTCCGACGGGTCAGACCAGTTGGGTCAGCGCCTCGAAGAAGGCGACGATTTCGAGATCAAGCGGGTCATCGACCGGCTCTGGCTGCGACGACATCTTGGCGATGACCACTTCCGCCTTCGGATCGACATAGAGCCACTGGCCATGAATGCCGATGCCGCAATAGGCGCCACTCGGCTTGCCTGACTGGTACCATTTGTTGCGATAGCGGCCTTGCGGGAACAGCGGCAGCATGGCGCCGCGCTGCCAGGCTTCCGCACTGCCGCCGGTGCTGATCGTGTCGCGCACCCAGGCCTCCGGCACGATGCGGTGGCCATTGGCCATGCCGCCTTGCCGCATCATCTCGCCGATGCGCGCCAGGTCGCGCGGCGTCACCGAAATGCCGCCGGCGGTGCGTGCCGTGCCTTCCATGTCGACGCCGATCGAGGCTTCGCTGACGGCGCCAAGCGGCAGCCACAGCTTTTCGCGCATCAGCTCGGTGAAGCGCTGGCCAGAAGCGCGCTCCAGCAGAAGGCCGAGCAGGTCGGAATTGGGCGAGCGGTAGCGGAAGGTCTGGCCGTGCGGCTCAGCCAGTCGCTGCAAGGTCAGGATGAATGCGCGCAGGCTTTCCGTGCCGCCGCCCGGGTTCCACAGCGTGGCGCGGCGATAGCGGGCAAAGGCGCTTTCCGGATCGAGATAGGCCTCTTCGAAATCGAGGCTGACACTCATGTCGAGCACGTGCCGGCAACTCGCATCGCCATAGGCCGAGCCTGCGGCTTCCGGGATATACTGCGTCACCGGCGCTTCCGGATCGAACACCCCCTCGCCTTCCAATATCCCGGCGATGATGGCGGTGACCGACTTGCTGATCGAGAAAATGATGTGGCGAGCGCCGAAATCCATATGCGGCGCGAACCAGTCGCCGATGATCTTGCCGCCCTTCATCACGGTCAGTGCATCGGTGCTGGAGCGCGCGAGGAAGTCAGCCACCGTCTCCGGCGCCTTGGCAACCGAGACCTTTTCGCTGAGCAAACCACCGAAATCCCGTGCGGGCGCCTCGGCACCACCCGGTGCCGCAGCCACGCGTGCCGTCGGCACCAGTTCGCCAAGGTTTTGGAACGACCATCGGTTGAACGGGTTTTCGCGCCAGTTGGAAAGCAGCACCTGGTCACGGGCGAAGCCGTAGCGGGTCTCGAACGCGGTCTTGCCGGTCATGGCGTTTCCTTCCATGTCGTTTCTTATGGGGGCTCAGCTCAGAGCAGCGGCGATGGCGTGCACGGCCTTCAGCGTCGCCGTGGAGTAGGCGAGATTGCTGAAATCCGGCCAGGTCGAAAGCTTCACCACGACCATTCCTGTGTTCCAGTCGATATGGATCATCTGCCCGAACACGCCCCGGCACATCAGCGCGCGCGAGCTGGGATCCTCGATCCAGAACTGGTTGCGGTAGCTGCCCTGCGGCAGGCTGGGGGAGAAACCGGGGCCATGCCTGCCATTGCGTGTCGCCTCGATCCAGTCGGCCGGCACGATGCCGCCGCCATTGTCGAGGATCATCTGGCCGAAGCGGCCATAGTCGCGCAGCGTGGCGTTGAAGCCGCCATCGGCCAGCGCATAGCCGGCGCTGTCGACGGTGAAGCAGGCGCTTTCGTCGGCGCCGAGCTTTTGCCAGAGTTCTTCCGACACCAGCTGCGCCAGCCGCTTGCCGGTCACCCGTTCCATGAGGAAGGCGAGCACGTCGGTCTCTATCGAGCGGTATTCGAACTGGGCGCCATGCGGGCGGACAGTGTCCTTCAGGCCGAGGATCAGCTCGAACATATGCGAGGGCCAGCGGAAGTCCGGATCGCTGCCCGGCGGCACCGGCTTCCAGCCGGTGGCGACATCGACCTGGCCGATGTCGGAATAGCGGTCGGTATATTCTTCGGAGAAACGCACGCCCGTCGTCATGTCGAGCACATGCTGAACGCTGGCGCCGGCCCAGCCGGTGGCGCCGAGTTCCGGCAGATAGTCGGTCACCGGCCTGGCCGGATCGATCAGGCCGCGCCCGGCCAATATGCCGAACACCGAACCGGTAACTGATTTCGCCATCGACTGCGACAGATGCAGCGCGCGCTCGTCCATGCCGTTGAAGTAGCGCTCATAGGCGACCTTGCCGTGCTTGAGCACGAGGAAGCCGTCCGTATAGGTCTCGTCGAGCAACCCGGCGAGCGTCGAAGGCCTGCCCTCGCTGTCCTCGACCGGCAAAGCGTCAAGATCGACCTCGGCGCGTTCGAGACGGTGGCGATGGCCATTGCCGCGCCAGACTTCGGCGGTCGGCAGAATCTCCCTGATGTGCTGGAACGCCCAGCGGTTCCATGGCGGCCGGTCCCAGTCGAGCTTCGGCGGCACCATGGCGGGCGGCGAGCCGTGCATGATCGGCGGCCGCGGATCGCTGTTGCGATAGGAGTCCATGAAGGGCATTCCCGGAAACAGAAAGGACCCGGCGGCCTAGAGACGGATGATTTCAGGTCGGTTCGACCTGAAATCTGAATCCGTCTCCAAGTCAGAGAGAGATAGGGCATGATGCCTGGACAAACGGGTACCCGTTTGTCCGAGAAAACCGTTTCACACTTTTCGGCATCATGCCCTGGCCGCCGGGTCCGGCATGCAGCGATTACTTCTGCAGTTCGGTCCAGATCTTGGTGTAGAGTTCCTGCGTCTCCGGCGGGCACATCAGCTGCAGCTCGGCATGCGGCTTGGCGTCGGCCGGGATGACCACTTCCGGCGCGTCCTTCATGTCGGCCGGCATGTACTTGTCCGAGCCGGTGATGGCGTTAGCATAGCGGTGGAAGGCCGACAGGCCTGCCGCGTTTTCCGGATCCATGATGAAGTTCTGGAAGAGCTTGGCGTTGTCGACGTTCTTGGCTTCCTTCAGAACGACGACATTGTCGCTCCACAGGCCAAAGCCTTCCTTCGGATAATTGTAGTGAATGGCCGGATTGGCCAGCCGCTGGCGCAGCGCCGAGCCGTTCCAGTCGCTGGTGGCCTTGAAGTCGCCGGCGCCCATCTTCTCGATGGTGTTGTACTCCATCGCGATCCAGTTCGGCTTGGCCGCGACCAGCGTATCACGCACCTTCTTCAACACCGCCTTGTCGGTGGTGCACTGCTGGCCACCGACATATTTGATCGCCGCGAAGATGACGTCATTCATCTCGGGAACGACATTGACCTTGCCCTTCAACTCGTCCGGCGTGTTGAAGATGATGCCCCAGCTGTCGGCCGGTCCCTTGTAGGTGTCAGTGTTGACAACGACGCCGACGGTGCCCAGCGCCCACGGCACCGAATATTTGCGGCCGGGATCGAAGTCGGGATTGGCCCATTCCGGCGCGACGTTCTTGAAGTTCTCCATCTTGCCGGGATCGGTTTCGAGCACGAGACCTTCCTTGATCCAGATCGGCACGTAGGTCTGCGACGGCACCGCGATGTCGAAGCCGGTACCGCCCTGGCGGACCTTGGCGAGCGCGGTATCGTTGGAATCGTAGTCGGTGATGGTCACCTTGATTTTGTATTTGTCCTCGAACTTCTTGATCACATCGGGGCTGGTGTAGTTGCCCCAATTGTAGATGTTGAGCACGCCGTCGGCGCGGGCAAGGCCCGTCGAAGCGAGCAGCGCCAACCCCATGGCGGTCGCTGTTGTCTTCCAGTTCATCGTTCTAACTCCCATTATCGGTTTCAGTCTCGTTTCCTGCTGACGAAGAAAAACAACGTGACGATCGCGACCGAAAGCAGCAGGAAAGCGGTCGATATCGCGTTGATCTCGGGTGTGATGCCGCGGCGGATCTGGCCGAGCATGTAAGTGGGCAGCGTGTCCTGGCCGCCCGATTTGACGAACTCGGTGATGACCACGTCATCGAGCGAGATGACGAAGGCCAGCATCAGGCCGGCGAGGATGCCGGGCCACAAAAGCGGCAGCGTGATGCGGCGGAAGGTCTTCCACGGCGTGGCGTAGAGATCGGCGGCGGCGCGTTCCAGCGTCAGGTCCATATTCTCCAGCCGCGCCCTGATCGGCAGATAGGCGAACGGAATGCAGAACGCCGTATGCGCGGCGACCAGGTAGCCGATGCCGGAATAGCCGGTGAAGATCTTGATGCGCGAGAAGAAGATCAGCAGCGCCACGCCGGTGACGATCTCGGGCACCATCAGCGGCTGGTTGATCGCCGCGTATTTGAAGGTGAGGCCGGGATAGGAGGCGGTGCGCGTGGTGGCGAGCGCCGCCATGGTGGCAAAAATCGTCGACAGCACCGCCGCGATGGAACCGATCTGGAACGAGCGCAGCGTCGCATCGATGACCTGCGTGTTCTGGTATGCCGACTGGAACCATTTCAGTGAAAAGCCGCCCCATTCGGAGGTCGAGGTCGCCGCATTGAAGGCATAGATCACCAGCACCACGATCGGCAGGTAAAGCACGACAAAGCAGGTCGCCGCGATCGTCGTGAAGCCGGGCTGGTGCTTGATGGAGAAGTTGCTAGCCATGACGCACCCCCGACTTGCCGGCATTGCGCACATAGGCAAGCAGCGCCACCATGACGATGATCATCACCGTGATCGACAGCGCCGAGCCGAGCGGCCAGTTGCGGCCCTGCCCGAACTGCAATTCGATCAGGTTGGACAGCATCATGTTCTTGCCGCCGCCGAGCACGCTCGGCGTCACATAGGCGCCGAGTGCCGGAATGAAGACCAGGATCGAGCCGGCGATGACACCCGGTTTGACCAGCGGGAAAATGATCTTGCGCAGCACCTTGAAGCGTGTCGCGTAGAGATCATAGCCCGCCTCGACCAGGCGAAAATCGAGCTTCTCCATGCTGGCGTAGATCGGCAGCACCATCAGTGGCAGGTAGACATAGGCCATGCCGATCAGGATCGCCGTGTCGGTGTAGAGGATCTGGATCGGCGCCGAGATGATGCCGAGCTTCAAAAGGATCGTGTTGATGATGCCTTCGTTGCGGATGATCTGCAGCACGGCGAAGGTGCGGATCAGGAGGTTTGTCCAGAACGGGATGGTGATCAGGAACAGCCAGAGATCCCTGGTCTTCTCGCTGCGCGTCGCCATGAAATAGGCGGTCGGGAAACCGAGCGCCAAGGTCGCCAGCGTCGTCACTACAGCAAGCTTGATCGAGCGCCAGAAAATGGTGACATGCGCCGCCGCGAGCGAAAGCGTGTCGTCGAAAATGTCGCGTTCCAGGAACACCGATGTCCAGGCGTCGGGCGAGAACTGCCATTTCACGTCGCCATAGGCGCCGGGCGTCAGGAACGAATAGACGAGCACGATCAGCAACGGGCCGGTCGCGGCGAGCAGGATGACCAGCAGCGCTGGGGCTGACAACAGCCAGCGGTCACGGACATCACGCCGCTCCGCGGCCTTGGCGACTTCTTCCGCGGTGGCCATCAGTCCCTCAGCACTTGCGCGGCGTCGTTGCCGATCAGGATGCCGACCTTGTCGCCGCGCTCGAAACCGCAGCCGGCGCTGCGCGTGTTCTGCTGGCGCACGGTGAAGGCCTCGCCGCTGTCGAGCTGGACATGGATATGCGTGTCGGTGCCGAAATAGACGATGTTCTCGACCGTGCCCGACAGGTCGCCCTTGTCCTTGGTCAGCTTGGCATGCTCGGGCCGCACCACCACGGTGGCGTTGTCCTTCGGCTGGAACCCTTCGGCAACGGTCGCCTCGATGGTCGTGCCGGATTTGAGCGTCGCGCGCGTCTTGCCGTTGCCGGTGCCCGATATGGCGGCGGTGAGGAAATTGGTTTCGCCGATGAAGTCAGCGACGAAGCGTTCCGCCGGCTTGTCGTAGATATCCCAGGGCGAGCCGACCTGCAGGATCTTGCCCGACGACATCACCGCAATGCGGTCCGACATGGTCAGCGCTTCTTCCTGGTCATGGGTGACGAAGATGAAGGTGATGCCGGTCTCATGCTGCAGCCGCTTCAACTCGATCTGCATCTCCTTGCGCAGCTTGTAGTCGAGTGCCGAGAGCGGCTCGTCGAGCAACAGCACTTTCGGCTGCGGCGCGAGCGCCCTGGCCAGGGCGACGCGCTGCTGCTGGCCACCGGAAATCTGCGCTGTGCGGCGGCCCGCCAGCGCTTCCATCTTGACCAGTTTGAGCATCTCGGCGACGCGCGCCTTGATCTCGGCCTTGGGCTTGCCGAGCATCTCCAGGCCGAAGCCGATATTGTCGGCCACGGTCATGTGCGGGAACAGCGCGTAGGACTGGAAGACGGTGTTGACCGGCCGCTTGAAGGGCGGCAATGGCGCGATGTCCTGGCCGTAGAGCAGGATCTCACCGGCGGTTGGAAAGTCGAAGCCGGCGATCAGCCGCAAAAGGGTGGTCTTGCCGCAGCCGGACGGTCCCAGCAGCGTGAAGAACTCGTTCTCGCGAATGGATACCGAGACCTTGTCGAGGGCAGCGACCTGCCCCTCACCCGATCCGAAAATTTTGCTGACGTTTACTACTTCAATCGCATTTCGATCCGGTTTGTCCGGCACGATTACGCCTCACTGTTGACCCCGCTCTTGCTGGCGGAGCTGTTCCCCTGTTCGATGTGACCACACGCCCGGTAGGTTGGCAAGCCCGGCATTGAATCACAGTTCAGTCAGTCATTTGGCTGGCAAGTCTCGTGCCATCGTCAGGCCTGGTAGGTGACCTTGCCGCCGCAGATCGTCGTCACCGGGCGCAGCTTGTGCAAATTGTCCGGCGCCGTCTTCTCGATATCATCAGACAGGACCACCAGATCGGCCATATAGCCCGATTTCAGCGTGCCCTTGCGGTGCTCGGCGAATTCGGCATAGGCGCCCTCGACCGTGTAGGCGGCGAGCGATTCATGCAGCGAGAAACTCTGGTCGGGGTCGCTTTCTGCCCATGGTTTGCGCATCACTGCCGCCTGGATGCTCAGGATCGGGTCGATCGGCGCCACCGGCCAGTCCGAGGCAAACACGACATGGGCGCCGGCGTCTTTCAATGTTCGCCAGGCATAGCTAAGCGGCCAGCGGGCCGGCCCGATACGCGACACGGTCGGCTCCAGCGGGAAATCCATGGCCCCGGGCGGATGCGACGGCTGCATCGAGGCGATGACGCCGAGTTCGGCGAAACGCGGCACGTCCGATGTGGTGGTGACTTCGATGTGCTCGACGCGATGCCGGCTGTCGCGCTTGCCATTGGCCTTTTGCGCTGCCTCGTAACCGTCGAGCACGGCCCGCACGGCACCATCGCCGATCGAGTGCACCGCGATCTGCAGGCCACGCCTGTCGATGGCGACCGCCAGATCGATGAACTGCTGGGGTGTGAACAGCGGCTCGCCGACCCAGTCCGGACGGTCGGCGTAGGGCTCGACCATGACAGCCGTCCAGGAATCGAGCACGCCGTCATAGAACACCTTGACCATGCCCGACGACAGCCACTCGCTGTTGTAGCGCTCGGCCATGACGGACGCCTTGTCGAGTATGTCGAGCGTCATGAAATTCTTGTAGTGGAAGGGGATCTGCACGCGGCAGGGCAAGCCTTCCTCGGCCTCGATCTCGGCCAGCAGTTCGAGCTGGTAGAGGTTGCCGTCCATGTTCTGGATGGAGGTGATGCCATGGCGCGCGCACCAGGCGAGCCCGCGCCGCATGATGTCGCGATCGGCGGCGCGTTCGGCGGCGGACGGCATCGGATCCGGCTCGCCGCCGGTCGCCAGCCCCAGCCGCACCCGGCCCTCGCCGGCAAGGTCGAGCACCGGGCCGAAGGCCTCGCCTTCGCGCAGTTCGCCCGCTGCCAGGTCATCCTCGCCCATGACGATTTCATTGCCCGGACCAAGCGCGCGGCCCTGCAGGATGCCGGCCATTTCAAGCGCCTTGGTATTGGCCCACATCGTGTGGTGATCGGGCGCCGCCATGCAGAACGGGCGATCGGGCAAAATGGCGTCGAGATGGTGGCGCGTCACCCGCTCGCTGCCGAGCACGGTGTAGTCGACGCCCTGTCCGACCAGCATTTTTGCGTCGGGCTTAGCCGACGCATAGTCACGGATCGCCTTCTGCAGCGCCTCGAAGCCATGGACACCGCCAAGCTGAAGATGCGCGAGCTCGGCCCCTCCTGAGAACAGGTGCATATGGGCTTCGATGAAACCGGGCAGGACCGAACCGCCCTTGGCGTCGATCACCTTTGTGGCCGATCCCTTGAGCTCTTCGATGGCGGCGCGGCTGCCGATGGCGACGATGGCGCCGTCCTTGACGGCAACGGCCTCGGCGGCGGGATTGTCGTCGTCCATGGTCAGCACACGACCATTGATGACGATCAGATCCGCACTACGACCCGCACCCGTGACAGACATCGCGACTCCGCGCTTTTGACGACTGACTGAAACCGGCAATCCTGCGCCCAACAGCCTGCCACCCCACCGGAGTGGCGCCATCGGACAAAAATCAAATGCCAGCGCGCTGCCCTCGAAATTCCCCTTGTTATCCCTGGGGACAGCGTGGATAAAGAATGCGACTGATTATTCGCGTTTGTCAACATGCCGAATTTAGAATGTATTGTGGACAGCACCCTGCGCCTGTGTTCAGACCGAGCGGGGAACGAGGGCATCAAGCAGTGAAGCGCAGTCTCGACCGCAAAACCAAAATAGCGCTCGAACCGCGCAAGCAGCCGCGGCAGCAACGGTCGAGCAAGGTGGTCGACCGCATTCTCGACGCGGCGCTTATCCTGACGCGGGAGCAAGGAACCAGGACGCCGACGACGCTCGCCATTGCCCAGCGCGCCGGCCTGTCGGTCGGTTCGGTCTACCAATACTTTCCCAACAAGGAAGCCATTCTTCTGGACCTCGCCAGGCGCTGGCTGTCCTCCTTTCCCGAGGTGATCGAGAAGCGCATCAAGGTCCCGCGGCCCACCAACCGCGAAGAATTCCGGCGCGAGGTGCGCAAGCTTTTCATCGACACGTCCAGCATCTATCTCGAAAACGCGACCCTGATGCCGGTGATCGAGGCGATATCCGGCAACGCCGATCTCAGGCCTATCCAGGACGAATATGACGAGCAGATCATCGCGCTTTACGCCGCCTGGCTGCGGCATGTGAATCCTGCTCTCGAAGACAAGATCGCCAAACGGCTCGGCCTGGTGATGATGGAGGTCGGGCACGCCTGCCGGCTTGTCGGACTGAAGAGAGATCGCAGGACATTCGACCTCATCGAGGACGATGTCGAAGCCATGTGGCTGGCTCTGGTGAACCCCTATCTCAACCTTGACTGATTTCGCATTTCGAGAGGAATTTTATGAAGACTGTCTATTCGCCGCTTCATGCTGGCCATGCCGGCCAGATGGAACTGGTCACATCGGCCATCGTGCCGGGTTTCGAGAAGCCCTCTCGGGCCGAATTCATCAAGGCACGGGTCGAAAGCGAGAAGCTCGGACCGATCGTCCTGCCGCTCGAGCATGACCTTGCCGCCGCCAAGCGTATCCACAAATCAGACTATATCGACTTCCTGCCGACGGTCTGGCCGCAATGGGTGGCCTCAGGTCACGAGGGCACGGCCATGCCCTTCACCTGGCCGACGCGCGGCCTGCGCGGCGACGTGCCGCCAAAGCGCGTCGATGCGCTGCTCGGCTACTATTCCTTCGATGCCGGCGCCACTTTCGTCGAAGGCACATGGGCCGCGATCAAGTCGTCCTATGACGTGGCGCTGACCGCGGCCGGCCTGGTCAAGGGCGGCGAGAGGTCGGCGTTCGCGCTCTGCCGCCCGCCTGGCCACCATGCCGGCGCCGGGTTCATGGGCGGCTATTGCTACATCAACAACGCCGCCGTCGCCGCGCAGTGGTTCCTCGACCAGGGCGCCAAACGCATCTCCATCCTCGACGTCGACTACCACCACGGCAACGGCACGCAGGAAATCTTCTATGACCGCGCCGACGTGCAGGTCCTCAACCTGCATGGCGATCCGATGGTCGAATACCCGTTCTTCCTCGGCCATGCCGACGAACGCGGTGCCGGCGCGGGCGAAGGCTTCAACATCAATTATCCCATGCCGTTCGGTACCGACTGGGACGCCTGGAACGCCTCGCTGGAGGACGCTTGCGCCAGGCTCGCCGCCTACGCGCCCGACATCGTCATCGTCTCGCTCGGCGTCGACACTTTCGAGAAGGATCCGATCAGCCAGTTCAAGCTGAAAAGCCCGGACTATCCCAAGATCGGCCGCCGCATCGCCAAGCTCGGCTTGCCGACGCTGTTCGTCATGGAAGGCGGCTATGCCGTCGAGGAGATCGGCATCAACGCCGTCGGCGTGCTGACCGGTTTCGAGGACCGGTAAGCCGGCTCGCAAACCAAGGGCTGATAGCGAAGAAAGGGGGCGGCATGACCGCCCTTTTTTGCAAGCTACGTTGCGGCGCCGGTGCTCGGCGCGGCCGTTGGTGCGGCAGCCCTGCGTGAGCGGCCGAGATAGTAGACTGCCGCCGCTGCGATGACGCCCGCCGCCAATATGCCCGCCGCCAGCACCGGCCGATACCAGAACCAGGCAATCGCGATTGTCGTCGTGCCGACCAGGATCGCCAGGAAGAAGGCGATGATGCCGGTTCCCATCCGCGCCATGCTGCCGAGGAACGGGATCACGTCGAGGATCACGCCGATCGGGCTGAGGAACAGGGCGAAGCCGATCGTCAGCAACAACAAGCCGCCGGCGCGCAACAGCCAGGTGATCAGCGTGTTGGCGCTGACAGCCTCGGCGAACATCTTGTCGGCCGGCACCTGGCCGGTATCGACCATCAGCAGCGCATCGCCCGCTTGCGTCTGGTAGGACTCGAACCGGCTGCCGGCCTGGCGCGCCACGATGCTGACCACGCCGAGCGGCGCCAGTTCGTAGCTGATACGGTAGTCGCCCAGCGCAGGTGTTGTGTTGTCGCTGCCGAGATAGATTTTGCCGTCAACGATGCTGAGCGGCTTCGTCCCGGTATAGGCGGCCTTGATCGCCGCCGACTGACTGGCCGACAGCGAGTACTCCTTGTCGCCGTCGATGCGGTCGAGCACCGGTGTATCGAGATCGAAGGCGACGAGCTTGCCCTGTGGAATCTGGAAGGCGCGGCTGTGGATCGCCATCGGCGGATTCTGATGGCCGTCCGGCTTCTTGAAGTCCGATGAATCGATCTGCTTGTCGTCCCACACTTTCGAATAGCTGTAGGTGGTCTCCGTCTCCTCCCCGCCGCCAAGCTTCTTGGTGGTCTCGGATTTGGATTCTTCCTTCCACTGATACATCTCGACGCTGCGCGACAGGCGCAGCCCTTGCGCGGCAATGCCGAAATCCGGATCCGACAGGCCGCTATCCGCCGTCACCGGCCCGCTGACATGCACCAGCTTTCCGTCATTGCCTGCATCGACGCTGTCGGCATTGATCGAGACCACGGCGCCGGCGCCCTCGGCCAGCGAGCGCGCCGTCTGCACGGCGCGACCCTCGTTCCAGAACAGCCCGATCACCATCAGCACGATCAGCAGCAGGCCGAAAATGACCCCGCCGACCGCGCGCTTGATCCGCCCGAACCACGAGACTGACGTAACTTCCCGAAATGAATCGCTCATCGTTTCCCCCGAAACCAAAGATAACAAGATTTAAGCGCGGCCGGCGGCCGCGCATCGAGCCGATCAATCGGCATGGATTTGCGCGCCGCAGTCCTTGGCGTCAGCGCAAGTGTGCACCGCTCGCGTGGTGCCGCCATCGCCGACCCGCCACGGTGAAGCGGATAGCGGCGCCTGGCTGTTGCCGCCGAGAAGGTCGAGCGCCCGCATGGCCGTCTGCTCGCCCGCCTCGTCACGCTTGACGATCTCGACCTCCTTGAGGCCGATCGCGGCAAGCTGTGGCATGACCACGTCGGGATCACCGGCAACGACGATCAGCGACGGGTCGAGCGACGACAATGACAGCGCCTGTTTCTGCACGGCATCGAGCGTCAGCCGGGTACGCGCCGTCATGCGGTTCTGTTGATCTTCGAGCGTCGAACCGCTGCCGACTGCTGAGATCAGCGAACCGAACAGACCTGCCGAGGTCTCCGCCGACCCGGCCAGTGCCCGGCGATAGACCGTTACCGTGCGGTCGACCTCGTCCTGCGCCACCGGCAAGGTGGTCAGGCCGGCAAACCCTTTCAGGATCTCGGTGATCGCCGGACCGGTGTTGGCCCGCTCGACGGTGGTTGCCACGACCAGTCCCGAGCCGGCCTTCATCGGGCTCATGAGATAGCTCGACACGCCATAGGAATAGCCCTTCTCCTCGCGGATCACCGAATTCAGCCGGCTGGAGAAATCATCGCCAAGCAGATTGGCGACCGCGGTCGATTCAGCGCGCTCGCCTTCGTCGGTGCCGGGCGCCGGCCGCGCCACGAACAGCGCCGACTGGCTGGCGCCGGGTTCAGGCACCAGCAGCACCTTCTGACCGCTGTTGAAATGCGCCGCCGGCGACGGTTCGACAGCATAGCCGATGGCATCGCTTGTCCATGTGCCGAATGCTTTTTCAAGGCCGGCCGCGACGGTGGCGACCGGCATCGGGCCGACGCTGTAGAAGGTCACCGCCTTGGGCGTGAACTCCGCCTTGAACGCGGCTTTGGCCTCGTCGAGCGAGATCGACGCCAGCGCCTTCGCCGACCAGTCGACCGCGGCCTTGCCCGGTACCTGCGGAATAAGCGCCGTCTTTGCCGCGCGGCCGGCAACACCAGGCAGATCCGCCTCGCGCCCGTTCAGCCAGTCGACCGTCTGCGCCATCAGCACGGTCCATTCAGTCTTGTCGAAACGCGGCTTCAGCACCGCGTCGGCAAGCAGGCCGAGACCTTGATCCAATTTTTCCGGCGGCACGCCAAGCGTCATCGTGGTGGCCAGCGCGCCGGCCTGATAGCCGATCCCCGCACCGATATCGCTGGTCGCCTTGGCGAAGTCGGCCGCGCCGCGATCGGCCGCACCCCGCGTCGCCATGCTTGCGGCCAGTTCCAGCAACCCTTCCTTGCCCTCCGGCACACTGTTCCAGCCGCCTTCGGCACTCGCCGCCACATAGACCATCGGCGCTTCCGGCATGGTGTAGTGGACGAGCTTGATGCCGTTGGAGAGCGTCGCCGTTTCCATGGCGGGCAACACCGCCGAAGGCGCTTGCCCGGCCGGATGCTTCGGGATGTCGATCGCCACCCGCTCCGGTGCCGTAAAAGGCTGTGGCGTTCCGGACGAACCGATCAGCGCGTCGGGATAACCGCCGCGCGGACCGGGCTTCAGCACCAGCACGCTGGCGTCTTCCGGTTTCAACAGCCGCTTGATCGTCGCTTCGACTTCCGCCACGCTGGCATTCCTGACGCGCGGATCGTCGACCAGCGCGCTCTGTGCGTCGCCGAGAATGTCGGCATTGTAGGAGACGGTGCCGGCGCGATCCTTCAGCGCCTCGTTGCCCAGCCGCGCCGCCTGCAATATGCCGTTGCGCGCGCGCTCGACATCAGCCGGATCGAGCGGCGTCTTCTGGAAATCCGTGAACGCCGCTTTCATCGCGCTCTCGAGCGCTTCCGGCGTCACGCCTGCCGCCGCGCCCGCCTCGAAGGTGAAGCGGCCGCCAAGCAGGCCGCCCGTCCAGCTCGCGCTGGCATAGGTGGCGATGCCCTGTTGCGAGACCAGCCGGTTGCGCAGAAATCCATAGTCGCCATTGCCGAGCAGTTCGGCGGCGATGCTGAGCGGGCCATTGTCTGGCGACTGCGCCGCCGGGCCGCTGAAGCCGACCACCACGACGGGGCTCGGCAGGCGATCCTCGAGCACCAGCTTGAGCCGCGCCTGGGTCGGTTCCGGAATGGCGGGCCGCGCCACGTCGGCGCCGCGCGGTATCCGGCCGAACGTGTCCGCAATCAGCGCCTTGGTGTCATCGACCTTGAGATCGCCGACCAGCACCAGCACCGCATTGTTGGGCAGATAGTAGGTGTTGAAGAAGCCTCTGACATCGTCGAGCGTCGCCGCATCGAGGTCGGCGACCGAACCGATGACCATGCGGCTATAGGGATGCGGCTTCGGAAACAGCCCGGACCAGAAGGCTTCCCAGCCGGATGCGCCGGCCTTGTCGAGCACGTTCTGGCGCATCTCGTTCTTGACCACCGAACGCTGCAGGTCGAGCTTGGCCTGCGTCACCGAGCGGCCGAGATTGGCCATGCGGTCGGCCTCCAGCGACAGGATCATCGGCAGCGACGACGACAGACCGTCGACATAGAACACGGTGCCGTCCTCGGTGGTCCAGGCATTGATCTCGTTGCCCAATGCGGCGTGGGCGCCGAACACGTTCGGCCAGGCCGGCGTCCCGGAAAACATCAGATGCTCGAACAGATGCGCGAAGCCAGAGCGACCGGCAGGTTCGTTCATCGACCCGACGCGATAGCGCAGGTTCATCACCACCTTCGGCGCGCGATGGTCGGGCACCAGCACCACTTGCAGCCCGTTGTCGAGCGCATAGGTGACGATTGGCTCGGCCTTGGCGGGCGCTGCCGCACCGGCAAGAACCACAAGCATCACCGTGAACGCCAGGAAAACCTGCTTCATGATCACCCCCATGCCGATGGCTGCGAAACAAGCGCCGCCACCCCTGCCCAGTCCGATCGAAGGGAAGCCCACCCCTGTTGATCAGCGAAAACCTACCGGAATCGATCGGCCCTCGATACGGCAGTCCCACAACACCCTCTGGCTTTTTGATGTCGGGTTCATGTCGGCGAATGAGGTGTCCTGAAACAATGAAACCGGCCCTCTCGCCTGCTTCTGAGTCGCACGCGAGTCCACCGGATTCGATTTTGTCAAATCGCGTTTGATGTCGGATTCATCTGCGGGTAGATTAGACCCGAATCAGCCGGTCCTCGGGGGGCGCGGCGACCACCCAAAGTCTCACGTTCCGGAATGTTCCGGCGCCAGACGCGGATGTCTTCGCGTTCCCTGAACGGATTCCGTCTGATTGGCGCGGCCCCGCGCCTCGTGTGCGTCTCGTGAAAGTAACGCGTTTTTAGGGTTCGGCGGCTGGCCTCCAGCATCCGGACAGCAGAAACGATTCCGGCCAAAAGCAACAAGAATGAGCAGTCCCGCCGCGCTTCTTCAATCCGATACATTGGGCTCGCGCCTGACGTCGCGCGGTGATTTGACCAGCTTCTTCATGGAGCTGACCGCCGAGATCGGCGCCGACAGCTACATGCTGGTTGCCATCGTCCACGACCAGGATCGCAATGACGCGCGCATCGTCTCGTCGAACTGGATCTTCGACGCCATCGAACTGACCGGCAAGCGGCTGATCGCCAGCCTTGCCCAGGGCGCGCTCACGGTGGCGCCCGGCATCCGCCCACGACCGCTGGTGGCGGCAGAGGCACCGGATGCCGACGGACTGGTCTCCGGCGAAGAGGCCCGCCTTCTCGACGTGCTCGGCCATGCCGAGATCTATTCGCTCAGGCTGAATGTCGGCCGCCAGCGCCTGTTCGCCCTGTTCTCGGCGGCGACGGCTGGCCAGATCGACCAGCCGGCGCTGATGAGGGCACAGCTGAAATGCTGCTACGCGCTCTCGCATATCCCGCAGTTGATCGCCGCGGCTGCGATGCAGGATCCACTGTCGGATCGTGAGCGCGAATGCCTGTTCTGGGTTTCGGAAGGCAAGACCACCGACGAGGTGGCCGTCATCCTTGGCGTGTCGTCCAACACCGTCAACAGCTACATCACCCACGCCATCCAGAAATTCGCGGCCTCGAACCGCGCGATGGCCATCGCAACGGCGATAAGGAGTGGCATCATTTGAAACACGCCGACATCAAGGACGCCGCGGAGGCCCTTTTCAACGAGCAGCGCAGCCCCTTCGGCGCCTTCTCGCTCGGCTCCGAAACGCATCACGCCGTCACCGTTCCCGATGCCGTGCGCCGCTGCCGCTGGATATCCGTCGACATCAATGCCTCGGCCTTCGGCCTGTACTTCGTCAGCCCGTCGCCGGAGCGGGCGCGGCTGGTGCCGTGTTTCGATTCCGACTATCCCGGCATTGCCGTGGCGAGCAAGTTCATCTCGGGCGCCAATGGCGAGGAGATCGTGCGCCACACCCACAACTCGACGGAGCCGCGCTGGTGGACGGATGACGGCATGGCGGCGATGGCTGAAATGTTCGGCAATCTCGCCTGGACCGCACAGATGGCGCCGCTGGCGCCCGGCACCAGCGGCATCGCCTTTCCCGTCCACGCCGATCGCGGCCAATGCGGCCTCGTCGTCTTCCTGGGATCGGAGATCGCGCTGCCGCAGGATACGCTCTACGAGATCCACGCCCGCTGCTTTTCCCTGTTCGCCGCCGTCGCGCGTATCCGTCCCGGGGACACCGGCAGGATGCGCGCCATTTCCAAGCGCGAACTCGAATGCCTGAAGCTGACCGCCAACGGCAACACCAGCGAAGAAATCGCGCGGCTGCTGAAACTGTCAGTGCACACGGCCAACCAGTATCTGACGCAGTCGACGCAGAAGCTCAACGCCGTCAACCGCAACCAGGCGGTCGCCAAAGCGCTGCGGCTCGGTCTGATCGAGTAATTGCGTCGCCTGACAAAGGCGCTTCAGAAAGCCAGAGGCTCGACTCTACGGATCCGAGCCTGCTCGATCACCGCCTCGAGCAGTGCCGTGTTGTGCTCAGGGTTCTCCCCGGGCTTTTCGAACGACACGTAATTGACCGCGACCGAGTTGCCGGCCTCGCTCAGCGTCAGCTGGAAATAGACAGTCACACCGGGTGGCCGCAGTTCCAGGTCGAGCACGATGCGCGGGCTGCCGGTCCAGTCGACATGCGCCTCGCCGCCATGGCCGAGCCTGAGCGTGCCCGGCATGAAGAACAGCTCCACCGCTGAATCGACCAGGTCCGACAGGCAGGCGAAATGCTCCAGCCGGATGAAGGCGATGTAGTCGGCGACATCGATCAGCCTCAGTTCGCCGACCACTTGCTCGATGGCGCTGGCGACGATGATCTCGCGGGATTTTGCGTGCGGTTGGCGGTTCATGAAATCTGTCTGCGCTCAGCCTTTTTCGAGTAGACGATCCGCACCAGTTCGGCGACGGCCTGGTAGAATTGCGACGGGATCACATTATCGACCGAAACTTGCTTGTACATGGAGCGGGCGAGCGCCACGTCCTCGAAGATCGGGATGTTGTGCTCCTTGGCAATCTCGCGGATTTTCAGCGCCACCAGATCCTGCCCCTTGGCCACCACCAGCGGTGCCGAATCCTCGTCGCGCACGTATTTCAGCGCGATCGAGAAGTGGGTCGGGTTGGCGATGATCAGCGTCGCGCGCGGCACCGCCGTCATCATCCGCTTGCGCGCCCGGTCGCGCGCCAGCGAGCGCAGCCGCGACTTGATGATCGGGTCGCCCTCGGACTGCTTGAACTCGTCCTTGACCTCCTGCTTGCTCATGCGCAGGTCCTGCTTCCAGTGGAAGCGCGACCAGACGATGTCGATCGCCGCGATCAGTCCCATGACGAAGACGATCGCCACCAGTATGTCGACCGCGATGCCGCGGATGACGAGGCCGAAAGCGACGGGATTGGTGATCATTCCGGCAAGCAGCTTGCGGTGATCCTCCGACAGCGTGAAGGTGAGCACGGCGATGGCGAAGCCGACCTTTGCCAGGGATTTCAGGAACTCGACCCAGCCCTGGGCACCGAACATCCGGGTCCAACCCTTGGTGATCGAAATGCGCGAAAGCTGCGGCCTGATCCGCTCGCCGACGAATTGCGGCATGTTCTGGAGCACCGAGGCGCCGATGCCGGCAACGGTCAAAAGCACCAGCAGGCTAATAAGGGCGCGGCCCACTTCCAGCAGGACGAGCTTGTAGAGCGCGATGACATCGGTCTCGGTGTCCATCGGCCAGGCCTCGGGCTTTTCGAGGAACATCGACAGGAACATGCCGAGGTTGATGACCGCGTCCTTGGCATAGAAGACGGTGAACACCAGTATGGCGACGAAGGAGGCGAGGATCGCGGTTTCCCTCGAATGGGGCAGCTTGCCCTGTTCGATGGTGTCGCGGACCTTCTTTTCCGTCGCCTCTTCGGTTTTGGAGTCCTTGTCGGTGGCGTCTGACATGCCTTAGGCGGCGTTCTGCGTCGCGGGAAGTTCGAATGCGCCTTCACGCGACAGCCGGATCGTCGTCGTCACGATGGTCTTGCGCGCGGTCATGATGTCGGCGAGAGGAATCCCTTCCGACCCCTGTCCGAGTTCGGCTTCGATCATGCGCCGCGACCGTGCGCCGATCGCCGACAGCACCGATTCGGCGAGCGCGGCCGACGTGCCGCGCAGCGCCAGAGTGACAAGCTCGGTCGACAACCCGTCGAACAAAAGCACGCGCGCCTTCTGGGTGAGCAGCGGCAGGTCGTCGAAAGCAAACAGACGGGCTCGCACACCGTCGAGGTCGGGCGTGCCGGCGGCTTCCAGATCCTGCATGACCTCCTCGAGCAGCGGCTTGTCCAGCTCGTTGAGCACGCTGGCGACGCGCGCCTGCCCGGCCGAAGTGTCCTTGGTCGAGGTTTCCGCCAGCACGCTGGCGCGCAGTCGGTTCTCGACGATCCGGGCAGCGGCGTCCGGAACATTGGCCATCGTCACCATGCGCTTGATGATTTCGCCGCGCATCGGTTTCGTCAGCGTCAAAAGCACACTCGCCGCCGCCTGCGGCGCCAGCTTCGACAGGACCATGGCCGCCGTTTGCGGATGTTCGCCGGTCAGGAAGGTGCCGAGCCGCGAGGGTTCGAGCTTTTCGAGATCGGGCCAGATCGGCGGCGGCCCTTCAGGTGCCGCCTCCGGTTTCTTGTTGCCCATGATGGCGCTCATCTCTTCGGGCGACAGCGATTCGTTGAGGATGGTGTCCATCCTGTCGGCGGAATCGAGCAGGCCAGCCCCTTCGGTGAACTCGGCCTCGAATTCGGCGACGATGCGCTCGAGATCGCTCTGCGGAATGGTCCTGAGCAGCCGGGCGCCCTCGATCAGCGCCTTCAGCTCTTCCTGCTTGAAGAATTTCAAGAGGCGGCTGGCGGACGGCTTGCCCATCGCCACCAATATGGCGGCCGCCTTCTGTGCACGCGTCAGGGTCGTCAGCGGCGTCATGCTGCCTCTCGCCTCCACTGCAACCGGCAAGCCCCACCAGCCATATTTAGGCGCCCTTCGTGCCGGCGATGATTTCGGTCAGCCTGATGCCGAAGCGCGAGGGGTCGCTTTCAAGCACCGTGATCTCGCCGCGCGCGATCTTGCGGCCATTGACCACGACGTCGACCGGTTCGCCGATGCGGCGGTTGAGCGCCACGGTCGAGCCCTTCTGCAGCGCCATCAGGTCGGCAACCGCCATCTCGGTGCTGCCGAGGATGATCTGGACATCGACGGGGATGTTCATGATGACGTTCGAATTGGCGCCCGCGCCGCCCTGAACGCCGCATCCGGGCGCTGCTCCTCCTCATGCAGAACCCCGCGCAATTCCTCGATGGCGCGATCGAGCTGCTCGTCCGGCTGGTCGAGCTCTGCTTCCACTTTGGTCTTGGCCATGCGTCGTCTCCAAAAGCTCAGGCGCGCCCGGCACCGGCCGGCATGAGCCCATCGATGAAATCCTGCCCGGCATCGAAAGGATGCCTGATTCGGACGGTGTAATTCTGCCCCAGTTTGCCGAACTCGCATACGAACAGCGTCTGGCCGCGCGCGCTGAGGCGCGCCCGTGATTGCGCCGTTTCGTCGAAGTCGATGACCTGGCCCACTTCGAGACTGGCGAGGTCGCCAAGCGTCAGCCGCGCCAGCGGCATGGTGGCTTCGAGCGCCACCGTCGAGCGCATCACCTCTTCCGAAAAGCGCTCTCGCCAGCTCGGGCCGTGGTCATCCCCGCCGGCGTTCGCAGCGCTGTCGCGGCTGGCCAGCACGATGCGCTGCGGCATTGTCACCGTGACGGTGCCGCTGTCAGCTGGCGTCGATATGCCAAGAACGATGCGCAGTGCCGCGCCATCTCGTAAAACGTGCCGTTTGGCTTCGGCGCCCGACATCGCCCGCGGTACGGGCAGACGCAGGTCGAGCGAGCGCCGCCCCGATCCGTTCAGGGCCTGCGCGACCTGCTGAAACAGCATGGTCGAGACATCAACCTCGATCTGCGACAGCTCACGCTCGATCGGCGATGCCGGCGTCTCCGGGTCGCCGCCGAACAGCGTGCAGACCATGATCGCTATCGCCGGCGCATCGATCACCAGGGTCATGGCATCAGAAGACGTGGATGATGCCACGATGGTCATGGCAAACGTATCGCCGGCACGCGAGCGCGCCTCCGCGACGCGGCTGACCTCGACACCCCTGAGATCGACGGTGACCGGAACGCCGAGCTCACTGGTCAGGCTCTTTTGCAACAGCGGCGCGGCGCGCTCGGCCATGGCCCGGCCAGTACCGATGACCTGGGCGGCCTCGCCGCTGTCGCCGACCAGACGCTCGATGATCAACGAACGCGCTTGCGCGGGGCTGCCTGGACTGGTCATGACCGTGTCGGCACCGATCTGTCGTGCATCGCTCAAGCGGCCTTCTTCTCGGCGCCGCCGGTGTTCATCGTGCTCTGCTCGACGGCGTCGATGGTTGGCCGCTCATAGGATGAGATGGTCTTGCGGCCGAATTCGATTGCCACCTGCGGCAGCGCACCGTTCATGTAGGCGAGCAGCGTCTGCTTGACGATGATGTAGAGGCGGTTCTTCTTCTCGCGCACCGTCTTGATCTTGGTGGCGACGGGCCCGACCACGGCATAGGACAGGAAGATGCCGAGGAAGGTGCCGACAAGGGCGGCGCCGATCAGGCCGCCAAGGATTTCCGGCGACTGGTCGAGTGCGCCCATCGCCTTGACGACGCCGAGCACCGCGGCGACGATGCCCAGCGCCGGCAGGCCGTCGCCGACCGCGACCAGCGCGTGATAGGCCTTCATCTTGTCGGAGCGGATCGTCTGGATCTCCTCGTCCATCAGCGCCTCGATCTCGTGCGAGCGGGCATTGCCGATGATGATGATGCGGCAGTAGTCGCAGATGAAATTCATCAGATCGTGATTCTTGAGCACCGTCGGAAAGGCCTGGAAGATGGCTGATTCTTCCGGATTGTCGATATGCGCCTCGACCTCGCTGCGCGACTTCGAGCGCAATTCGCGCATCAGGCTGTGCAGCACGCCGAGCGTTTCCAGATAATCCTGTTCCTTCGGCACCGCCTGCTTGAAGGCTTCAAGAATGCCCTTGCCGGTATCCTTGACCGTCTTCATCGGGTTGGCGACCAGGAAGGTGCCCAGCGCGGCGCCACAGATGACCACGGCTTCCCAAGGCTGGACCAGCACGTGCAGATGCCCGCCCATGGCCATGAAGCCGCCAAGGACGCAGCCGAGCGTCACCACAAGTCCAATGAGAATGCCCACGGCAGGTCCTTCCGCATTTCACGTCAGCTGCAAGGGATAGTCCCCGTGCCTTGTGTGAGGCTTGAATCCGGGCGGCCATGGAGCCGAATGTTGGGCGGTTCAGTTTCGCGCAAGGAAGTGAGGTTATTGTCGCGACATTAAGCTTCGGCCGGAGGCATGACGTTGCTCAGTACCTTTACCAGCTATCAGTTGATCACCAAGGACATCGCCAAGTCTATCGACCGCATCGAGCAGCAGCCGACGGTCGATCGCGACACCCAATATTATCTCGCCAACATTACCAAGGTGAAATCGATCGACGATTTCGTCAACAATGACCGGCTGTTCAAATATGCCATGAAGGCCTACGGACTGGAGGACATGGATTACGCCAAGGCCTTCATGGTCAAGGCGCTCAAGGAAGGCGTTTCGGATTCCAACAGCTTTGCCAACAAGCTGACCGACAAGCGCTATGCCGCGTTCGTCAGCGCCTTCAATTTCGCCGCCAACGGCGCCGACGCCACCATCTACAACAAGGCGCAGCAGCTGGTGACGAAGAACTACGCCACGCAGGCGCAGATCGCTGGCCTCGACCCGAATTCGGACTATGTGAAGGGCGAGACGACCTACTACCTCGCCAACATCACCAAGGTGAAGTCCGTCGACGATCTGATGTCGAACAGCCGGCTCTACACCTATGCCCTGGCCGCATACGGTCTGGACTCGGCGACCGAGGACAAGGACCTGATCAAGCAGGTCCTACAAAGTAAGGTGAGCGACCCTGACAGCGTCGCCAACAAGCAGACGAACCCAGCTTACGCAGGACTGGCTGTGGCCTTCAATTTCGAAGCCAATGGCGAGAACGCCACCACCATCAATCCTGCGCAGCAGCCGACCGTCGATAAGTACCTGCGCCAGACCCTTGAGGAGGATGCCGGTCAGACCAATGAGGGCGTGCGGCTGGCGCTTTATTTCCAGCGCAAGGCGCCTGACATCACCAGCTGGTACGACGTGCTGGCCGACACGGCCCTTGCAAGCGTCGTGCGCACCGCGCTGGGGCTGCCTGATTCCTTCGCCACCGCCGACATCGACAAGCAGGCGCAGTTGTTCGAGCAGAAGCTCGACCTCACGGATTTCACCGATCCCGCGAAGCTCACCAAGTTCCTCACCCGCTTCACCAGCATGTACGAGATCAACAACCCAACCTCGACGGCCGTGACGTCGGTCAGCGTGCTCTTCGCTCAGCCGGTCACGGTGGGCATTTCCACCGACCTGATGATGGCCATGCAGAAGTTGAAGTTCTGATCATGCAAGACAGTCTCTACGTCGCCCTTTCCGCGCAGATGGCGCTCGAGCGCCGGCTCGACACGATCGCCGACAATGTCGCCAACGCCAACACCGTCGGCTTTCGTGCCACCGGCGTGAAATTCGAGGACCTGGTGTCGGGCACCGGGCAGAAATCGGTGTCCTTCGCCTCGTCGGGCAAGACCTATCTTTCGGGCGCCCATGGCCCCCTGACCGAGACCGGCAATCCGTTCGACTTCGCCATCCAGGGCGACGCCTGGTTCGCCATCGACACGCCGGCCGGCACCGTCATGACCCGCGACGGCCGCTTCTCGATGAACGAGAATGGCGAGCTGATGTCGATCGAAGGCCATCCGGTGCTCGACGCCGGCGGCGCGCCGATCCAGCTCGACCCCCGCAACGGCCCGCCCAAGGCCGGCGCCGATGGCTCGCTGCGCCAGAACGACCAGCTCGTCGGCTCGATCGGCCTCTACAATTTCGATCCGGGTGAGAATTTCGTGCGCTACGGCAATTCCGGCATCGTGCCTGCGCGCACCCCCGAGCCGGTCACCGATCGTTCCGATGTCGGCATCGCTCAGGGCTTCGTCGAGGAATCCAACGTCAATCCGGTGCTGGAGATGACCCGGCTGATCATGGTCCAGCGGGCCTTCGAGAACACCGCCGCCCTGATGCGGCAGACGGATTCCTCCACCGACGAGGCGATCAAGACGCTCGGCTCGAAGTCGTAGAATGTCGCTCGACCGGTCCTCCATCCGTGCACCCGAAAGACAGGTCCAGCCGGCGCCGGAGGATCGGCTGGCCGCGTTGGAACGGGTTATCAGGCGCTTCAGCAACACCGACGGGCTGGTCAAGCGTGGCGGCCTCGTCACCGAAGTCACGCCCACGCACTACAAGGTGCGCGGCCTTTCCGATTTCGCCAGGCTGGGCGACATGGTCGAACAGCGCGGCCAGGCCGGCGCGCGCCGCGGCGAGATCGTCAAGATCAGCCGTGACGAGATCGTCGTCGCGCCCTTCGAACGCAGCGCCGATGCCGGTATCGGTGACGCCGTGTTCCGCCGGGGACCGCTCGCGGTCGCGCCGCACGGCTCATGGCGCGGCCGCACCGTCGACGCGCTCACCCGGGCAATCGATGGCGGTCCGCCGCTGATCAGGGGCGACGACCTGTCGGGCAGTGCCACGACGCCCGGTGCCATGGCACGGCAGCGCGTCGGCACAGCCTTCATGACCGGCGTCAAGGTCATCGACATCTTCACGCCGCTGTGCTTCGGCCAGCGCATGGGCGTCTTTGCCGGTTCCGGCGTCGGCAAGTCGACGCTGCTCGCCATGCTGGCCGGTGCCGACGCGTTCGACACCGTCGTCGTGGCGCTGATCGGCGAACGCGGTCGCGAGGTCCGCGAATTCCTCGAGGACACGATCGGCGACAGCATGGCCAAGACCGTGGCCGTCGTCGCCACCAGCGACGAGAGCGCCATGATGCGCCGGCGCGCGCCTGACACCGCCATGCGCGTCGCCGAGCACTTTCGCGACCAGGGCCACCGTGTGCTCCTGGTGCTGGATTCCATCACCCGCTTCGCCCATGCGTTGCGCGAGGTGGCGACGGGAACCGGCGAGCCGCCGGTCGCCCGCGGCTATCCCGCCTCGGTTTTCACCGAACTGCCCAAGCTGCTCGAACGCGCCGGGCCGGGCGTGGAGGGCCCCGGGGTTGAAGGTAAGGGCTCGATCACCGCCATCATTTCCGTGCTGGTCGACGGCGACGACCACAACGATCCGGTCGCCGATTCCGTGCGCGGCATCCTCGACGGCCATGTCGTGCTCGACCGCGCGATCGCCGAACAGGGTCGCTATCCGCCGGTCAATCCGCTGTCGTCCATATCGCGCCTGGCCGGCAAGGCCTGGAGCGTCGAACAGCGCGCTTTGGTGACGCGGCTGAAGTCGATGATCTCGCGCTTCGAGGACACGCGCGACATCCGACTGCTCGGCGCCTACCAGGGCGGCGCCGACGCCGAGCTCGACATTGCGGTGCGCCAGGTGCCGCTGATCTACGAGGCGCTGACGCAATCGCCCAGGGACCGCCCGTCGGCCGATCCGTTCTCCGATCTCGCCCGCCATCTCAAGGGAAAGCTGAATGCCGAATCAGGAGACTGAACGCCAATATACCGAGCGCATCCTGAACGAGATGATCGCCGAGGCGAACGCCGCCGAGGAAGCCCGGGCCGCGGAGGAAAGGGCCGCCAAGGCAAAGGCCGCCAGCGCCATAGCCGCCAAGACCGCGGCTGTTCTGGCCAGGGCCGCCAAGCCGATTCTACCCAGATCCGAGCCTGTGGCTCGGGCTGCCGTGCCCACCATGTCTGTGGCTCCCGGTGTCGAGGCAGCCGGGACAACGCAGGCAAGCCGCGAATCGCTGATCGACGGCCTGTTTCCGGTCACCGAATGGCCGCAACCGCCTAAGGCGCAGTTTCCAAAGTTGAGCAAGAAGCCAGACCGGCGCAGCGACTTCGTCATCGCCGCGCTCGGCGTAACGCTCGGCCTGATCTGCGCGCTGTTTCCCTGGTATATCTTCTTCAACCAGGAGCAGTTCGGCGTTCAGGCGATCAAGTTTGGCGGCACCGGTACCAATTCGGGACGCGAGGGCGGCGGCGTGGTCGCCTCGCGCAGCGCGCCGCTGACAGCCAAGGACCTTCCCAACACCAGCATCGACCTATTCGCCACCGGAACGGTGCAGGATGACGCCACCCCGGCACAGCCGCCTGGCGACCAGCCCTTCCCCGCCGATGTCGCGAAATTCCGCATGGTCCATGTCGCCAACGGCCGCGCCATGATCGAGGACGACACCGGCCTGTGGATCGTCCAGCGCGGCTCGACGCTGCCGGACTCAAGCACGGTGTCGTCGATCGAGCAGCGCAACGGCAAATGGGTCATGCTGACCAGCGCCAACCAGGTGATCCAGCTTTCCAGGTGAGGCCGTCGCGGTACGGCCTTGCGGTCGCCCGCAAGGTCCGCGCAAGACTGGCGGCCTAGTCTTTGGGCACATGCCCGGAGATTCCCATGGAGCCTGTTTCCCTTTTCGATCTCGCCGCCAAGCAAGCGCAGTGGCTTTCCGTGCGCCAGTCGGCGATCGCCGGCAACATCGCCAACGCCAACACGCCGGGCTACACGGCAAACGATGTCGAGCCCTTCGAAAAGGTGCTCGACCGCACCGCGGTGTCGCTGCAGACCACCGAGGCCGGCCATCTCGGCAGCGCCGCGACCAATGCCGGCTTCACCATCAAGCCGCAGGAAGATGACGGCGTAGTCATGCCGTCCAAGAACACCGTCGTGCTTGAGGACCAGCTTCTCAAGGCCGGCGAGGTGCGCCGCTCCTTCGAGCTCAACACGGCGATCGTCAAAGCCTTCCACTCGATGATGATGATGGCGGTGAAGAGCTGACCATGGACGCACTGACCGCAGCACTGAAAGTCGCAGCATCCGGCCTCGGCGCCCAGTCCGAGCGCCTGCGTGTGGTTTCGGAAAACCTCGCCAATGCCCAGTCGACCGGCACCACGCCCGGCGCCGACCCCTATCGCCGCAAGACCATCAGCTTCGTCTCCGAGCTCGACCGGGCCTCCGGCAGCTCGACGGTTGAAGTGAACTCGATCGACCGCGATCCGAGTATCTTTCCCGTCGAATTTCAGCCCGGCAACGAAGCCGCCGACGAGAAGGGCTACGTCAAGATGCCCAACGTCAACGTGCTGATCGAAATGGCCGACATGACCGAGGCCAACCGCTCCTACGAGGCCAACCTGCAAGTCGTGAAGCAGGCGCGCGACCTCATTTCAATGACCATCGACCTGATGAGGAACCAATGATCGTGAGTGGCATCGGCGCGCTTAACCTGAAGCCCGGGCTGGGCGATACGGCGACCGACATGCTTCAGGGCGGTGTCGCGCCGGCGACAGCCGGCAACCTTGGCACCTCCTTCGCCGAAGCGGTGAGCCAGGCAGCCTCCAAGACCGTCAACACGCTGCAGAATGCCGAGCAGGTGTCGCTCCAGGCGCTCAAGGGCGATGCCGACACGCGCCAGGTCGTCGATGCCGTGATGAGCGCTCAGCAGGCGCTTCAGACCGCCGTCGCCATCCGCGACAAGGTCGTTTCGGCCTATCTCGAAGTCAGTCGAATGGGTATTTGAGGAGTTAGGGCATGAAAGCACTTGCCATCGCCGCCACCGGCATGAATGCCCAGCAGACAAATCTGGAAGTCATCGCCAACAACATCGCCAACATCAACACCACCGGCTACAAGCGGGCGCGCGCCGAATTCTCCGACCTGCTCTACCAGGTCGACCGCACGCAAGGCGTGCCCAACCGCTCCAATGCCTCGCTGGTGCCGGAGGGCGTTTCGATCGGCCTCGGCGTCAAGACGACGGCCGTGCGCAATGTGCACACCCAGGGCGAACTCACCAGCACCGGCAACAGTTTCGACATGGCATTGACCGGTCGAGGCTGGTTCCAGATCGAGGGCGCCGATGGCGGCACGCTCTACACCCGCGCCGGCGCCTTCAACACCAACGCCACCGGCCAGCTGGTGACAGTGGATGGCGCCAGTGTCATTCCGGCCATCACGGTACCTGTCAATGCCGTTGAGGTCATCGTCAACAAGACCGGCGAGGTTTTTGCCCGCATCGACGGCCAGACAGCCATGCAGAGCCTCGGCCAGCTTCAGATCGCCAACTTCGCCAATGAGGCAGGTCTGGCGCCGCTCGGCGACAATCTCTTCCAGGAAACCACGGCATCCGGCCCGGCCAATGTCGGCGTACCCGGCGATCCCGGCTTCGCCGCCATCCAGCAAGGCTATCTCGAGGCTTCCAACGTCGACCCGGTCAAGGAAATCACCGAACTGATCTCGGCGCAGCGCGCCTATGAGATGAATTCCAAAGTAATTCAAGCCGCCGACGACATGGCCTCCGTCGTCTCCAAGAACATCAGGTAAGGGATGATGGCCATGCCGATCTCCTGCTCCGCATTCCGCCGCACCGCGCTGATCCTCGCGCTGGTGTTCGGCGGCATGCCGGCTTTCGCCCAGGAATCGGCAAATCAGTCGGCCAATCAATCGGCAACCCAGATCGCCAGCAATCAGCCCGCCGGCGAGGTCGTGCTGATCCCCAACCGCGTCATCTATCCCGGCGAGACCATCGAACTCACCGCCCTGAAGCAGGTGACCCTCATCCCGGGCAAGCACAAGCCCGACGCCATGGCGACCCGTGCCGAAGAACTCCAGGGCAAGGTCGCCAAGCGCACGCTGCTGCCCGGCCGTTACATTCCCTCCACCGCCATCCGCGAAGCCTGGCTGGTCGAGCAGGGTGCTGCCGTGCAGGTGTTCTTCATCGCCGGTGGACTGACGATATCGGCGACTGCGGTGACCTTGCAGCCAGGTTCGGCCGGCGACCTCATCAAGGTTCGCAACAGCGACAGCGGCAAGATCCTCTCCGGCACCGTGATGGCCGACGGAACCATCCAGGTTAGCGCTTCATGATGCGCCTGCTTGCCCTTCTGCTCGCGGCCACGCTCGGCCTGCAGCCGGCCCTGGCCGACGGCCTGACGCCCAAGGCCAAGCGCGAGCTCGCCGCCAGGAACGGCGGCGTCGACAATGATCCGGAATATGATCCGGCCACCACCACCCGCATGTTCCGCGTTTCGCCCGGGCCAAGCTCGCTGCCGCCCGGCCAGGTCGCCTCGCGCATCAAGGACATCGCCCAGCTGCAGAGTTCGCGCGACAACCAGTTGGTCGGCTACGGCCTGGTCATCGGCCTCGCCGGCTCGGGCGACAGCCTGCGCAATTCGCCGTTCACCGAGCAGTCGATCCGCGCCATGCTCGAAAACCTCGGCATCGCCACCGAAGGCGGCAGTGCGCGCGCCAAGAACGTCGCCGCCGTTATCGTCACCGCCAACATGCCGCCCTATGTGCAATCGGGCGCCCGCATCGACATCGACGTCTCCTCGATGGGCGACGCCACCTCGCTTGCCGGCGGCACGCTGATCATGACGCCGCTGAAGGCGGCGGACGGTGAAATCTATGCCGTCGGCCAGGGCGCGGTCATCGTTTCCGGCTTCATCGCCCAGGGTCAGGCCCAGCAATTGACGCAAGGCGTGCCGACCGCCGGCCGGGTGCCGAACGGCGCCATTGTCGAGCGTTCGGTGAAGGCCGAATTCGACGACCAGTCGACGCTGACGCTACAATTGCGCAATCCCGATTTTTCGACCGCCATCCGCATCGCCGACGCGATCAACGATTACACCAGCCAGCGCTTCGGCATGCGCGTGGCGGGCGAGCGCGATTCCCGCACGGTGCAGATCAGAAGGCCGAAGGGCGTTTCGGCCGCGCGCTTCTATGCCGAGATCGAAAACCTGGTAGTAGAATCCGATACGCCGGCCCGCGTCGTCATCGACGAGCGCACCGGCACCATCGTCATCGGCAACGATGTCAAGATCTCGCGCGTCGCCATCAGCCACGGCACGTTGACGGTGCGCATAACGGAAGCGCCGCGCGTCGTGCAGCCCGAACCCTTCTCCAAGGGCGAAACCGCCGTCGAGCCGTTCACCGCCATCGACGCCAGCCGGCCCAATGGCCGCGTCGCGGTGCTCGACGGGCCAGACCTGCAAACCCTCGTTTCCGGCCTCAACCGCCTCGGCGTCAAGCCGGACGGCATCATTGCCATCCTGCAAGGCATCAAGTCGGCCGGCGCCCTGCAAGCCGATCTGGTTCTCCAATAGGCGATGCCGATGATCTCTTCCCCCTCATCCCATGAAAGACGCCCTCCCCGCGCAATCCTGTTCGCGGCCGCGGCGCTTGCGGCCATGGCCGTTTCCGGCAACGCACATGGCGAAGATGTCGTTCGCCAGGTTCTGCCCGGAGCGCAGCCCGCGGTGGCAACCCAGCAATTGACCCGGGAAAAGGCGCCGGACCAGAGCGAAATCGAGCGCTTCTGCTCCAACATCGCCGATGCCGCCCGCGACCGCCGCTATGCCTTGCAGGCCGAGGAGTTGAAGCAGCTGCAGGCCGGCATCGACGAGCGCATGAAAGCGCTGGACGCGAAAAAGGCCGAATACGAGACCTGGCTGAAGCGGCGCGAGGTGTTTCTGGCCCGGGCCGAGGACGGCGTCGTCAAGATCTATGCCGGCATGAAGCCGGACGCCGCGGCCGAACGCCTGGCAATCGTCAATGCCGACCTGGCCGCGCCATCCTGATGAAGCTCGATTCACGCAAGGCCAGTGTCATTCTCAACGAAATGGACCAGAAGGCGGCGGCGACGCTCACCGGCATCATGGCCAGCGCAGCCCGAAGGGTAGATCCGTCATGATCCGCAGAATGCTCATCCTGTGCGCGGTCGCGGCACTGTCCGGCTGCGGCACCAATCTCAAGGAGGTCGGCAAGGATCCGGCGATGTCTCCGGTCGGTTCCGGCATCGACGGCGGCAACACGTCGGCCCTCTACAAATACCCCGAGCCGCCTCGGGCGCCGGTGAAGAAGTTCTCGCTGTGGGACGATCGCCAGAGCCGCCTCTTCACCGATCCCCGGGCGCTCTCGCAGGGCGACATCCTGACCGTCAAGATCAAGATCAACGACCGCGCCAATTTCAAGAACCAGAACGACAGGAGCCGCACCGCCAACCGCAAGCTCGGCTTCGACCTCAGCGCGCAGTGGGACAAGTGGAGCACCGCCGGCAAGGGTGCTGGCGCGCTCAACTCCGCCACGGATACAACGGCCGATGGCGAGATCAAGCGATCGGAAACGCTTGAGCTCAATGTCGCGGCGATCGTCACCGATGTCTTGCCGAACGGCAATCTGATGATCACAGGGTCGCAGGAAGTGCGCGTCAACGCCGAGCTCAGGGTGCTGACCATCGCCGGCATCGTGCGGCCGGCCGATATCGGCGCCGAGAACACGATCCCCTACGAACGCATCGCCGAGGCGCGCATCTCCTACGGTGGACGCGGCCGCATCACCGAGATCCAGCAGCCGGCCTACGGCCAGCAGGTTCTCGACCAGGTTCTTCCGTTCTAGGGATTGGGGAACAGAGCGCCGTGGCCAATGTCGAACAGCTTCAGCCTCGCAAGGGTCCTTCCCTTGTCGTGCAAGGCGCCGCGCTGCTGGTGGTGACGGCCGCCGCCATCGGCATGGGCTGGATGTCCGGCGGCTATCTCAAGGGCGTCGGCGCACCGTCATCGGTGCCGGCTGCGCCGGAAAATGAGGGCAAGGTCACCGAACCCGCTGCCGCGCAACAGCCTGGCATGGGGCCGACGCTTGTCGCGCTGGCGCCGATCACCACCAACATCGCATCCCCCGCCGACACCTGGATCAGGATGGAAGTATCCGTGGTCTATGACGCGCCGCAGCCACCGGCGATGACGGAGGACATCCATCAGGACCTTCTGGCCTTCGTGCGCACGCTGAAGATGCATCAGGTCGAGGGCGCCAGCGGTTATCAGCACCTGAAAGCCGATATCGAGGAACGCGCCTCGATCCGCAGCCAGGGGCACGCCAAACAAGTTCTCATCAGGACATTGCTGCTCGAATGAAGAAGTTCCTTCTCGCCGCGGCGCTGATCGGCGCCGCCACCTCCGTCGCGGCGGCGCAGCAGCTGGACCTGGGCGGCATCGGCAAGGCCGACGGCACCACCGTCGGCTACATCATCCAGATGTTCGGCCTGCTGACCGTGCTGTCGGTGGCGCCGGGCCTGCTGATCATGGTGACGAGCTTCACCCGTTTCGTCATCGCCTTCTCGATCCTGCGCGCCGGCATCGGCCTGCAGTCGACGCCGGCAAACCTCATCCTGATTTCGCTGTCGCTGTTCATGACCTTCTATGTCATGGCGCCGACCTTCGATCAGGCCTGGAACACCGGCGTCAAGCCGCTGATGGACAACCAGATCAGCCAGACCGAGGCCTTCGAGAAGATCTCGGACCCGTTCCGCACCTTCATGCTGCACAATGTGCGCGACAAGGACTTCGACCTCTTTGCCGATCTTGCCCGCGAGCGCGGCCAGGTCGTTGCCAAAGAGACGGTCGACCTGCGCATCCTGGTTCCCGCCTTCATGATCTCCGAGATCCGCCGCGGCTTCGAGATCGGCTTCCTGATCGTGCTGCCATTCCTGGTCATCGACCTGATCGTCGCCACCATCACCATGGCGATGGGCATGATGATGCTGCCGCCCACCGTCGTGTCGCTGCCGTTCAAGATCCTGTTCTTCGTCCTGATCGACGGCTGGAACCTGCTCGTCGGCAGCCTGGTGCGATCCTTCAACTGACCTCGCCGTCTCGGCCCGAAGCGACGATTGCCCGCAAGGATCGCGCAGTGCGCGAGGCGTCGATTTTTTTCTCCAATTATTTTTGCTTAACCGTCCAGTTTAGGTCTTTGGTAGGAACTCGCCGCCATAGTCGCTCGCAGATGGCGGGTGACCCAAACGCAACGGTCATTGGCATGATGCCGCTCCGTCATACCGGACAAACCGGTATGTCAAAAAAACACCTGTAAAAGCAAGGTACGAGTAGCCATGGCCAGTATCATGACCAACAGCGCCGCATTGACGGCCCTGCAGAGCCTTAACGCCACCCAGAACAACCTCTCGACCACCCAGGCCCGCATCTCGACGGGCTATCGCGTCTCCCAGGCTTCGGACAACGCCGCCTATTGGTCGATCGCCACCACCATGCGCTCCGACAATCAGGCCATGTCCACCGTTTCGGACTCGCTCGGCCTCGGCGCTTCGAAGGTCGACACCGCCTACACCGGCATGAACAGCGCGATCACCACCATCAACGCGATCCAGCAGAAGCTGACCGGCTCTTATGGTCAGACCGACGCCGCCAAGGAAAAGACCCAGGTCGAAATCGCCGCCCTTCAGGCACAGCTGAAGGGTTACGCCGACTCCGCCACCTTCTCCGGCACCAACATGCTGTCGGTGTCCACCGCTTCTGGCACGGCCGCCGACGTCAAGGTCGTTTCGGCCTTCAACCGCAGCTCCACCGGCGCCGTTTCGCTCTCGACGATCGACGTCAACGTGGAGAGCATCAAGCTCTATGACTCCGGCGCCGCGCCGACCGCCAAGGGCATCCTTGATGCGGCTCGCCTCGGCACCACCGGCGCTACGACCGCCACGGCACAGGTCCCGACCCTGGGTGCTGCTCCCGCGGCCGGCGACACGTATTCGGTCGCCAGCCTGTCGATCTTCTCGGGCACCACGGCCGCCAGCGACGCTCAGATCTCGCAGATGATGAACGTCGTCGACGCCGCGCTCAAGGATATGACGACCGCCGCCACCAAGCTCGGCGCCGCCAAGAGCTCCATCGACCTGCAGAAGACCTTCACGCAGAGCCTGATGGACTCCATCGACCGCGGCGTTGGCCAGCTCGTCGACGCCGACATGAACAAGGAATCGACCCGCCTCCAGGCGCTGCAGGTCCAGCAGCAGCTCGGCGTCCAGGCGCTGTCGATCGCCAACGGCTCGTCGCAGTCGATCCTGTCGCTCTTCCGCGGCTGATCGCTCTCAAACGGCTACATCAGACAAACGGGCCGCGCCAAAAGCGCGGCCCGTTTTGCGTTTGCTCCAGCCCCGCGCAACCCTCGTTTCTTAACCCTCGAAAGCGAGCCTTTAACAGGCCGTTAACCATAACGAGCTAGTCATGGTTAACCATAGCTTACAACGGATTGGCGAATCGGCCCGGTCGGGACGACGGCAATCGATGGGCGGGCGACTGGCTCGCGAGGGCAATGCCGGTTTTTGAGAAAGACCGGCCCGGAAAAAGGAGCGAGTTTCTTGGCGAGCATCATGACAAACGCTGCGGCGTTGACGGCACTTCAAAGCCTCAACGCCACCAACAAATCGCTTGAGCAGACACAGGCCCGCATCTCGACGGGCTACAGGGTCTCCCAAGCCTCCGACAACGCCGCCTACTGGTCGATCGCCACGACGATGCGCTCCGACAACGCAGCCTTGTCGACGGTGCAGGACGCGCTCGGCCTCGGCGCCTCGAAGGTCGACACCGCCTATACCGGCATGAACAATGTTCTGACGTCGATCGGCCAGCTCAAGACCAAGCTGCTCTCCACCATTGGCCAGACGGCCGCGGCCAAGGCAAAGACGCAGACGGAAATCACCACGCTTCAGGCGCAGATGAAGTCCTTTGCCGATGCCGCCACCTTCTCGGGCTCGAACTATCTTTCGGTGACGTCGACGCAAGTCGCGGCCCCCAATGACGGCGTTCAAGCCGACGCCAAGATCGTCTCGTCCTTCAACCGCTCCTCCTCGGGCGCCATCTCGCTCGGAACGATCGACATCGACGTCGAGAGCACGAAACTGTTCGACAACGGTCTCGCGACCGCCGTCAAAAACCAGGGCACACTCGACCGCCAGACGTCCGTATACGCGACAGCGGCCGCCCAGACCCTTTACGACAATGCCTATGCGACCTCGATCGCCGGTGGTGGCACGGACATCGCCGCCAACACCGCTGGCCAGACGGCCGCGGGCGCGGTGGTCCCCAGGATCGACAACGTTTCCGCCTTCAATCTCGACATCACGGCAGCGGGCGTGACCGACGACATCATCACCCAGATGATCGGCAAGATCGACAAGGTCATGAGCCAGCTGACCGACCAGGCCACCATCCTCGGCGCCGCCAAGAGCTCCATCGACCTGCAGAAGACCTTCACGCAGAGCCTGATGGACTCCATCGACCGCGGCGTCGGCCAGCTCGTCGATGCCGACATGAACAAGGAATCGACCCGCCTGCAGGCCCTGCAGGTGCAGCAGCAGCTCGGCATCCAGTCGCTGTCGATCGCCAACAGCTCCTCGCAGTCGATCCTGTCGCTGTTCAAGAACGGCTAATCCAGCCGTAGCGGACAGATACCCCTCCTTTCAATTCACGGGCCGCGCCGCAAGCGCGGCCCGATTTCATTTTCGCACAAGCTTCGAGGGCTAGTGTTCCGGCGGACAATCATGCTGGGAGTCGCTCTATCGTGCCGGAACAGATCCAGAGCATCATCTCGAATCTCCGCGGTTTTGGTGTGAAGCGCCTCGCCATGCTGGCGGGCATCGCCGTTCTGGTGATGGGCGTCATCGGCATCGCCTCGGTCTACCTCAACCGCCCGGCCTACGACACGCTCTATGTCGGCCTCGACCGTTCCGACGTGAACCAGATCGGCCTGGTGCTGGGCGAGGCCGGCATCGGCTTCGACGTCGGCGCCGACGGAACCTCCGTGCTGGTGCCGGCCGGCACCACGGCGCAAGCGCGCATGCTGCTTGCCGAAAAGGGTCTGCCGACCAGCGCCAATGCCGGCTACGAGCTGTTCGACAATGTCGGCGCGATGGGCCTGACCTCGTTCATGCAGCAGATCACCCGCGTGCGTGCGCTGGAAGGCGAGATCGCCCGCACCATCCAGTCCATATCTGGCATCAAGGCGGCGCGCGTCCACATCGTCATGTCCGAGCGCGCCAATTTCCGCCGCGACGAACAGCAGCCCTCGGCATCGGTGGTCATCCGCTATGCCGGCATCGACGCCGAGAAGAGCGCCCAGTCGATCCGCCATCTCGTTGCCGCCGCCGTGCCCGGCCTGTCGGCCGACAAGGTGACGGTGCTCGATTCCAACGGCAACCTCTTGGCCGCGGGCGATGATCCCTCCAACACCAGCGCGGCCCGCACGCTCGGCGTCGAGCAGACCGTGGAGGCGCAGATCGGCGACAACATCCGCCGCGCGCTCACCCCCTATCTCGGGCCCGACAATTTCCGCGCCAGCGTGAAGGCCGAGGTCAACACCGACACCCGCCAGACTGAAGAAACCATTTTCGATCCGAATTCACGTGTCGAGCGCTCGGTGCAGTCGGTGCGCGCCAATGAAAACAGCAACCAGAAGCAGGCTTCGACCCCGGCCAGCGTCGAGCAGAACCTGCCGGAGACCCAGGCGACCAGCACCGAGGGTCCGCAGACCACTTCTGCGAACGACCGCAAGGAGGAGATCACCAATTACGAGATCAACTCCAAGAAGATCGCCACCGTCTCCAACGGCTACACCGTCACCAAAATGTCGATCGCCGTCGTCGTCAACCAGGACCGGCTGAAGGCGATCCTTGGCAAGGACGCGACCCCGGAGCAGATCGCCAAGCGCGTCGCCGAGATCCAGAAGATGGTGACGTCCGCCACCGGCCTCGACGACAAGCGCGGCGACGTCATCGACGTCTCTGCGGTCGAGTTCATCGACGGGCTGGACGGCGAGGCGATCCCGCAGGCTGGGATGCTGGATTCCATCGGCCAGCACGCGGGCACGCTGATCAACGCCGGCGCTTTCATCGTCGTGGTGTTCCTGGTGGCCTTCTTCGGCCTGCGGCCGATGGCGGCGGCGCTGACGGCAAGAGCGACGCCTGCTCTTTCAGGTCCCAATTTCGATGAAGTCCAGCGTTCCCTGCCGACACCGGAGGCAGCCGCTTCCGCCGATGCGGGTGCCGCCATCGGCGCTCTGCCCGGCTCGCGGCCCGGTATCACGCCGCTCGATGATCTTCGCCAGAAGATCAGGCCAGCGCCACAGGAGCGGCTCGCCCGCATGGTCGACCTCAATGAGGAGCGCACCGCGCAGATCCTGCGCAAATGGGCGGCCCAGGAAGTCGCGGCTTAAACCATGGCCTCCGCAGCCCTTTTCGATCTTCTCCCTGATTTCGGTACGCGCGCGCCACGCGTCAGCCAGCCGCAGGCCGCGTCCGAGCACAGAACGGAAGCATCCGCACCGCCGGCCGATATCGGCACGCTGATCGCCGAGGCGGTTGCCCAGGCGGAGGCAGCACTGGCGGAACGGCTTGTCGCTGCTCATGACGCGGCGCTGGAAGCGGAGCGCCAGGCGAATGCCGAGGAAGCAAGGATCTTTCTCGAAAGCTTCGGCGGCGATATCGGCAAGGCTGTCTCGCTGCGCATCGACGCCATGGAGACGCACGTGACGGACCTCGTCGCCGCCACGGTCGCCCGCATCATCGGCGGCGTCGTCAGCGACGACCTGCAGAAGCGCTCGCTCGAGGCGCTCGCCGGCGCAATTCGCGAAGCCGTCGGCGATGGCGAAGCGATGCGCATCGCCGTCCGCGGACCGCTGTCGCTGTTCGAAACGCTGAAGACATCGCTTGGACCACGCATTGCAAATCTCGACTTCATCGAGGCGCCCGGCTTCGACCTGACGGTGACCATTGACGAGGCCGTGTTCGAGACCCGCATCGCCGAATGGTCGGCAACCCTTTCCGAGGTCCTGTCATGAGCGTCGCCGAGGCCGATCACGGCAGGCACGAGATCATCATCGTGCGGCGGGCTCATGACGATCACGACGAAGCCCATCACGGCGGCGTCTGGAAGATCGCCTTCGCCGACTTCATGACCGCCATGATGTGCTTCTTCCTGGTCATGTGGCTGATCAACGCCGCCAACGAACAAACCAAGGCGGCCGTCGCCAGCTACTTCAACCCCGTCAAGCTCGTCGACCGTGAGTCGAGCCGCAAGGGCCTGGAGGATCTCGGCAATGGGCCGCGCGCGACCGGGATGACGGCCGACGACCCGCAGGAGGCGACAAAAAGTCCGGACAGGACGGCATCGGCGCGGCGGGCTCATCCAGCCGCAAGCAGGACAAGCAGGAGCCGAACAAGGCTGAGCAGTCGGATGAGCTTCTGTTCGCCGACCCTTACGCCGTGCTCTCCGAAATCGCCACCGACACCGGCGTCATGCAGAATGTCAGCCAGAAGGGCGATGGCGGCGCGCAGAACGCCGGTCCGGCAACAGGCGCTTCCGGCGGAGCGTCCTACCGCGATCCCTTCGAGCCCGATTTCTGGTCGCAGCAGGTCGCGGCACCCGCCGCCGAGGCGAGTGCCCAGCGCCCCAAGATCGAGGGCGAGCCGCTCAAATCAGGTGACAAGGCCGCGGAGACGCAGGTCGCCAAGGTTAAGGCCGTGCCACCGGCGCCACCCGTCAAGGATGCACCGCTCGAGCCTCTGGCCGCGAATGGCAAGGACGCCGCAGCAGCGATGGCCAAGGCCGGCGAAATCAAAGCCAGCGATATCAAGGCCATTGAGCCTAAGGCGGGAGACAGCAAGGCCGCGGCTGCCGCCAAGGCGGCTACCGCCGCAGCCGCGCAAGAGACGACTCCGCCTGAAGCCGCGGAGAAGCCGCCGACCGCCGCTGCCGTGAAGGCGGCGGCCGACGTCAAGCGGCAGCTGGCCGATGCCTTCAAGCCCGGCGACAAGCTGCACGATGGCGTCTCGGTCGAAGCCACCGACAAGGGCGTCGTCATCTCGATCACCGATCAGCTCGACTTCGGCATGTTCGAAGTCGGGTCGGCGGTGCCGAGCCGCGAACTGGTGCTGGCGATGGAAAAGATCGGCCGCATCGTCAACAGTCAGAAGGGCACCATCAGCATCAACGGCCACACCGATGCGCGCCCGTTCCGCAGCTCCAGCTACGACAATTGGCGGCTGTCGACGGCGCGCGCGCATTCCGCCTACTACATGCTCGTGCGCGGCGGCGTCGACGAACGCCGCATCACCGAGGTCGCCGGCTTCGCCGACCGCCAGCCGAAGGATCCGGCCGACCCCATGTCGGCGGCCAACCGCCGCATCGAGATCCTGATGACGAGCGGCGGATGATGCGGGCGGCCGTCACCAGCCGGCTGATGGGCCTGTTGCTGCTGGCCGCGGGATATCCGTCGGCCGGCTTCGCCCAGGACACGCTGCAGCCTTACCAGCTGGTGCGCTCGCTGCAGCTCGTCCAAGACCGCATCGCTGCCGGCGATCACGCCGCGATGCCGATGCAGGCCAAGCTGCTCGAGATGACCGATACGCGCCTGCGCGAAGCGGATGCGGAGGACTTCAAGGACCCCAAGAATTTTCGCGCGCTCCTGGTCTACGGCATGAGCGGCGGCAATCCGGTGACCGTCGAAGCGGCGGTGTCGCGCGCCACCACGGATCCGGGCAGCCTTGCCATCGCCAAGGGTGTGATCGACTATCTGAACGGCCGGCCCGGCGAAGCGATCGAAGCCCTGAGGCCGATCGATCCGATGACACTGCCCGCCGATCTCGGCGCGTTCCTTGCCCTGGTCAAAGGGTCGCTGCTTGCCGGTGATCAGCCGGCGGCGGCGCTGACGCTGCTCGACGAGGCCAAGCTGCTCAGTCCTGGCACATTGGTCGAGGAAGCCGCCTTGCGGCGCTCGGTCGGCATCGCCGTGACGCAAGGCGACGCGGCACGGTTCGCGCTTGCCTCCACCCAGTATGTCGAGCGCTACCTCTATTCGCCCTATGCCAGCCAGTTCGCCGATTCCTTCGTCTCCGGCGTCATCACGCTGCACATGTCGATCAGCCAGGACAAGCTGGCCGATATCACCGCGATGATGGATCCCGAGCGCGAGAAGGTGATCTATCTGCGCATCGCCCGCCGCGCCGCGATCGACGGCCTCAGCGACTTGTCGGCCTTCGCCTCGGCTCGGGCCGAGCACGGCCGCGATGGCAACACCAACCAGGGCGATCCGCGCGCCGAGCTTTACTCCAGCCTGTCCACGGTGACTTCCGGTACGATCGAGGACGTGCGCACCAAGCTCGGCAAGATCGACCGCAGCAAGCTGTCGGACGGTGACCGTGCCCTGCTCGATGCCGCCCAGGCAATCGCCGGCGAGGTGGTGGCGCCGCCGGCTTCCCTTCCAGCCGTAAGTCCGGCGTCTGCGGACACTGCGCCACAGCCCAAACCCGAGGTCGCCGCCGCACAGGCTGCCGACGAGGCGGGACTGCCACCCGTAGAGGGTGCCGTCGCCGAACAGCCTGCCGTCGCGCCACCCGGCGGGACAGCAGCCGCTGCGCCGAACGCGCCGGCACCTTCAACCGATTCGGCGACGGTCCTGCCGGCATCAGCGCCGGCGACCTCTGCCGGTCCCGACACCACCGATCCGACCGACGCCGCCATGATGAAAACCCGTCGACAGCTCGACCTGATCGACCAGATGCTTGGAGCCGCCCCGAAATGACCCCCAGCCTCGGCCCGGCCCTGCCAGGATTTACCGCCGCGCGTACGGCGGAGCAGCCGGCTACGCCCGGCAAGAAGGATGATTCCGGTTTCGGCAAGATGGTGCATGGCGGCGCGAGCCAGGCGGAAAAGCAGCCGACCACCGAGGCCGGCGGGCGCGATCCGCGCTGGAGCAAGCTTGCCGCCGGCCTTGCGGCACAGGCAGGCGAGGACAAACCCCTGCCGCCCGGCAAGGCAAGGACCACGCCGACCGGATTGACGGCTGCGAAATGCATGAAAGACGGCAAGGACGTTGGGGCGGACGAAGACACCGATACCGAAACGCCGGCAACCGACGCCGGCGCAACGCCGCTTGACGACCATCTGCCTTTGCTGATGGCGTTTCATGATTTGCGCCATTTCTCGACATCGGCCAAGTCAGCCGATGCAAGCGAAGCCGGACAGGAACCGGCGCTCGGCGGGCAGGTCCTGCCGAAGGCCTATCGGATGGCATCCGCCACCGGGCAGGACGACCTCGAACCGACGTCGGAGCCAGAGCGGGTCTCGCTCGTCGACGGGCCGCTGACGAAGCTGGAGTCCGCCCGCGACGCCGGCGTGCCACGGCGCGACAACGCAATCGCCGCTGGCCCGCTGCCCGAGCCGGCCGCCGCCGAGGTGCCGGGTGTTGAACCGAAGCAGGTGGCGCCGCAGCTGAACTCCATCGCCGACGTCCAGTCCTCGTTGCGGTCGGAGCCAGGAAAACAACTCTCGGCGCAGCCGCGCGTCGACGTGGTTTCCGAGCGCAGCTTCCTGCCCCGCCGCAGGCGCCGATGAGCCAGGCAGCACTCAACGTAATCAATGCGGTAGCGGCCGATGTTAGCCCTCAGCAGGCGTTTTCGACAGCCTCCGCGACCACGCAGCTGGCCGGCTCTGTTGCCGTTCCGACACATGTGTTGAAGATCGAACTTCACCCCGCCGAACTGGGCATGGTCACCGCCCATCTTCGCCTCTCTGGAGAACAACTCTCGATTGAACTTAAGCCCGAAACACACGACGCCTACCGCCGGCTTTCCAGCGACAGCGAGGCAATCGTCAAGTCGCTGCGCGGGCTGGGCTTCGAGGTTGACAAGGTCACCATCCTGCAACCGTCAGTGGCCGTTCCGGCTACAACCCGGACGGATGCAACCGCCACTCTCACCACCGTACCTGGCCGCGACCAGTCCGCCTTTCAGCCCGGGAACTCGAGCGGCGGCAACAGCGGAGCCGGCGGTCAGCAACCAGGCCAGCAGTCCGCAAGGGGCAACCATGATGACGCGCAAGCACTCGGCCGCGCCGCTTCGCCTTCTCGCGAGCGCGCTGGCGGCGATATGTTTATCTAGCCTCGCCAACGCCGCGGCTGCCGCTACCAATCCCTGCGAGCCCGAGATCCTGCGCGCCGCCGACCGCTATGGCGTGCCCGCCGGCATCCTCTATGCCGTCGGCCTGACCGAGACTGGCAACAAAGGCAGTCTTCAGCCTAACGCATTGAATATAGAAGGAAAAGCTGTCTTCCCAAAGAACCGCGCCGAGGCGCTTGCCACCTTCGCCAATGCGCAGCGCGAGGGCAAAACGCTGATCGATCTCGGCTGCATGCAGATCAACCATCACTATCATTCTTCGCACTTCCGCAGCGTCGAGGACATGCTCGACCCGCGCCAGAACGTCGACTACGCGGCGCGTTTCCTGGCCAGTCTCCATGCCCGCCACGAAACCTGGTCGATGGCTGTCGCCCGCTATCATGCCGGTCCCGACAACGACCCGGCGCAGAAGGTCTATGTCTGCAGGGTGATCGCCAACATGGTTGCCACCGGTTTCGGCAAGTGGACAACCAACGCCCGCGCCTTCTGCAACCCATAAGCGTATTTTCTGCTTCTAATACGCCCATCGCGCTGCTTTGGAGTTGCCGTTTCGACTTGCCCAGAACTTCCCACGCCAAGCATATCTGGCTGCACGCTAATGCAACCGGTACGATTCCAGACTCCCAAGAAACTAGTTACAAGAAATGACGGTTGTTCAGGATTCTCACCAGCGGTTACGCCTTTCCCCACGGGGCAGATGTGCTGATTCGGAAGGCGGGGCCGATGATCGTGATCGTTGACGAGCGAGAGCTCGTAACTGAGGGATACAATTCACTTTTTGATCGCGAGGGCGTCGCCTGCGCGGGCTTCGCCCCCGGCGAATTCGGCGAGTGGGTGAACTCCGCCGCCGACACCGATTTGCGTTCAGTGCGCGCCTTCCTGATCGGCGACTGCCGCGACGGCGCCATCTCTCCGCGCCAGATCCGCGACCGCACCGGCGCTCCGGTCATTGCGCTCAGCGAGCAGCATTCCCTGGAGAACACATTGCGGTTGTTCGAGAGCGGCGTCGACGACGTCATCCGCAAACCCGTCCATATCAGAGAGATCCTGGCCCGCATCACCGCCATCCGCCGTCGCGCCCATGAGGATGTCGCCTACACCGAGATCGGCGCCATGCGCATCTTCATGGATGGCCGCGACCCCGAGATCGACGGCCAGCCACTGCCCTTGCCGCGCCGCGAGCGCCGCATCCTCGAATACCTGGCGAGCAACCGCGGCCGCCGCGTCACCAAGACCCAGGTTTTCAACGCCATCTACGGCATTTTCGACGAAGAGGTCGAAGAGAACGTGGTGGAAAGCCACATCAGCAAATTGCGCAAGAAACTGCGCGAAAAGCTGGGCACGGACCCGATCGATTCCAAGCGCTTCCTCGGCTACCGGCTCGTCTTCTGATGCCGCGCCGCGCCAGCCTCGCGCAAGACAGGACGCGTAGCCTCGCTGCCAGTGGCATGGATATTGCGGAGACATCTCGATGAGCCTCTACGGAATGATGCGGACCGGCGTTTCCGGCATGAACGCCCAGGCCAATCGCCTGTCGACAACCGCCGATAACATCGCCAATTCCGACACCACCGGTTACAAGCGGTCCTCCGCCGAATTCTCGACGCTGATCATGCCGTCGACGGGTGGCGCCTATAATTCCGGCGGCGTCACCACGACGATCCGGCAGGCGGTCAGCGATCCGGGCGTGCTGCAGTACACGACCTCTGTATCCGACCTCGCCGTCAGCGGTGACGGCTTCTTCGTCGTCCAGGATCCGAGCGGCACGCCTTTCCTGACCCGCGCCGGCGCCTTCGTTCCCGACGCACAGGGCAGGCTGGTCAACGCGGCTGGCTTCCAGCTGATGGCCTACAGCTACGCCAATGGCACGCCGGCGGCGACGGTCAACGGCTTCGAAGGCCTGGAGCCGGTCGTCATCTCCGACCAGGGCATGACCGCAACGCCGAGCACCCAGGGCAGCTACACCGGCAACCTGTCGGCGGGTGCCACCCCGGTCGCCGCCGCCAACCTGCCCTCCACCAATGCGGCAGGCGCGCAGTACACCTCGAAATCCTCGATGGTCGCTTACGACAATCTCGGCAACAAGAAGCTGCTCGACGTCTATTTCACCAACACCGGCACCGGCACCTGGCAGGTGGCGGTCTTCGATCAGTCCAAGGCCACGGCCGGTACATCGTTCCCCTACACAGGCGGTGCGCTGGGCACGGCCAACCTGACTTTCGACACCACCACCGGCAAGCTGACCGGCGCCACCACAGGCATTACCTTTACCGTACCGGGCGGCGCCAGCCTCAATCTCGACCTGTCGGCGATGACCCAGCTCGGCACCGGCTTCACGGTTTCCGATGCCCAGGTCAACGGCAACGCGCCGAGCACCATCGACAAGGTCCAGATCAGCAAGGACGGCACCATCTACGCCCAGTACAAGGACGGCTCCACCAAGCCGCTCTACAAGATTCCGCTGGCCGACGTGCAGAGCCCGGACGAACTCAAGGCCCTGCCAGGCAATGTCTACGCGCAAGGCACCGAATCCGGCGCGGTCCGCGTCGGCTTTGCCAATGAAGGCAAGCTCGGCTCGATCATCTCCGGTGCGCTCGAGAATTCCAACGTCGATATCGCCGAGGAACTGACCAACATGATCGCGGCGCAGCGCAGCTACACCGCCAATTCGAAAGTCTTCCAGACCGGTTCCGACCTGATGGACGTCCTTGTCAACCTGAAGAGATAAACCGGGCGTGGCCCGTGAAAGACCAGCATGTCGTTATCTTCCGCATTGAGCATCGCCCAATCGGCGCTTATGAATACCGCGCGGCAGACCAGCGTTGTCACGCGAAACGTCTCAGACGCTTCCAATCCGGACTATACGCGCCGCATCGCCGCCGTCACCAGCACGGCGCCCGGCGCGCGTTCGGTTGATATCCAGCGCGTCACCAACGACCTGCTGTTCCGGCAGAATCTCGGCGCCTTGTCGGCCTATAGCGGCCAGAGCGCGCTCTACAGCGGCATGGATCAGCTGGACGTGTCGGTCAACGGCGTCGACAACGCCTCCTCGCCCTCGACGGCAATCGCCAATCTGCAGCAGGCGCTGCAGCTCTACGCCACCTCGCCGTCCAACCAGAATCTCGGCTCCAGCGTCATCGACGCCGCCAGGCAGGTCGTGCGCTCCCTGAATGAAGGCTCCCAGGCCATTCAGGATTTCCGCACCCAGACCGACGGCCAGATCGACACCGCGGTCAAGGACCTCAACTCGCTGCTCAGCCAGTTCCAGGACGCCAACCAGGCGGTCATTTCCGGCACCCGTTCCGGCACCGATGTTTCCGATGCGCTCGACCAGCGCGACGCGCTGCTGAAGAAGATCGCGGACTATGTCCCGATATCGACCTTCACGCGCGGCGACAATGACATGGTCATCACCACCGGTGACGGTACCACGCTGTTCGAGACGATACCGCGCACGGTGAGCTTCACGCCATCGGCTGGCTATGCCGCCGGAGCCCCCGGCAACACTGTCTATATCGACAACGTGCCGGTCTCGGCGGGAAGCGGCGGCAACACCACCGCCAGCGGCAAGCTTGCCGGGCTGCTGCAGTTGCGTGACGGCGTCGCCTCGACCATGCAGAGCCAGCTCGACGAGACCGCGCGCGGCCTCGTCACGGCCTTTGCCGAGACCGCGCCCTCAATGCCCAACGCAGCCGGTCTGTTCACCTGGTCCGGCGCGCCGGCGGTGCCGGCCGCAGGCACGCTGGTCAATGGCCTGGCCGGCACGATCAGCATCAATACGGCGATGGATCCAAGCGCCGGCGGCAATCCGACATTGCTGCGCGACGGCGGCGCCAATGGCGCTGCCTACGTCGCCAACACCACCGGCGGCGCTTCCTATTCCAACCTTCTCGTTGCCTATGGCGACCGGCTCGACCAGCCGATGACGTTCGACCCCGCAGCCGGGATTTCGGCAACGTCCAGCGTTTCCGACTACGCCGCCAATTCGATCGGCTGGCTCCAGAGCATGCGCCAGCAGGCTTCGACCGCCGCGGATGCCAAGGAAGCGCTGGCACAGCGCAGCTCCGAGGCGCTGTCCAATGCGACCGGCGTCAATGTCGACCAGGAAATGTCGCTGATGCTCGACCTCGAACATACCTATCAGGCATCGGCCCGGATGATGAAGACCGTCGACGACATGATGACGGCCCTGTTGAACGCGGTGGGATAATCCATGACCTCAGTCTCCTCGGCCGCCCTCACCAACGCCATGCGCTATCAACAGATGCGCATGCAGGCCGACCTCGTCAAAGCCACGAAGGAATCCTCGACCGGCAAGGTCGCCGATGTCGGCCTGGCACTGGGCGGACGCACCGCCCAGTCCGTCACCTTCCAGCGCGACCTCGACCGGCTGAACGTCATCGTCGATTCCAACGGGCTGGTCACGGCAAGGCTTGCGTCGACCCAGACCTCGCTCGGCCAGCTCTCCGGCGTGGCGCAGACCTTCCTGTCCGCCCTGACCACCGCGTCGTCGGGCGACAACTCCGACAGCCTGACCCAATCGACCGGCCAGACGACGATCCAGCAGCTTACCTCGATCCTCAACACCAGCGTCAACGGCGAATATCTGTTTGCCGGCACCAACACCGACGTCAAGCCGATCAACGATTTCACCGCCGCCGGCTCACCGGCCAAGGCCGCCTTCGACGCCTCCTTCGTCGCCAAATTCGGATTCACGCCCAGCGATCCTGCCGCGGCCAACATTACCACCGCCCAGATGGACGATTTCATCACCAACTATGTCACGCCGCAGTTCCTCGGCACGGGTTGGCAGACCAACATGTCGAACGCCACCGACCAGCAGATCGTCAGCCGCATCGCGCTCAACGAAACCACCGAGACGTCGACCAGCGCCAACAGCGACGGCATCAAGAAGCTCGCCATGGCCGCCGCAATGGTCTCAAGCCTGATGTCCACCAACATCAGTCAGGCGGCCAAGGACAGCATCGTCAGCCACTCGCAGACGCTGGTCGGCGAGGCGCTGAGCGGCATCGCCCAGGTCCAGTCGGAGACCGGCATCGTCCAGAAGCGCGTCTCCGATGCCAGCGACCGCATGAAGACGCAGATCGACCTGTTCGAACGCCATATCCTCGATCTCGAAGCCGTCGACCCGGCCACGGCCGCCACCAAGGTCGCGGACCTGACGCAGCATATCGAGACGTCCTTCGCTCTGACAGCGCGCCTGCAGCAGCTCAGCCTGTTGAATTACCTGACCTGACAACTTCCAGCGGAACGGTAGAGCCGACGATGTACCAATTCTCTTACGCCGACGTCCAAAGCACCTCCGTCTCGGACGCCAAGGACCGTGAGCGCGAACTTCTGACCCGCTCGATCGACATGCTGTCGGCGGCCGCCGCGGCCGGCCTGGATTCGATGGAGGCCGTGGAGGCGCTCAATTTCACCAACCGTGTCTGGACCGTCTTCGTCGAGGATCTCGGCTCCAGCGACAATGCGCTTCCCAAGGAATTGCGCGCCAACCTGATTTCCATCGGCCTGTGGCTGCTGCGCGAGGCGGAGGACATCCGCCAGGGCCGCACCAACAATTTCGAAGGGCTGATCGAAGTATCCCAGATCATCCGCGACGGCATTCAATGACCAACACGCTGAAGATATCGCTGAAGCCCAACGAGAAGATCTACATCAACGGCGCCGTCATCCGCGTCGACCGCAAGGTCACCATTGAACTGATGAACGACGTGCAGTTCCTGCTCGAAAGCCATGTGATCCAGGCCGACCAGGCATCGACGCCGCTCAGGCAGCTCTACTTCATCGTGCAGGTCATGCTGATCAATCCCGCTGGCGCCGATGAGGCCCGCGAAATGTTCCGCCGCTCGCTGCCGCTGCTCATCGCCAGTTTCGAGGACGCCGAGATCTGCAGCGCACTGAAGCAGATCGACCGCATGGTCGGCGAGGATCATATCTACGAGGCATTGAAGGCGATCCGTTCGCTCTATCCTCTCGAACGCCGCGCGCTTGGCGGCAATGACGATGTTCCGGGCGCGCCGCGCCCACTGGCCGTGGGAGCACGCTACTGATGACCGTGGACATGACGACGACGATACCGGTTGGCGCCAATTCGACCACCACCTCGACCTCCAAGACAGCGGTCGACTACCAGTCCTTCCTGAAGCTTCTGATCGCCGAGATGAAGAACCAGGATCCGACCAAGCCGATGGATTCAACGCAATATGTCGCCCAGCTCGCCACCTTCTCGCAGGTCGAACAATCGGTGCAGAGCAACACCAAGCTCGACCAGATCATGCAGTCCTCGGCGCTGTCGCAGGCCGATGCGATTATTGGCCGCTCGATCACGTCGGCCGACGGCAAGACCACCGGAACAGTGGCTTCGGTGACGCTCGCGAGCAGCGGACTGATCGCGGTGCTGCAGGATGGTACCCAGGTCCCCGTCGGCGCAGGCGTGTCGATCAAGCCGGCAAGCTAGGCCAACCTCTGACATGAACGAGGCCGACGCACTCGACATCGTCCAGTACGCGGTGTGGACGGTGCTGACCGCGTCCGCTCCGGTGGTGCTGGTCGCCATGGCTGTCGGCATCGGCATCGCCCTCATCCAGGCGCTGACGCAGATCCAGGAAATCACCTTGACCTTCGTGCCGAAGATCGTCGCCATCATGTTGGTGGTGGCGCTCACCGGCCCGTTCATCGGCGGCCAGATATCGGCCTTCACCAACGTCATCTTCCAGCGCATCCAGAACGGGTTCTGAAACCTTGCGAGGGACCGCGCGGCGGCTTCCATCCGGAATTGCCCGAAACCAGCGGCCCGCTTGCGGTTGACCCGGTTCCGGCTAGATTGCCATGCAGGCCACTCCCGGCCAGGCGATCGTTCTGTCCCAATGGCCTCTCGAAATCCCCCGAACCAACCCAGACCGACCGGCGGACCATGTGCGGCATAGCCGGCGTCTGGCGCAAGCGAAACCCGATCGCGGACGGCGATCTCGCCGATGTCGGCCGCATGATGCAGGCACTGGCGCATCGCGGCCCCGACGATCATGCCAGCTGGAATGACAGCCGGCTGGCGCTCGGTCACCGGCGGCTGTCGATCATCGACCTGTCAACGCAGGCGCGCGAGCCGATGCTCACCGCCTGTGGCCAGGGCGTGCTGGTCTACAATGGCGAGGTCTACAATTATCGATCCTTGCGCGAGACGCTTGAAGCCGAAGGCAGGCGGTTCCGCACGGTCTCGGATGCCGAAGTGGTCCTCGAAGCCCTGCATCACTGGGGGCCGGACAAGGCCATTCCGCTGTTCGACGGCATGTTCTCGCTCGCCTATTTCGATGCACGAGCCGGTGCGCTCTGGCTGGCGCGCGATCGCCTCGGCATCAAGCCGATGTCGGTGGCCGAGACGAGTGAGCGAATCCTCTTCGCCTCCGAGGACAAGGCGATCCTTGGCTGTGACGGCGCCGCACGGGCCATCGATGCGCGCGAGATCACCTTGCGTTTTGCCTGGCAAAGCCGTGACTCCAGCTCCAGCCTGTTCGCGGGCATAGAGCGGCTGCCGCCCGCGGGCCTGTGGAAGGTCACCGACGCCGGCATCGAGAAGCGCTGTTTCTGGCATGTCCTCGATGTACTCGACGCCGCCCGCATCGCCGGCGACACCGCCACCGACGCCAAGCACATGGCGTCGCTGGAAGCGCTGATCGAAGACAGTGTCAGGCTGCACTGCATTGCCGACACCAGGCTGGCAGCGGCTTGCAGTGGCGGCGTCGATTCCGGTCTCGTCACGACACTGGCGAAACGGTTCCGGCCGGAGATGACAGCCTATGTCGTCGATCCGCGCCTCGGTCACAGCGAGGCGGAAGACGCCGCACGCACCGCCCGCCATGCCGGTGTGCCGCTGAACAGGGTGCCCGTCGACAAGAACCGGTTCCTCGAACTCTGGCCAAGAGCCATCTGGCACCTGGAAAGCGATGGCTGGCACGCAAGCCACGCCTGCCTGCTGGCGCTTGCCGAGCAATGCCGGGCTGACGGCATCAAGGTGCTGTTGACCGGTGAAGGCGCCGACGAGTTGTTTGGCGGCTACGACTGGCAGGAAGCCAGCATGCGGCCGTGGCGGCCCTGGGCATGGCCGGGACGGCTGTTTCGCTCCAAGGCCCGGCTTGCCCGCAGGTTCGAGCGCCAGCGCCATGCCCCCTTTCGGACATCGATCGCCGGTGGCCATGGCTGGGACCGCAACATCGTGCTCAGGGCATTGTCGCCGGAACTAAATTTCCTTCAGACCAAGATCTTCGACCGGCTCGAGCCGGTCGCGTCGCTCAGCGACCGCGCCTTCCTGGGATGCTGCCTTCACGACCTGTATGCCCATCTGCAGGATCTGTTGAACAGGCATGACCGGCTCAGCATGGCGGCTTCGGTGGAGCTCAGGGTGCCGTTCCTCGAAAACCGGCTGATCGACTTCGCCATCCACCTGCCGAGGCGGCACAAATACCGCCACAGCCAAGGAAAATGGCTTTTGAAGAAAGTCGCGGAAAAACACATTCCGCTTCAGAACGTGAACGCCCGCAAGAACGGCTTCCAGGTATCGGCCAACTTCACCGCGGGCACAGAGGGTCTGCTGCGCGCAGGCTTGCTGCGCGACGTGATGGAATGGCCGGCCGCTTCCGTCGAAGACCTGATCGATCTCGCAAGGCGGGACCAGCCGTCGCGGTTGCGGCTGGTCGGCATGGAGCTTTTCCTTCGCCTGCACGCCGACGGTCAGACCACCGGCGACCTCACTGAAGCCCTGCATGCGGCGGTCAGCGACGCACACTGAAACCATGTCCCGCAGGGCCAATACAGGCGTGGCCCTCCTCTATCCCTTTGTTGGACCATGATCTTGCGCGCATGACATTCGCCCTTTGCAGCGCGATGCCATAGTTTCGGCTAACGATGCGGAGAAACCGCAAGGATCAGCACGCCGTGGCAGGAACCCATCCATGATTGACGAGAAACCGGACAGCGAAGGCGTTTCGGCGCTGGCGCCGTTCCGGCATGGCATTTTCCGCGCCGTCTGGGCCGCAAGTCTCGTTTCCAATTTCGGTGGCCTGATCCAGGGCGTCGGCGCCGCCTGGATGATGACGACGATCGCCACGTCGCCCTATCAGGTCGCCCTGGTCCAGGCCTCCACCACCTTGCCGATCATGCTGTTCGCGCTTGTCGCCGGCGCCATCGCCGACAGCTTCGACCGGCGCAAGGTGATGCTGGTCGCGCAGACCTTCATGCTGGTCGTTTCGCTGCTTCTGACGGTGTTCACCTACTACAATTTGCTCACGCCCTGGACGCTGCTGGCCTTCACTTTCCTGATCGACAGCGGCACGGCACTCAACAGCCCGTCCTGGCAGGCGTCCGTCGGCGACATGGTTCCCCGCAACAAGGTGCCGGCGGCCGTTGCGCTGAACTCCATGGGCTTCAACCTGACACGCAGTGTCGGTCCGGCGATCGGCGGCATCATCGTCGCGGCTGCCGGTGCCGCGGCCGCCTTCGCGGCGAACGCGGTCAGCTATATCGGCCTCATCATCGTGATGGCGCGCTGGAAGCGCGACGTGCCGGTATCGACCTTGCCGCGCGAATCGCTGGGCGCGGCCATGGGGGCCGGCCTGCGGTATGTCGCCATGTCGCCCAACATCGGCAAGGTGCTGGTCAGGGGGCGGCCTTCGGCTTCAGCGCCGGCGCGGTGCTGGCACTCTTGCCGCTGGTGGCGCGCGACGTCGTCAAGGGCGATGCGTTGACCTACGGCATCATGCTGGGCGCCTTCGGCATCGGTGCCGTCGGCGGCGCGCTGATCAGCGTGCGGCTGCGGCAATTGCTCTCCAGCGAGACGATGGTGCGCTGTGCCTTCGCCGGCTTCGCCGTCTGCGCCTTCAATGCCGCGCTCAGCCATCAGGCCTGGCAGACGTCGCTCGGCCTGCTGGTCGGCGGCGCCTGCTGGGTGATCGCGCTCTCGCACTTCAACGTCACGGTGCAGATGGCAACGCCGCGCTGGGTGGTCGGCCGGGTTCTGTCGGTCTACCAGACCGCGACCTTCGGCGGCATCGCGCTGGGCAGCTGGATCTGGGGCGTCGTCGCCGACGCGCATGGCGCCGAGACGGCGCTGATCGCCGCCGCCATCGCCATGCTGGCCGGCGGCGCCATCGGCCTCCTGCTGCCGCTGCCGCAGCAGCAGGTGCTCAACCTCGACCCGCTCAACCGTTTCAAGGAACCACACCTCGCGCTCGACCTGAAGCCGCGCAGCGGTCCCATTGCCATCATGATCGAATACATCATCCGCCACGAGGACGAGACGGAATTCCTCGCCACCATGGCTGAGCGCGGCCGCATCCGCCGCCGCGACGGAGCCCGCAACTGGACACTGGCGCGCGATCTCGAAAATCCGACGATCTGGATCGAGCATTATCACACGCCGACCTGGCTCGAATATGTCAGGCACAATGGCCGCATCACCCATGCTGATGCCATGGTCGGCGACCGCTTGCGGGCGCTGCACAGCGGCGACGAGCCGCCGCGCGTGCGTCGCGTCATTGAGCGCCCGACCACCGCCGGCACCGCGCTGGTGATGGCCAAGGGGCCGATCGAGCACTGATTTCGTCAGAGCCGATCGTCGCCTGTCAGCCGGCCGACTGGATCATGTAGAGCTTGCGCGTGGTCTCGCGGATGCGCCATTCGCCCTTCCATCCCTGCGGCAGCACGAGAAGGTCTCCCGGCCCCAGTTCGCGCGCCTCGCCATCGGCGCGGCTCACCTCCACCCGCCCCGAAATGATGTGGCATATCTCCGACGACCCTGACCGGTCGGCGGTGAAGCGGCCGGGCGTGCATTCCCAGATGCCGATATCGACGGTTCCGTCCGGCGACTGGAAGAACGAGCGCACCGCCTCGACCTGATCCCCCTCGATGCTGGTCGGCTTGGGTGAGAACGTGCCGATATCGGCCTTGGCGAGATCGTGGAAGGTCGAAAGGTCGATCAAATTGGACTCCATCAATCAGTGGCCCGTGATGCTGTCGGCGAGCGCGGCCAGTTTCGACGTATGCGCAAGGCCTCCGGCTTCGCGCCCGTCAGCGATGCGATAAAGCTGGTACATCGAATGCACGCCGAGCCAGCGGAACGGCTCCGGCTCCCATGGCCTGACCTTGCGGTTGACCCAGGGTAGCTTCGTCAGCTCGGTGTCCTGGCCAAGGACCAGATCGGCCAGCGTGCGCCCGGAAAGATTGGAGCTCGACACGCCGAGCCCGACATAGCCGCCCGCCCAGCCGATACGGGTCGCGGGATCGAGCCCGACGGTCGTGCACCAGTCGCGCGGGACGCCGAGCACACCGCACCAGGCGTGCTCGATGCGGCAGTTCGCTGTCTGCGGCAAGAGCGTCGTCAGGATCTGATGCAACTGGTCGATCGTCGCCTGCTGCGTCTGCCCGTTGATGTCGGTGCGCGAGCCGTAGCGATAGGGAACACCGCGGCCACCCATGGTGATGCGCCCCTCGCGCGTGCGCTGGGCGTAGCAATAGGCGTGGGCGGCGTTGCCGAGAAGCTCATGCCCCTCCCAGCCGATCTGGCGCCAAAGCGCCTCCGACAGCGGCTCGGTCACGATCTGCGCGCTGTTGAGCGCCAGCCAGGTCCGCTCCTCGCCGGGGATGCCTGCTGTAAAACCTTCTGTCGCGCGGATGATGGTTTCCGCCCGCACCGTGCCGCGGTTCGTCGTCACGCTGCCCTTGGTGATAGACGTCACCGTCGTCTGTTCGTAGATCGGCACGCCCAGGCGCTCGACGGTGGCCGCAAGCCCGCGCACCAGCTTGGCCGGCTGCACCCGCGCCTGGCCGTGGACGACGAAGCCGCCCATGACATTGCGGATATTGATGCGTGCCCGCGTCGCCGCTTGATCCAGCATTTCGACGCGGTCCGGATCGAGATCCCAGGCGCGGATCGTTTCGCACTCTTCGCGCGCGCGTTCGAGCTGCGCGGGGTTGGTGGCCACCGTCAGATTGTCGACGCGGCGGATATCGGCGTCGATGCCTTCTTCCGTCGCCACCCGGATTACCTCGTCGACGCAGCCCGCCATCGCCGCCTGCATGGCGCTCACACCTTGCCGGCTCGACGTCTTGAGATATTTTTCGCGCGACCAGGAGAAACCACCCGACAGCCAGCCACCATTGCGGCCCGAAGCGCCGAAGCCGGCAAATTCGCGCTCGATCAGCGCGATGCGCAGCGAAGGCCTGGCCTTCTTCAGATAATAGGCGGTCCACAGCCCGGTATAGCCAGCGCCGACGATCGCGACATCGGCCTCGATATCGCCGGGCAAAGGCGGCCGGGGCGCGGGGACCCCGCCCAGATCCGCATACCAGAACGATATGTCGCCGTTTCGCTTGGCTTGCATGGGATGACTTTCAGATGGGGAGCGGGATCAGGTGAGCGTGGTGTCGGCGGTGCTGTCGTCGGCCAGCAGCTTGGCGTCAGCGCCGTGAAAGCAAAGCTCCACTGGTTCGCCCAGGCCAAAACTTTCGCCGATCAGCGGTGAGCGCACGATTGCGGCGGAGCCATCGGCCAACTTCACTTCATATTTCGATTCCGAGCCGAGATAGATGGCCTCGGCGATCGTCCCCGACAGGCGGTTGGCGCCATCGGCAGCACTTTGGCCGGGCCGGCGGATGGCGAGCTTTTCAGGACGCAGCAGCATCACCGGCCTGGCATCCCCATTGATGCGCGTCGATGCCGTTACCGTCTCGCCGGCTATGGTAAGTGCGGTGCTTGTGCCATCGCTTCGCGCCTCGCCACGCAACACAGTGGAGTCGCCGATGAAGCGGCCGACGAACAGCGTCGCCGGTTCGTCATAGAGCTGGCGGCCGGTGCCGACCTGCTCGATGCGCCCGCGATTGAACACGGCGATGCGGTCCGACAGCACCAGCGCCTCCTCCTGGTCGTGCGTCACATAGACGAAGGTGGTGCCGAGCTCGCGGTGGATGCGCTTGATCTCAAGCTGCAGCCATTCGCGCAGCTTCTTGTCGAGCGCGCCGAGCGGCTCATCCATCAGCAACAGCGGAGGGTCGAAGACGATGGCACGGGCGAGCGCCACGCGCTGTTGCTGGCCACCGGACAGTTCGCTGGGGTAGCGATGCGCGAAGTCGCCCATCTTGACCATGTCGAGCGCCCTGGCAACGCGCGCTTGCCGCGTGGCCTGGTCGACGCCGCGCAGCGTCAGCGGATAGGCGACGTTGCGGCCGACGCTCATATGCGGGAACAGCGCGTAGTGTTGGAACACCACGCCGATGTTGCGCTTGTGCGCCGGCACGCCGACCACGTTCTTCCCGCCGACCAGCAGCTTGCCGCTGGTCAGGTCGGTGAAGCCGGCCACGACATTCAGCGTCGTGGTCTTGCCGGAGCCGCTCGGGCCGAGCAGCGTCATGAACTCGCCGGGCTCGATCCGCAACGACACGCCGTCCAGCGCCTTGAAGCCGCCATAGGCCTTGCTGACCGATTCCAGATCGATCGCCGCGCCCTTGCTCTGCTGTCCCGGCTTCATTGGCGTCCTTTCCGTTCGCGACCAAGAAGAAGCATGCCGCCGCCGATCAGGAGTGTCGTGGCGAACAACAGGATCGTGCCGACGGCGGCAACGGTCGGGTCGGCGTCGCGGGTGATGGAGGAGAAGATCTGCACGGGCAAGGTCTTGAGGTAGGGGTTGGTGATGAACAGCGACACGACGATCTCGTCGAAAGAGGTGGCGAAAGCGAAGAGCAGGCCGGACAGGATGCCGGGCAGGATCAGCGGCAGCGTCACCGTGCGGAACGCGGTCAGCGCTCCAGCGCCGAGGCTCGCCGCTGCCGTCTCAAGACGCCTGTCGAACACTTCGAGACTGGCGGAGACCGCGATCAGCACGAAGGGAAGTGCCAGGATGGTGTGGGCAAGCACAAAGCCAGTCAGTGTTCCGACCAAGTGGGTGTCGAGATAGACGGCGTAGATGCCGATGGCGAGCACCACGCCCGGCACCACCATCGGCGTCAGCATCAGCATGCGCAGCAAATTGGCCGGCCCGGCCTTCATGCGGTCGAGGCCGAAGGCCGCGAGCGTGCCGAGCACCGTCGCCAGCACAGCCACCACCGAGGCGACCTTCAGCGAGTTGAGGAAGCTCGACGACCAGTCCGGATTGGTGAAGAAGTTCTGGTACCACTGCCAGGAGAAGCCTTGCGGCGGAAAGGCGAGCGACTTGTTCTCGTTGAACGACATCGGCACGACGACCAGCGTCGGCGCCACCAGCCATATCGCCACCAGCAGGCAAACGAGGCCGAGGATCACGCGGGTGAGCGGCTTGATCTCCATCAGCGCCGCCCCGCTTCCCGGTACCGCGAGCGCATCACGGGTGCTGCGAGCGCCAGAAGCACAAAAGTGGTGACGAGCAGCACCACGCCCATGGCGCCACCGCGACCCCATTGCAGCAGGCTGAGCACCTGCGTCTGCACCAGCGTCGACAACATGGTCGAGCGCGGTCCGCCGAGCAGCGCCGGCGTGATGTAGAAGCCCAGCGCCAGGATGAAGACGATGATCGCGCCGGCATAGACGCCGGGCAGCGACAGCGGCAGGTAGACGGTGAAGAACGCGCGCGAAGGTCGTGCACCCAGGCTTTGCGCAGCCCTCATCAGCCTGAGGTCGATGCCCTTCATCACCGAATAGAGCGGCAGGATCATGAACGGCAGGAGCACCTGCGCCATGCCGATCACCACGCCGGTCTGGGTACGGATCAGCCTTATGCCGTCAAAACCGGCCGCCCTCAGCAGCGAATTGATGACGCCTGAATCCTGCAGCAGGATCACCCAGGAGAGCGTGCGCACCACCCCGCTCACCCAGAACGGGATGAGCACGCAGAGCACCAGCACCAGCCGCACGCGCGGCCCAACGGCGGTCATCAGATAGGCGTAAGGATAAGCGCAGATCACGCAGACGATCGTTACCCAGGCCGAGATGGTGAACGTGCGCTGGAGCACCGTGAGATTGATGGGCGCGCCGAAGAACCAGACGTAGTTCTGCACGCCCCATTCCGGCTCCGACAGGCTGCGCAGCACGATGGTGAACAGCGGATAGCCGATCACCGCGACGAGCAGGATCAGCGCCGGCGCCGTGAGCGCGAACGGCCGCCATGCCCGTCCCGGCCGCACATCGGCGGCGGGTTGGGTCGGAAGCTCGGACGCGCTCACGATCTGCCTCTCGTTCGCCAGTTCAGTTGCCGGCCATCAGCGCCGACCATTTCTCCTGCGCCACCGCGAAGTTCGGGACCCAGAACTTGAAGTTCTGCTTGTAGCCCTGCTTCTGGCGATCCGGCGTGTTGGTCAGGAAGGCGGCGACGGAAGCGTCGACCTTGGGCTGCGCGTCGCTGTTGATCGGCGTGTAGGACGTCTTCTCCGCCAGGATTTCCTGCGACTGCTTACCAAGATAGGCATTGAGCAGCGCGTAGGATGCGTCCGTATCCTTGACGCCGACCGGGATCGTCATCTGATCCATCACCACTAGCCAGTCCTGCCAGGCCGGCGCGTATTTGGCGCCGTTCTTGACCGCGGTCATGGCGCGGCCGGTCCACATCATCAGCATGTCGGCCTCGCCGGATTCGGCGAGCTGCTGCGATTCAGCGCCTGTCTTCCAGAAGATGGTATCGGGGCCGAGCTTGCGGACCACATCGATGGCCTTGTCGATATCGGCCACCGTCATCGCCTTCGGGTCGCCGCCGGCAACCTTGAACGCCTGTTCCAGCAAGCCGCCCGTCGGGCTGCCGGAGCCATCGATTCCGCGCACTCCCGGGAACTTTGCCGTGTCGAAGAAGTCGGCCCAGCTCTTGGGCGGGTTATCCTTGTATTTTTCTTTGTTGTACATCAGCACAACGCCATAGTTCATCGCCGGCACCGAGCATTCGCCGACCTGACCTTCCGGGATTTTCGAGACGTCGAGCTTCGTCAGATCCAGCTTCTGGAACAGCTTGCCGCAATAGACGTAAGGCGGCAGGTCGTCGGTATCGACGACGTCCCAGGTGACATTGCCGGACTCGACCTGCGCCTGCAGCTTGGCGATCTCGGTCGGGCCGTCATTGAGCAGCTTGACGCCGGACTTGTCGACGAATTCCTTCAGCGCCGCCGCCTGGCCGTCCTGGTAGATACCGCCATAGGAGACGAACGTCAGCGTCTTGCCCTTGAGCGAACCTTCTTTCACCTCGCCGGCGACCGGCTTTTCCTGCGCAAAGGCCGCGCCGGCCACAACGCCAAGCGCCAGAATGGCGCCAAGGCCTGCAAATCTCGATTTAAACATCACACTAACTCTCCCATTCATGCCCGCGTTTGGATCGAACCTACCTGGCCGCGAGCGGTTTCCAGGCCGTGTATTGATCGAGCTCGGCGCGCACCGAGGTCGGCGGCGCGATGATCCACATCACTTCGGCTCGGCCACTGCCGATGTTCTCTGAGCGATGCGGTGTCGAGGTCGTGTATTCGATGCTGTCGCCCTCTTCGAGCACGTGGCGCGCCTCGCCGAGCGAGACCTCGACGACCCCGCGCAGCACGACGAGCATCTCGTGCGCGTCGCCATGGGTGTAGCGATCGGGCCCGGTCGAGCCGCCAATGTCGAATTCCCCGACATAGACTTCCATGTCGCTCAACGGCGGGCGCGACAACAGCATCTTGCGGCAGCCGTCGCTGGGCGGCAGGCTCGGCCGTTCACTCCGTCTCAGGACGCCATGGTTTTGCGCTGTGCTTTCCTCGAACAGCATGGCGACGCTGACGCCGAGCGCCGAAGCCATCTGGTTGAGCGAGGCGGTGCTGGCGCCGGTCAGGCCGCGTTCGAGCTGGCTGATGAAACTGGCGCTCGTCCCGGTCGCCTCCGCAAGCTCCCGCAAGGACAGTCTGCGGGCGAGGCGAAGGCTCTTGAGGCGCATGCCCAGCACCTGATGGGCATGCGTCGCCATCGATACGTCGCCCGTCTTTACCGAAGCCTTGTCGGACCCCTTGCTCATGCGGTCTTCCACCTCACTTAACATCTTGTACAGTACCACTGTACAGTTGGCAAGCCGCGCATGACGCCAGCAGCGCACCAATATTCGGGCTAGGCTTGCTCAAATCGGAGGGTATGTCCGCGGGAGAAGGACGTGCATGCCTTGTCGACAAGGAGATGCGCAGGTGCGCGCCCTACCCCTCGCCCGACAGATCCCGGCGCGCTTTTTCGAGTTCCTCGGCATAGCGCCGCATCAGATGGCCCTCGGTCAGCAGCCCGAGCACGATGTGATCGGTGAAATCCTCGACCACCGCCAGCTCCTCGGCGCCGGCGCGCTGGAACGTCTCGGCGGCGGCCTGCACGTTCATGCTGGGCACCAGGACGGCATCCTTGTACTGGGCGAGATCGCGCACCGGCACCTCGCCGCCGGAGGGATCGCTGTGCAGTTCGGCGACGATCAGCACGCCGACATATTCATCGCCCGGGTCGACGGCGATGACGCGCTGGGCGGATCCGAGCGGGATCTGCTTGCGGAAGTCGGCCAGCGTCGTCGAGGCATCGATGGTCTTGATGTCCTTGCGCATCATCGAGCCGACGGTGAGGCTGCGCATCCAGCCGACATCGTGGGCGCTGCGGATCGTCTCGCCGCGCAAATGGAAGCGCCATGTCGAGAACGAATAGCCGAAGGTTTCGCGCACCAGGATCGCCGCCATGATCGAGGCGGCCAGGACGACGCCGGTGAGCGTCAGGTCGCGCGTCGATTCCAGCGCCAGGAAGGTCATGGTCAGCGGGCCGCCGACGACTCCGACGGCAAGCGAGGTCATGCCGACGACGGCGGCGACCGACGGGTCGATGCCGGTCGCCGGCGAGACCAGCGCCATCACGCCGGCGAACGCCTTGCCGAGCAGCGCGCCGAGGAACAGCGAAGCAAAAAACAGGCCGCCGCGAAAGCCGGAACCAAGCGAGATGGCTGACGCTGCGAGCTTCAGCACGAAGACGCTGGCCACCACGGTCAGCCCATAATTCATGGCGAATTCGCGGTGCAATGCGCCATGGCCGCTGGACAGGACCTGCGGCGTGATCAGCCCGAGCAGGCCGACGAGGACGCCGCCGATGACGGGACGCAGCGAGGCATCGACCGACAGCCTGTTGAAGCCGCGTTCGATCAGCGTCACCAGTTGCATGATGGCGATCGAGGCCGCACCGCCGAGCAGCCCGAGCAGCAGGAACGGCACGTACTGGCTGGGCGTCAGCGCCGGCAGCCCTGAAAGCTCCAGCGGAAACGGCACGCCGCCGAACATTTCCGCCGTCAGCGAGGCTGAGATGGCGGCGGTCATGACCGGCGCGACATTGGCGACCGAGTAGATGCCGATGACCAGTTCGAAACCGTAGAAGGCGCCGGTCAGCGGCGCGTCGAAGGCGGCGGCGATGGCGCCGGCAGCACCGCAGCCGACCAGGACGCGGACATCGTTGCGGCGCAGCCTGAAGATGCGCGCCAGCCGCGACGCCAAGCCGGATCCGACCTGCGTGTAGCCGGCTTCCAGGCCGACCGAAGCGCCGAAACCGCTGGAGATCATGGTCTGGCCGGCGATGATGAAGGTGTCGGTCAGCGACATGCGCCCGCCATAGAGCGCGTTGGCTTCGATCGGATCGACCGGGGTGCGGAACTTACGCAACCGCAGCCAGATCACCGTCAGCCCGAGCAGGGCACCGCCGACCGCCGGTATCAGCGCCTGCATGGGATTGGCGAGCGAGAACATGCCGGACAGCCGACCGCCGGGCTGAACGCCGAACAACAGCCCGTGCAGATCCTGCACGATCTGGCTCATCGCCGTGACCAGTATGCCCGCCATGACGCCGACGACGCCGGCCAGGATAACCACGGCGATGCCGCGTGCTTCGAGCAGAGGAATGGATCTCAGCAGCACCGCGCGCAGCCGGCGGGCGTAGACTTGTGGTTGGTTTCTGGAAAGCACCAGGCGGCTCGCCGATATCAAAAGGGACGTGGAAGGCTGATACGCCTGGCGACGCGGCATGGCAACCGCGATACCGGCTGCCCCTGTGAGGATCGTTCTCGAACAGTTTAGAGGCGTCTTTTGATCGATCCAGAGCCCAAAAGGCATAAGCGAGCCGGTCATCTGAAATCCGACAACGGATTTCGCAGCGATGCCCCTCCGCCATCTCGCCTGCGCAATCGACGCACCGCATGAGAGGTGGTATTTTAGCCCGTCACTATTTCCCTCAAGGAGGAGAACATGAGTGCGCGGGGGTTCCTTTCATTGGCTGCTTGCACGATTTTTTTGAGTTCGTCCGCAATGAGCAGCTCAAACGTGGATATGCCAGTTAAGCAGAGTATTTCATACCCGATGTCTTTCTCGTCGGGAGGCAATACGGAAAAACAGAGCCGGCCGACAGAAGAATTTCTTCGGACCGCGCAGCAGGACGTCTGCTGTCCCGGCGGCTATCCCTGGTACCGCAATTCAACGAACATGTGTTACGGCAGCTATGAAGATTGCCACGATACCGATGGCGGCGGTTGGTCCTGCAGACAGGTCAATGCCTGCTAGGCCTTCTTAGCTATCCTCCCACAGAGTAGCGGAATTGATCTGACGAGCGCCGCACGAAGCAGGCGGATGTAGACTTCGTTGTGGTTTCTGCGAAACACCGATGCGGCTCGGCAGACCCGAAGCAGCGGCCGATCAGGTCGGCGTGGGTCCGCCGGCCTCATAGAGCACAAGATTGCGCTCGCCGATGCCCAGCGCCGGCCAGCTCGCGCGCCACTCGGCAATGTGCGGCGAGCGGAAATGCGCGTCGAGCGCCGCTTTGTCGCGCCACACTTCGGTGACCCGGATCAGCCCGGTGTCGAGCACGTCGCTTGCATAGGAATATTCCAGGCAGCCATCCTCGGCGCGGCTGCCTGAAACCATACGCTCCATCACCGGCCTCGCCTCCTCGAACCTGTCGGGCGGCAAGCGGATCGTGCCGATGATCAGGAGCATGGGTTTCCCTTCCTTCGCGACATCAAATCCAGCCACTTTCCCACCCTCGCGCAAGCTTGGCCAGCTACCCTCGCCGGGCTGTCCTATGCGCGGCAGTCTATGGTTCGAGGACTTAAATGGCGATCAGCGAAAGCATCCAGCCCGGCGCGGTGGCCAAGAATGGCCGCGATGTCTTCTTCGCGCTCGGCATCGTCATCATCCTGGCCGTGCTGTTCCTGCCGATCCCGGCCTTTCTCATCGATATCGGCCTCGCCTTCTCGATCGCGCTCTCGGTGCTGATCCTGATGGTGGCGCTGTGGATCCAGCGGCCGCTCGATTTCTCGTCGTTCCCGACTGTGCTGCTGATCGCCACGATGCTGCGGTTGTCGCTCAACATCGCCACCACGCGCATGATCCTGTCGCATGGCAATGAGGGCACGCACGCCGCGGGCTATGTCATCGCCGGCTTCTCCAAGCTGGTGATGGCCAGCGACTTCGTCATCGGCCTGATCGTCTTCATGATCCTGATCGTGGTGAACTTCATCGTCATCACCAAGGGCGCCACACGTATCGCCGAAGTCGGGGCCCGCTTCACCCTCGACGCCATCCCCGGCAAGCAGATGTCGATCGACGCCGATCTCTCCGCCGGCATGATCGACGACAAGACGGCGCAGCTGCGCCGCCGCGAACTGGAAGAAGAAAGCTCGTTCTTCGGTTCGATGGACGGTGCCTCGAAATTCGTGCGCGGCGACGCCATTGCCGGCCTCATCATCACCGCCATCAACATCGTCGGCGGCATCGCCATCGGCTATATCAGGCACGGCATGGGCATGGGCGAGGCCGCCGACGTGTTCATCAAGCTGTCGGTCGGCGACGGCCTGGTCACCCAGATCCCGGCGCTGATCGTCTCGCTCGCCGCCGGCCTGCTGGTTTCAAGGGCGGCACCCGCGCTCGACCAACCAGGCCGTGTTCGGCCAGCTCGGCGCGCACCCGCGCGCGCTTTACGTGGCGGCGGCACTGCTGGTGTTGCTCGGCCTGATGCCCGGCCTACCGCTGTTCCCCTTCTTTGCGCTGGCAGGTGGCATGGCCGGCCTCGGCTATGTCATTCCGATGCGCGCCAACCGCGTCCTCGCCGCGGCCGAGGCGCTGAAGACCCAGGAAAAGGCGACCAAGGCCGAGGAAGAGAAGAACTCGGTCAAGGCCTCGCTCGCCACCGCCGAGATCGAACTCCTGATCGGCAAGCAACTGTCGACCCGGCTCTTGGTGTCGCATCAGGAGCTGGTCTTCCGCATGGGCAAGATGCGCAAGAAATTCGCCCAGCAATACGGCTTCGTCGTGCCGGAAGTGCGCGTCGCCGATGATTTCGCCATCCCGCCGAAGAGCTACCAGATCAAGGTGCATGGCACGGTGGTTGCCGAATATTCGATGCGCGTCGGCGAGATCATGGTGCTGCTCGGCAACCGCGAGGTGCCCGAAATACCCGGCGAAGAGATCCGCGAGCCGGCCTTCGGCATGCGCGCGTATTCCGTCATGGAAACCTTCGCCGAGGATTTGAAACGCGAGAACTACACCTTCGCCGACAACATGTCGGTGCTGCTCACCCATCTTTCCGAGGTGATCCGCAACAACCTGCCGCAACTCCTGTCCTACAAGGACATGAAGGCGCTGCTCGAGCGCCAGGACCAGGAATACCGCAAGCTCGCCGACGAGATCTGCACCACGCACATCTCCTATCCCGGCCTGCAGGCGGTGCTGAAGCTCTTGCTCGCCGAGCGCGTCTCGATCCGCAATCTGCATCTGATCATCGAGGCCATCGCCGAGATCGCACCGCATGTGCGCCGCACCGAGCAGATCGTCGAACATGTCCGCATCCGCATGGCCCAGCAGATCTGTGGCGACCTTTCGGAAGGCGGCGTACTCAAGGTGCTACGCCTCGGCAACCGCTGGGACCTCGCCTTCCACCAGAGCCTCAAGCGCGACGCCAAGGGCGAGGTGCGCGAGTTCGACATCGATCCGCGCCAGCTCGAGGAATTCGGCCAGGACGCCACCAAGGCGATCAAGAAATTCCTCGAAGCCGGTGAGCGCTTCGTCCTCGTCACCGCGCCCGACGCCCGCCCCTATGTGCGCATGATCATCGAGCGCCTTTTCACCACGCTGCCGGTGCTCTCCCATGTCGAAATCGCCAAGGGCGTCGAGATCAGGGTGCTCGGGACCATATCGTGAGCGTTCTCTCGCAGAGCGTCGTCATCGCGGCGTTCCTCGCCTTCTGCCGCATCGGCGCCTGCTTCATGCTGATGCCGGGCCTGTCCAGCGCCCGCGTGCCGGTGCAGGTCAGGCTGTTCGTGGCGGTTGCCGCCACCGGCGGCCTGCTCGCCTTCCTGTGGGATCGCATCATTCCCTTCGTCGATCCGCGCCCGCAGATCCTGGTGCCGATGATCATCTCGGAACTTCTGGTCGGCGGGCTGATCGGCGCCATGACCAGGCTCTACATGGAAGCGCTGCGCTTCATGGGCTCGGCGATCGCCATGCTGATCGGCTATGGCGGCTCCGGCGGCCCGGCGATCGAGGAGCCGGAACCGCAGGCGGCGCTCGCCGCCATCATCTCGTTCTCGGCGCTGTTGATGCTGTTCGTCTTCGATTTCGACCACGAGATCGTCCGCGCCCTGGTGGCGTCCTACACGGTGGCGCCGGTCAACGTCTTCTTCAACCCGCAGGCCGCACTCGTCGACATCACCGACACCGTGTCGGATACCTTCTTCCTGGTCATCCGCCTCGGCAGCCCGTTCGTCGCCTATGCCATTCTGGTCAATCTGACGATCGGCTTCGTCAACAAACTGACCCCGCAGATCCCGATCTATTTCATCTCCCAGCCCTTCGTCATCGCCGGCGGCATGATCATCTTCTATTTCGCCATCGGCACCATGTTGACGCTCTTCGTCGACGGCTTCGTCGACCTGACTCTGGCGAGGTAGCGATGACCACACGCAAGGACCGCCTGAAGAAACTGGTCAAGGTGCAGGAACAGCTGACGGCGCTGCATGAGACCCGCCACGCCACCTTCCTCGCGGCGGCAAACGCGGCGGAAGCCGAAGCCAGGGAACTGATCGGCCATTTCGACCAGGACAATTCGCTGTCCGGCCTGTTCCCCGACCTCTATCACCGCCGCATCGCCCAGGCGGTGGTGCGCCAGGAGAAGAGCCTGGAAAGCGCCAGGCAGGAGGCCGGTCTCATCGCCACGGCAAACGCCCGCACCAACATGGTCGAACGCGCCTACAAGGACGTGCGCAACCGCGACGAACGCGAACGCTCCGACCGCGAGCGGCTGGATCTGATCGCGCAGAAGCGGAACGAGGAGTAGCGGCGGGAATTCAGGCTATGAACCTCGGTGGGGCATTCTAGGTGAAGTGCCGACCCCGCTGTTGTCTGGCTGCCGATAACTCGAATCCCGTGCATCGTCTCACCACCCTGTCCAGCTTAAGAAATGGACAGGATCTCAAGTTCACGCTGTCCTACATGGACAACATCGCCAACGGTTTTGCCGATCAGCGCGATCGCAACTGGTGACCCGTGCGATATGGAAGCTTGAGACGGGTTGGCCTCATCCTCGCCGACGATGCGGAAGGTCTGGGTGCGGCCATCATCACGCTCGAAGGTGACGGTGTGGCCGAAGGCGATCACTTCATTGGACGTCGGCATCGACATAAGCTGGGCCGTACGGACGCGTTCGGCATAATAGCGCATATCCCGAACCGGAACCGCCGATTGCCGTCGCCTTTCGTTGACATCTCCCAGCATTTTGGCGGCCTCGAGCGCCTGCTGGGCGCGAGCCAACTCATCCATCAGCATCTTGAAGCCCACCTCCGTAACGAGGTTGATCCGATCGGAGATAGGGCGAGCCGGCAAGATGGTTTCCGATGCGGCCTCGGCACTCTCCTCCTTGGCAAATGCTACGCTCAATGATCGGCCTCCGTGTGGAACATTGTCGGCAATCGGATAACCCACGGCCGACAATAAAGCTGCAAGAATTTAACAGCAGGCTTTGGCAGAAGCGGAATGTGTAAGGGTCGGCAGTGGCCTGAACACCAGACCGGACCCCTCGGCACATACCCTTGCGGCGCAAAGCGATATCCGATCCCGTCCCGAGCATTCCGCCCTCCTCTCCCCCCGCAAGCCTGCCACAAGCTTGTTGAGGCATGGTCTGGCTAAGGAAAACCGGCAAAAGGCGGACTTTCTTGGCAATTTCTCCACCCAGCGACATCGTTATGGATGTCGCCCGAGCTGCCGATCCGATGGATATCGAGGCTGCCCGCGCCGCGCTGACGAAGCGTGCGGGCGGTGCCGCGGGCACGTTCTCGGTCGATACCGCTGCGTCCGTCGATGCCGGCTCGATCCTGTCACGCGCCACGGCTGACAAGGCGGCGGCGACAGCCGATCCGGCCAAGAAATTCAAGAAGTTCGAAGCGATGGTCCTGCAGACCTTCATCCAGAACATGCTGCCCAAGGACACCGAGGGCGTCTACGGCACGGGTCTTGCCGGCGACATGTGGAAATCGCAGCTCGCCGAGCGCGTCGCCGACGTCATGGCCGAGCGCGGCGGCATCGGCATCGCCAAGTCGCTGCTCGCCGACCACTATATGGACGGCAAGCGCAAGGTGCCGATCGGACCGGTCTCGAACGGACCGGAAAAGACCGAGATCGATCAGCAAACCCGTCTGTCCACCTCGCTCGTCCAGGAATTGCAGCGCAAGGCCGCCAGGTCGATGACCGGCGACGAGACAACCATAAAAACAGACATCAAGATCTAGACTGGGAAACGCCATGGCCGACTCTTCCGAATTCACCGCCAACCTGCCGGCGCGCGCCACCGCGTCGGAGGCTCCTATACCGTTCGCGCGGCCGGGAAACCTTGCCGCCATCATCGGCCGCATCGAGGAGGTGGTCGAGGAAGAGACCGCCGGCATCCGCCGCGATACCGGCTACGACCTCAAGGCGTCGAACGCCCGCAAGAGCCGCTATCTCTACGAACTGACCCGCGCCATGAAGGGCGGCAGCGAAGCCGAGTTCCTCGAACAGCACCGCGAAGGCCTGACCCGGCTACGCCAGAAACTGGCGAAGAACGAGGCGGCGATCCTGGCGCATCTGAGCGCCGTCAACGAGGTCGCCAGCCTGTTGCGCAGCGCCATCCAGCGCGCCGAAACCGACGGCACCTACTCCGCCGGCGAATTCGGCCGGATGAAGGGTTAGCGGGCAATGACGCTGGGCTCGGGCTCTGAATGATCAAGGTCATCGCCATCGCGGTCTGGGTCTGCGCCGCCACGCTCGGCGCGGTGTTCTATTCGTTCCAGGCCGCCGGCCAAAGCGGCGTCGGCGAGAAACCCAAGCCGATGCTGGGCGGGCTGGATTACGTCAAGACCGACGTCATCTCGGTGCCGCTGATCCGCGACTCCAAGATCGGTGGCTATTTCCTGGCCAAGCTCGTCTACACCGTCGAGCCGGAACAGATAAAGAAACTGTCGATTCCGGCCGAAGCACTCATCACCGATCAGGTCTACGGCTACCTCTATTCCAATCCCCAGATCGACTTCACCAAGAAGGCGACGATCGACCTCGATGCCTTCCGCGCCGCGATCCGCGACACCGTCAACGCCCGCGTCGGCGCAACCCTGGTGCATGAGGTTCTGATCGATCAGGTCAATTTCCTGAGCAAGGACGAGATCCGCGACAACTGGCTGCGCCACCGGCAGGATTCCGCCACGGCGCCCGAGACGGCCAAGCCGGCCGAAGCGGATGCGCCGCCTGCCCACTGACCACCGGTGCCCCAGACAGATGCCTGGTGCGGCGATAGGAACCAGCCTCCAGGATTCGCGTTGACGTAAACGTCAACCCGAAGCTATATGCGGCAGCGACCGTGATCGCCAGAGATGCCGCAGGGCTTCGGCCGGACCGAAATGCCCTGCGCGACAGACGCAACCAGACAGGAGAACAGCGTGAGCGTTCAGGAGATTGCCGAGAAGATCAAGTCGCGCGTGGCCAGCAGCGGGTTTGATCGTTCCGTAAAGTTCGACACCGGTAGCGACGGCGTCATCGTCATCGACGGCGCAACCGTCTCGAACACCGATGCCCCCACCGACTGCACCATCAAGCTCTCGCTCGACGATCTCGATTCGCTGATCGCTGGCGACCTGAACCCGACCATGGCGTTCATGACCGGCAAGATCAAAGTCGAAGGCGACATGACGGTGGCCATGGCGCTCAGCCAGTTGATCGGCTGACGGCTGTCGCGAGCCGTATGGCGGCTTGTACAGACGAGAAATTAGACAGGACTAAAGCGCGCCAGATGATCCATTTGGGCGCGCTTTGGGCCTTGTCGGGACACCGTCTTCAAGACGGCACTTTCGTTCCACGGGCTTCGGCAATCTTGGCACGAAATCTTCATGCGGCAGAGAACCGCAAGCCGCTCATACCTTTGATTGTGAAATCAACCATTTAGTCTGACCTCGGCTCCAGAAGAGCGGCAAAGCAGCGAGGTCGGTAATGAATTTCCATAGTTTTCGAGCAGCGGCGAGGGCGGTTCTGATCGCTGCCCTGGTTTCGGTGACGGCGGCGGCAGCCGCTGACGAACGTGTCCTGATTTCCTACGAGGCCACACCTTCCCTCGGCTTCGACCTGCCAAAACTGAAGACGGCCGGCTACGCTGAACGGGCCGCCTTTTCGGCTGAGGTGCTTGAGAAAATCGTGCCCAAAATTGTCGCCAGCATAGGCGTCGATCCGGCCGTGATCGAGACGGAAGTCACGCCGGGTGGCTACCTCCTCAAGACCAACGCCTCGCTGCAGACCGAGGCCACGCTCGACGACGCGACCGCCGATCGTCTGGCCGCCGCCTTCGGCTACATTTTCCACCAGCACAGCGTGCTCGTCTCCCGACTGGACGACAGCAGCGGCAGCACCGGCTTCGTCACAGTCCGTTTCCCCAAGGACACGCTCGATTCCACTGTCGCACAGCGGTTCTTTGAAAAGGCCGATGCCACGGAAAAGGCCTGGGCGGCGGTTACACCGCCTTTGGCGACGAGCAGATATTCCTCAATGTCGTGGACGGCAACGGCAAGCCCTATAGCGGCCTCGACAATGCCGCGTTTCTGGATGGGCTCAAGCGGACAGCGGCCGCGTTCGGGCCGCCGGCTCCGGAAGTATCGGACTCCGGAACGGCGGCGGCCCGCTTCATCGGCAACGACTGGGACAAGGCCCCCAGGGGCGAGGACTATTTGGCTCGCCTCGGAGGCGCCGGTTCACCGGCGGTGACCAGCCTGGATGCCGTGGCGACGGAGTACGCCGCGCTGGTTTCAGCCAGCGCGTTGCACTTCGGCTGGAACTGACAGCTTGCGGCCGGAAGCCTTCAGCGTCCCGTGCACGCCATCGAGCGCCCCGTCCACCAGCTCCAGCGCCAGCAGCCGGTGCCGCTCATAGGGGCCTGGCATCGCCAGCCTGCCTGTTTTGTCGGCCGAGAAGCCGAAGCGTCCATAATAGGGCGCATCGCCGACCAGCAGGATTGCCGCGTGACCGAGACGTGCCGCCTCGGCGATGGCGTGGCGCATCAGCGCCGAGCCGATGCCGGCATTCTTGAGCGACGGATCGACGGCGAGCGGGCCAAGCAGCAGCGCTGCCGGACCGCCCTCGCCCAGCCTGACATCCCACAGCCGCACCGTGCCGGCGACACCGCCCGATGCATCGCGCGCGACGAAGGCCAGCCCTTCCGAGGGCCGACGGCCGCGCCGCAGCTTCTCCGACGATTTTTTCCGCCGCATCGGCCCCATGGCACGATCGAGCAAGGCTTCGCGCGCAGCTATGTCGGCAACGCTTTCGGCGACCATTGCGAAGGCCGGCGCATGAGCTACGATTTCAACTGACATTTCCATTTCCACGATCCCTTCACGAGCGGAGATCTGTTCCACAAGCGAGCCCGGGCGGGCGACAGGCGCCCACCTGGGATGATCTGACCGGTTCTTTCGAACCGTCAGATCACGTAGGATCGGAGAGGCTCGAAGCCGTTGAACGCGACCGCCGAGTAGGTGGTCGTGTAGGCGCCGGTGCCTTCGATCAGCACCTCGTCGCCGATCGTCAGCGACAGAGGCAGCGGATACGGCGTCTTCTCGTACATCACGTCGGCCGAATCGCAGGTCGGGCCGGCGAGCACGCAAGGCGCGGTCTCCGAGCCGTCATGGTGGGTAACGATCGGGTAGCGGATCGCCTCATCCATGGTCTCGGCCAGACCGCCGAACTTGCCGATGTCGAGGAACACCCAGCGCACATTGTCGTTCTCGGCCTTCTTCGAGATCAGCACGACTTCCGACTTGATGACGCCGGCATTGCCGACCATGCCACGGCCCGGCTCGATGATGGTTTCCGGAATGGCATTGCCGAAATGCTTGCGCAATGCCGAGAAGATTGCCTGGCCATAGGCCTGGGCCGCCGGCACATCACGCAAATAGCGCGTCGGGAAACCGCCACCCATATTGACCATCTTCAAGACGATGCCTTCCTCGGCGAGCGTCGCGAACACCTTCTTGGCGTCGGCCAGCGCACGGTCCCAGGCGGTCAGGTCGGTCTGCTGCGAGCCGACATGGAACGACACGCCATAGGCGTCGAGGCCAAGGCCCTTGGCATGGCGCAGCACGTCGACAGCCATCGCAGGCACGCAGCCGAACTTGCGCGACAGCGGCCATTCGGCGCCTTCGCCATCGGTCAGCACACGGCAGAACACACGCGCGCCGGGAGCGACGCGGGCGATCTTCTCGACCTCTTCGACGCAATCGACCGCGAACAGGCGAATGCCGAGCTGATAGGCGCGTGCAATGTCACGCTCCTTCTTGATGGTGTTGCCGAAGGAGATGCGGTCCGCGGGCGCACCCGCGTCCATCGCCATCTCGACTTCGGCAACGGAAGCGGTGTCGAAGGACGAGCCCATCGCAGCAAGGAGGCGCAGGATTTCCGGCGCCGGGTTTGCTTTCACCGCATAGTAGATCTTGGAATCGGGCAACGCCTTCTCGAAGGCGCGGAAATTGTCGCGCACGACATCGAGGTCGACGACGAGGCAGGGGCCGGACGGACGTCGGGTGGCGAGGAAGTCGAGGATGCGCTGGGTAGCCATCTTGTATCTCCAAACACGCCTTTCGGCGCGCACAAGGGTGCGGACGCGGGCTGTCGGCCTCGCGAACACGCGATCAAACAAAGGCGGGACGAAAATTCCATGGAACCAGCCGGTGGAGACCCCGGAACCATGAAACGCCGTCTCGCGGCGATGAACCTTGGCCTTGCCCGGCTTCGGTCCGCTTTGTCTGCCTTGGCTTGGATTGGGAGAACCCCGTTCCGCACTACCGGCAATGAAGGTGTGCCTCTTCAGTAACCCCGGTCTTTGGACAACCGGCAGAGAACCAGAAAGGCCCGCACCGTCGTTGCTTCAAGGTGTCCTCGGGCTGGCGGTTGGCCGCTAGACCGACTGGAGGGGTTGGCTCCAGTTACCTTACCGATTTCCCTCACCATTCGAGGATCGGCGGACACCCACAGGCACGTGCGACTTTGGGCAAGCGCGATATATGGCTGGTTGCCGTCACAATCAATAAAAATCGTATCCAAGGTTGTAAAATTTCTGGCATCGAACAATGTTGGGAGGACCGTATCCGGATATCGAACGATGACAGGCACGCACGGCCCCTACAACGCCTTCCTCGATCTTCGCCAGATGCCGGTGGCTCATGCCGAGCTCGGTCCGCTCGCCGGCCTGCGGCTGGCCGTCAAGGACATTTACGACGTTGCCGGCTACCGCACCGGCTGCGGCAATTCTCGGAAATTCGCCGAAAGCAATGCCGCCTCGCGCACCGCGCCCGCCGTGCAGACGATTCTCGATGCCGGCGCGCGCTTCGCCGGCAAGACGCAGACCGACGAGCTGGCCTTCGCGCTGTTCGGCCAGAACGCGCATTTTCCGTTTCCCGTGAACCCGGCCGCACCCGACCGTGTCACCGGCGGCTCCTCGTCCGGATCGGCGGCGGCGGTGGCGGGCAGGCTGGCCGACATCGCCACCGGCTCCGACACCGGCGGCTCGATCCGCGCGCCGGCGAGCTTTTGCGGGCTGATCGGGCTGCGCACCACGCATGGCCGCATCTCGCTCGATGGCACGATGAAGCTGGCGCCGAGCTTCGACACGTTCGGCTGGTTCGCCGACGACATCGAGACCTACGAGACGGTCGGCAAACTGCTGCTTGGCCGCGACCCGCACCAGCATTCCCTGGACCGCCCGCTATCGCTCCCCTGGCTGGACGAGATGGTCGCCCGCCCGGCGCTTGCCGAATATGCCGGGATGAAGGGGCTGGCGAGCGCGGTTTTCGGTACGCCGGCGACGTCAACCATGCGCTTCAGCTCTTCCCCTGACGACCTTTACTGGTGCTTTCGCCGGCTGCAGGCCAGGGAAGCCTGGGGCGTGCATGGCGACTGGATCATCAGCGGCGAGCGCGACCTCGGCCCCGGCGTCCAGGAGCGTTTCGGCTTTGGCCGTGCCGTCGATGACCGGACAGTGCAGGCCGAGAAAGTGCGGCGGCTGACCTTCCGCGGCGAACTCAACGCCCTGCTCGGCAAGGATGGTTTCCTCGTCCTGCCGACGGTGCCTGGCCCGGCACCCTATGTCGACTCGACGCCGGAGCAGTTCCAGGCTTATCGCGAGCGGGCGCTGCATCTTCTGTGCCTCGCCGGCCTCTCCGGCTTTCCACAGATCACCTTGCCCATCGGCTCGGTCGCCGGCGCACCGTTCGGCCTGTCACTGCTTGGCCCTTCCGGCAGCGACATAGCCCTGATACGGCTCGGCCGAAAACTTCTCGACGCAGCACAAAGGGCCTGAACCCATGGACACACTGACCCGCATGCGCGCCTTCATCGACGTCGTCGAGGCCGAAGGCTTTTCGGCAGCGGCGCGCAAGATCGGCCGTTCCAAGGCGCTGCTGTCGAAATATGTGCGCGAACTGGAGGACGAACTCGGCGCGCTGCTGCTCAACCGCACGACGCGCCAGTTCTCGATGACCGAGGCCGGCCACACCTATTACCGGCGCGCCTCGGAGATCGTGCGCGAGGTCGACAGCCTGGCCGACGCCGTGCGCGAATCCTCCGGCGACGTGCGCGGCAGGATCAAACTGTCGGCGCCGCGCACTTTCGCTGACGCGCCGATCGGCCAGTCGCTGATCGACTTCGCCAAGCAGCACCCCGACATCGTGCTCGACATCCAGCTCGACGATCGCTTCGTCGACCTGGTCGAGGAAGGCTTCGACCTCGCGGTGCGCATATCGCGCCTGGAGAATTCGTCGCTGATCGCGAGACGCCTGGCGCCGTTTTCGATAAGGCTCTGCGCCTCGCCCGAACTGATCGCCAAGCATGGCATGCCGACGCGGCCGCAGGATCTCGGCCACATGCCCTGCATCGTCGACACCAATGGCCGCGCCTGAACAACTGGGCGTTCAAGGGCGACAACAACGATCAGCTGAGCGTCGCCGTGTCCGGCCCGATCGAGGTCAACAGCCCGATGGCGGCGCGCGCCGCCGCCTTGTCAGGACTCGGATTTTGCATCCTGCCGGATTTCATTGCCGCGCCCGACCTCAAGAGTGGCCAGTTGGTGACGGTGCTCGACGACCGCATCCTGTCCGGCGGCGGCATCTTCGCCGTCTACCCGCACCGCCGCTATCTGCCGGCCAAGGTCCGCGTTTTCGTCGACTTCCTGGTGCAATGGTTCAGGACGCGTGAGGCCGCTTGACCTGCCTCGGGTTCTTGCCGCGTGCGTGTCGTAGTCCCAAAACCGCTGCGCACTTTTGGGTGACACGCACGGGCGGTCCCAATTTCGCCCCCTTTCTGGTAACCTTCGGTTCCTCTCCAAAGCCAAGGGAATCGCGACCGGGAATGCAACTCAAACGGAACGCAATCATACTGGCTTCGGCCTTGGCGGCGACCTTTGCCGGCACCGGACCGGCTTACGTGCATCCGCACGTCTTCGCCGAGGCACGCCTCGACGTGATCCTCTCCCCGGATCACCAAAGTGTGAAAGCGCTGCGTCATCTCTGGCGCTTCGACGACCTGTTTTCGAGTACGGTGATGATGGAGTTCGACAAGAACTCCGACCTGAAGCTTGACGACAAGGAGCTGAAGGAGGTCGCCGACACCGTTCATGCCTCGCTGGCCGAATTCAACTATTTCCAGCTCGTCACGCAGAACGGCAAGGATGTAACGATGGTGCCGCCGCCACATCTGATGGCCAATTTCGACAACGACCAGCTGATCATCCTGTTCGAGTCCGAGCCCAAGGCGCCGCTCAAGCTGACCGGCACGATCGACATCGGTGTCTACGATCCGACTTTCTACACGGCGATAGACTTCACCGAGGATTCCAACATCACGGTTACAGGCCTGCCGTCGAATTGCACCAGCAAGGTGATCCGTCCGGACCCGGATGAGGCCATCAAGGAAAACCAGAAGACCTTGACGGATGCCTTCTTCAACGACCCGACGGGCACCGACATGAGCAAGATCTTTGCCACCAAGCTCGAACTGACCTGTCAGCCAGAAGGATGAAGCCGGTGACGAAACCGTCCCTGCGTTTGGCATTCGGCCTGTTGGCCCTCGCCTTTGCCGCGATGCACTTCGCTGATGTCGCGCACGCCCAGAGTTCGCTCGGCATCGGCGTCAATGACGGCATGGCGCCGACCACCGGTCCGTTCGCCCACATCCTGATGTGGATCAACCTGCGGCAGCAGGAATTCTACCGCGCGCTTGCCACGGCGATGAAGGCAATGCGCCAGGATAACAGCAAGCTCTGGGTGCTCATCGGCCTGTCCTTCGCCTATGGCATTTTCCATGCCGCCGGCCCCGGCCACGGCAAGGCGGTGATCTCGTCCTACATGGTCGCCAATGAAGTGGCGCTGCGGCGCGGCGTCCTGTTGTCCTTCGTCTCGGCGCTGTTGCAGGGCCTGACGGCGATCGCGGTCATGCTGCTCGCCTATTTCGTCCTGCGCGGCACCACCATCTCGATGACCGACGCGGCCTGGTTCATGGAGATCACGAGCTTTGCCCTCGTCACCCTGTTCGGTGCCTGGCTGCTGTGGCGCAAGCTCGGCCCGTCCATCCTGCGCCTGTTCGGCATGGCTCCGGCCTACAGCCTGTCGGCAGCGCACGCCGGCCATTCGCACGGTGGCCACTCTCATGCCGGGCATTCCCACGCCGGCCATTCGCATGCCGCGCACAGCCATTCGGCACATGCCCATTCGCATGCGCTGCAAGTGCACGACGACCACGTGCATGAGCATTCGCACGATCACCACGACCACGATCACGGCGCGCACGATCATGCGCATCATGATCACGCGCATCACGATCATGCAGATGGCGAGGTCTGCGAAACCTGCGGCCACTCGCATGCGCCCGATCCGGCGCTGCTGTCGGGCGACCGCTTCGACTGGCGCACCGCCTGGTCGGCAGTTGCCGCCGTCGGCATCCGCCCCTGCTCGGGCGCGCTCATCGTGCTGAGCTTCGCGCTGCTCAACGGGCTCTGGCTCGGTGGCCTGCTGTCGGTGCTGGCGATGTCGCTGGGAACCGCGATCACCGTCTCGGCGCTGGCAACGCTTGCCGTGACCGCCAAGAACTGGGCGGTGTATTTCGCCGGCGACGGCCGCATGGGCAATCGCATCCATTCGATCGTCGAGATCGGCGGCGCCGCCTTCGTCTTCCTGTTCGGACTGCTGCTGCTGTCGGCGAGTTTGACGGGCAGCGTTTGATAGAAGCGGGTCAGGCTTGACCCGCGATCTTGCCGCCCAGCTCATCCGCGATATGCGCGCGGATGATCTCGTCAAAGCTCTTCTCGGCGCTGAAGCCGAGTTCTCGTGACCGCCGCGCCTCGAAGCGGGTCGGCCAGCCCTTGACGATCGCCCAGATCGTTTCGTCCGGCACCTCGCGGATCAGGCCTGCCGTCTTCGATCCGGCGATGCGCTCCAGCGCCTCGATCTGCTCGCCGACAGTGACGGCGACACCGGGCATCGTCAGATTGCGGCGCGGCCCGACGGCAGCACCGTCGATGCCGGCCGCATGGATCAGGAAATTCACCGCTGAGCGCGGGCTGGCATGGGTGTGCACGACCGAGCGCGGCACCGGCAGGATCGCCTCTTGCCCGCTCAGCGGCTCGCGGATGATGCCGGAGAAGAAGCCGGAGGCCGCCTTGTTCGGCTTGCCGGGCCGCACGCAGATCGTCGGCAGGCGGATGCCGATGCCGTCGAAGAAGCCGCGCCTGGAATAATCGGCGAGCAACGCCTCGCTCATCTGCTTCTGCGTGCCGTAGGAGGTCAGCGGCGTCGGATGGAATTCATCGGGGATAACATCCGGGAACGGCGCGCCGAACACCGCGATCGACGAGGTGAAGACGACGCGCGGCGCAAAGCCCGCCAGGCGGATCGCGTCGAACAGGGCGCGCGTGCCGTCGAGATTGACGCGGTAGCCGAGATCAAAGTTGGCTTCCGCCTCGCCCGACACGATGCCGGCGAGATGGAAGACGACGTCGGGGCGCGACGCGACCAGGCTTTCGGCGGCACCTGCCTCGGCAAGGTCGCCGGTATGGGTGCTGATGCTGACGCCATCCATCGCCGGCGCCTGCGGCGGCACGATGTCGTGCAGATCGAGCGCGGTGATCTTTTCGGCCCGCAACGTGCCGTCCTTTGCCAGCCGGGCGATGAGTTTGCGGCCGACCATGCCTGCGGCGCCAGTGATCAGAATGCGCATGTCCGAAATCCCTTACTTGCCCTGATTTTTGCGCTGGGTGCGCGCGCGCAGCCAGAACACCAAGAAGAACGCCAGCACGAAGACAACGCCGAAGATGCCGGCCAGCACGGTCGAAAAACTGCCGAGTGCCAGCATCACCGTCGGCAGATAGAAGGCGGCAATGCCGAACAGCAGCAAGATCCAGACCGCCGCGATGGCCGCATTGCGCGTGTCACGGTCCATCATGCCGCACCGAGGCGGCGGTCGTTCGTCGGGCTGAGTTTCAAAGCTGGAGAACTCCTGAGGCAGGTCCGATCAATGGTCATCAATCGGGCCTAGTGATGGTGGCTGTGATGCGCGGCCGCATCGTGCTCATGCTGGTGATCGTGGTCGTCACCCTCATCGGCGCATTGGCCGAATTCCGGTTCCACGGTGGCATGGCTGATGCCGTGCTCGCTGGCAAGCCGCTTCTTGATGGTGCTGACCGCCTGATGCGCATCGACGCCCTCGTCAAGGCAGGCATGCAGCGTCGCCATGTTGCTTGACCCATCGATCGACCAGACATGCATATGGTGCACTTCGCGCACGCCCGGGATCGTCGTTTCCAAATCTTTGGCAACCAGGTCCCGATCGAGGCTTGGCGGTACGCCTTCCAGCAGCACATGGGCGGCGGCACGCATCAGCGACCAGGCCGTCGACAGGATCAGCAGCGAGACCAGCACCGACAGGATCGGGTCGATCGGCGTCCAGCCGGTTGCCAGGATGACCAGTGCCGCCACGATCGCCGCCGCCGAGCCGAGCAGGTCGCCCAGCACATGCAGGATGGCGCCGCGCATGTTGAGGCTTTCGCGGTCGCCGCCATGCAGCACCAGGAAGGAGCCGATATTGACCAGCAGGCCGAGGATCGCCACCACCAGCATCGGCCCACCCAGCACCGGCGCCGGTGTGAGCAGGCGCTCCCACGCCTCGTAGACGATCCACAGCGCGATGACGAAGATGGCGATGCCGTTGGTGTAGGCGACCAGGGTCTTGACCCGGCCGAAGCCATAGGTGAGTTGGCCGGTCGCCGGCCGCCCGGCAAGATGGAAGGCATACCAGGCAAGGCCGAGTGCGATGGCGTCGGCAAGCATGTGGCCGGCATCGGCCAGCAGCGCCAGCGACCCGGTGAAGAGCCCGCCAAGCGCTTCCGCCACCATGAATCCCGCCGTCAGACAGGCCGCGATCAGCACGCGCTTCTTGTCGGTCGAGCCATGTACGTGACCGGCGCTGCCGTGATCATGGCCACTGTGGTCGTGGGAATGGGTATGCGCCAAATGGCAAACTCCGTTACGCGCCGAGGCTTATGCGCCGAATTCCGCGCGACAATCCTCGAGCCGTCGCTTCTGCTGGCCGGCGCCGTCGAAATTGGCCGGATCGAGCCACGCTTCATAGGCCTTGCGCAAAGCCGGCCATTCCTTGTCGATGATCGAATACCACGCAGTGTCGCGGTTTTCACCCTTGACGATGAGGTGCTGGCGGAAAATGCCCTCGAACTTGAAGCCGAACCGCTCCGCGGCCCGCTTCGACGGCTCGTTGCGGTTGTTGCACTTCCATTCGTAGCGGCGGTAACCCAATTCGTCGAAGATGTATTTCATGAACAGGAACTGCGCTTCCGTCGCCGCCGGCTTGCGCGAGATCAGCGGTCCCCAATAGATGTTGCCGATCTCGATGACGCCGTAAGCAGGATCGATGCGCATCAGCGTCTGTCGTCCGGCGACCTTGCCGCTCGCCTTGTCGATGATGGCAAAAAACAGCGGATCTTCGCTGGCCTCGACCTTGTCCAGCCAGGGCTGGAAGGCGGCGCGGGTTTCCGGCGGATAATCGGGCAGCCAGGCGAAGCGGCCGTCGACATCGGACACGGAAGACGCTGCATAGAGCCCATCACCGTGCTTTGCGGCGCTCAGCGGTTCAAGTCTGACATAGCGGCCGTCGATCGCCTTGCGCTCCGGACGCGGGCGTGGCTGCCAATTCGCGAGATTTTCCGACACCAAACACTCCAATCCGTTTGACTTTTGCAGGCCGACGCTCACAAAAACGCAACCCCACAGTAAGAACCACACGGACGGGAAAAATGCTCCACACGATTTCGGCCTTCGACCGTCTCGGCGAGGAAAATGCCTTCGCGGTGCTGGCGCGGGCGACAGCACTTGCCCAACAGGGCCGCGACATCGTCAATCTCGGCATCGGCCAACCCGACTTCAAGACGCCGCAGCACATTGTCGAGGCGGCGATCAAGGCGCTGCGTGACGGCCACCACGGCTACACGCCGGCCAACGGGCTGCTGGCAACGCGCGAAGCGGTGGTTCGGCGCACGTTGACCACCACCGGCGTCGAGGTCTCGCCCGAGACGGTGATGATCCTGCCCGGCGGCAAGCCGACCATGTTCGCGGCGATCCTGATGTTCGGCGAGCCCGGCGCCGAGATCCTTTATCCGGACCCCGGCTTTCCCATCTACCGCTCGATGATCGAGTTCACCGGGGCGGCCCCCATTCCGGTGCCGATGCGCGAGGAAAATGGCTTCGCCTTCTCCGCCGAAGAGACGCTGGCGCTGATCACCCCGAAGACCAGGCTCTTGATCCTCAACTCGCCGGCCAACCCGACCGGCGGCGTCACGCCACGCGCCGAGATCGAGAAGCTGGTCAAGGGCCTGGAGAAGCACCCTGATGTCGCCATCCTCTCCGACGAAATCTACGACGTCATGACCTATGACGGCGAAACGCATTGCTCGCTGCTCGCCTACCCCGAAATCCGCGACCGGCTGATCGTCCTCAATGGCTGGTCCAAGACCTGGGCGATGACCGGCTGGCGCATGGGCTGGTCGATCTGGCCGAACGGCGACAAGGGCGCGCATCTCTATGACAAGGTGCGCAAGCTGGCGGTCAATTGCTGGTCCTGCGTCAACGCGCCGAGCCAGTTCGCCGGCATCGCGGCCATCGATGGCCCGCAGGACGACGTCGACACCATGATGCGCGCCTTCGACCGCCGCCGGAAGGTCGTGGTCGAGGGCTTGAACGCTCTGCCCAACATTTCCTGCATCACGCCCAAGGGCGCGTTCTACGCCTTCCCCAATGTCTCGAAGACCGGCTGGAAGGCAAAGAAGCTTGCCTCAGCACTGCTCGACGAGGCCGGCGTGGCGCTGATCGGCGGCCCCGATTTCGGCATTCTCGGCGAAGGCTATGTCAGGCTCTCCTACGCCAACTCCGAGGAAAACATTTTGCGCGCGCTGGAACGGATCGGGGCGTTCCTGGCCAAATAGACATCAAGGCAGGCCGGAACCTTTCCGGATAATTAGCGGCCAGCCACCATGTCGGTGTCATGATCCGTCGGGAGGCTCGCGGGCAAGACTGTGCCTCCATGTCGGGGCCGGTTACGATCCGGAGATTGGGATCGTAACCGGGGTGCCCCAGATGTTCTATGCAATCCTTGCCTATCATGTGGAAGAAGCGATCAAGGCGCTGACGCCGCAGGAAGATGCGGCACTGATGGCCGAGTTGCTCGGGATCACCACCCAGCTTCGTGAGGAAGGCACGCTTGGACCGTCCGCGCGTCTGGGGGCGACGCAGAATGCCTTCACCTTGCGCGGCCCTGGCGACGGCGTGATCATCGACGGTCCTTTCGCCGAGACCAAGGAACAGTTGCTCGGCTTCTATGTCGTCGACTGCGCCACGCGGGACGAGGCCATCGCCATCGCCCGCGACCTTCGCCGCGTCAACCCGACCGCCGTTTACGAGATCAGGCCTATTCTGCTGTTCAAGCCCGGCGTGCCGCTGGCTGGCAAATGAGCTGGCGGCAATAGCCCTGCCCGCTCCCAGCGCTCAGCCGCGCCCCACAAACGGCATCTTGGTCGCCATCACGGTCATGAACAGCACATTGGCGTCGAGCGGCAGGCTGGCCATGTGGACGACCGCGTCGGCGACGCGCTGGACATCCATCACCGCTTCGGCGGCGATCGAGCCATTGGCCTGCGGCACGCCGACGGTCATCGGCTGGGCCATGTCGGTCAGCGCGTTGCCGATGTCGATCTGGCCGCAGGCGATGTCATAGGGCCGGCCGTCGAGCGCCAGCGTCTTGGTCAGCCCGGTAATGGCATGCTTGGTCGCAGTATAGGGCACCGAGCCCGGGCGCGGCGCATATGCCGACACCGAGCCGTTGTTGATGATGCGCCCGCCCATCGGCCGCTGCTTGCGCATGGCGCCGAAGGCGGCGCGGGCACACAGGAACGAACCGGTGAGATTGACGCCGACGATATCGTTCCAGACCTCGACCGGGATCTCGTCGATCGGCGTCGACTTGTAACCCATGCCGGCATTGTTGAAGAGCAGGTCGACGCGGCCAAAGGCTTCCGCCACAGTCTCGAACAGATCATCGACCTCGCCGGCCTTGCTGATGTCGCAGGCCACCGCCAATGCCTTGGCCTCGGCCGGACCGGCCTCGGCGACCGCGGCGTCCAGCACCGATTTGCGGCGGCCGCAGAACACCGTGTTCCAGCCGGCCTTGAGCAGCGCCGTGGCAACGCTCTTGCCGATGCCCGTGCCGGCGCCGGTGACGATGGCGGTTCTTTCCTCGGTCATGGCAGATATCCTCCGGCAGCGCCGCGCGTGCCCGACTGATTTTCAGGGATTGGCTCGGCAGAAGGCATCGCAAATGACGGCAGCGATGGCAAGCTTAGCCGCCAGGGCATGCCCCAAAAAGTGGAATCCGGTTTTCGGATAGAGCTCCAGCATGGGCCGACAAAAAGGGCGGTCATTGGCGACCGCCCTGATCTGAACCGGGCTTGGGAGGAGGAAAAGCCGATCCGACTGTGTAGAATCATGCGCTTGCTGAGTTAACGAAAGGTTAACGCGGGAAAGACGGCCTGTCCCGATCTGACCCTACCAGCGCGGATTGGGCGAGGTCCCTGCTTTGGCCGGCACCTTGGCCGCCGAAACCGTCGCCTCGACATGGTCGACCAGCGCGTCCGGCAGGCCAAGCCGGCCGGCAAGCAGGTCGAGATAGCCGCGTTCGGCGCGCGTGTCGGGATCGATGGTGAGGCGCGACGCCGTGTAGAGTTCGAGCTTCTGCGCATCGGTCTTGGCCTCCGCCACCAGCGTGTCGAGATCGAGCGGGCTTTCCAGCTCCGCCATCAGGAATTTCTCGGCATCGGTCCCGATCCCCGCAAGGCTGAGCTTGCCGGCGATCTTCTTGCGCTCCTCGTCGTCGACATGGCCGTCAGCCTTGGCCGCCGAGATCATCGCGCGAACGAGCGTCAGCGTGAATTCGTCTTCGCCCTGCGGCGCCTGCGACGGATGGAAGGCGGTGTCCTTGGGCGGCGGCAGCAATTCCGGTTCACCAGCGGCGGGCGCCTGCTCCGGCGGATTGCCGGCCTTATAGTTCTGGTAGGCCTTGTAGGCGAGGCCACCGATCGCGGCCAATCCACCGAGCTTCACCGCGGCACCGGTCACTTCGCGACCGGCACCTGTTCCAAGCAGCACCGCCGCAAGCGCGCCGGCGGCCAGCGGATTGTCCTTGGCCATCTGCACCGCCTGACCCGCCTTGTCGCGGACGGTGCCGCTGGTGCCGGGAATTTGCGAGCCGAGCAGATCGTCGAGAAGCTTCTTGGGATCGAACATTCAGTGCCTCCAGCATGTGCCCGGCCGAACGGGCAGGTTTCGAACGCCGAAGACGTAGGTCCCGAAACTTGACATTGCAATGACAGGACGCCGCTTTGCCGGGGTTCCGTAGCCTGGATCAGGATCCGATATGCGGCCCCTTGCCCCGCGCTTGCGCAAGCTCGACCTGCCGCTGGCGCTCGGCATAGCGCTGGCGGTCCTCGTCGGTACGGGCGTCAAAACAATGCGGGCAAGAGACGCCGGCGGCATATTTCGGCGACGCCAGCTCGCCGGGCGTCAGTGGATGGCGACAGGCACGGCACAGTTCCGCATCGCCTTCGGCGAGACCGTGCGACACCGAAACCCGCTCGTCGAAGACGAAGCACTCGCCTTGCCACAGGCTTTGCTCGGCCGGGACCTCTTCGAGATATTTGAGGATGCCGCCCTTGAGGTGGAACACATCCTCGAAGCCGAGCGACCTGACATAGGCGGTCGCCTTTTCGCAGCGAATGCCGCCGGTGCAGAACATCGCCACCTTGCGGCCTTCGAGCTCAGCCCGGTGCGCTTCCACCCAGGCCGGGAATTCGCGAAAGCTCGCCGTCGCCGGATCGACCGCGCCCTTGAACGTGCCGATCGAGACCTCGTAAGCGTTGCGCGTGTCGATGACGATCGTATCGGGCTGCGAGATCAGCGCGTTCCAATCCGCAGGCACGACATAGGTGCCGGCGCTCGCCACCGGGTCGATGTCCCCGACGCCCATGGTGACGATCTCGCGTTTCAGCCGCACCTTCATGCGGTGGAACGGCATGTCCGCGGCTGTGCTGTACTTGACTTCGAGGCCCGCCAGCCCGTCGATGGCCTCGATATAACAGATCAGCTCGGCGATCGCTGCTTCGCTGCCGGCGACGGTGCCGTTGATGCCTTCATGTGCCAGAAGCAGCGTGCCCTTGATGCCGCGTCCACAGCAGAAGGCTGCGAGCGGCGCGCGCAATTCGTCAAAGGCATCGAGCCGGGCAAACCGGTAAAGCGCGGCGACGCGGACAGGCTGGGATGGAGCGGACGGTGTCATCGCCAGAGCAACTAGACGCTCATGGCCGCCGATTCAAGGCGGAGCGGGTTTCATCAGCCCGTCACCCTGTTTGATAGTAATGGCTGGTATGGTAACCCCGCAACGCGTGACATCGCGACACGCTTGGTTTCGTGGACAGGCAAACACCCGTCTGCTAATCGGTTGAAATCACCCTTAGCTATGGAGAGACAGATGCCCAGCAAGACCGAAAAACTCCTGTCCCTCCTCAACGGCCAGCCGGTCATTCCGGTGCTGAAGATCACTGATGTCGCCAACGCCGTGCCGTTGGCCCGCGCCCTGGCGCGCGGCGGCCTGCCGGCGATCGAGATCACGCTGCGGACCGCCGACGCGCTGGAAGCGATCCGGCGCGTTGCGGCCGAGGTCGAGGAAGCCATTGTCGGCGCCGGCACCATTCTCGACAGCAAGCAGTTCGATGAAGCAGCCAGCGCCGGTTCGCGCTTCATCGTCAGCCCCGGCATCACGCGTGAGCTTCTGGCCGCCGCCGCCGACAGCGAGGTTCCGCTGCTGCCCGGCGCCATCACGCCCGGCGAGATCATGGCCGCGCGCGAGGCCGGCCTGCGCTTCCTGAAATTCTTCCCGGCCGAGCAGTCCGGCGGCATCGCCTCGCTGAAGGCTTTCGCCTCACCGCTGGCCGACGTCAAATTCTGCCCGACCGGCGGCATCACCGGCAAGAACGCCGCCGAGTATCTCAGCCTGCCCAACGTCATCTGTGTCGGCGGCTCCTGGGTTGCGCCCGACGACATGGTCAAGGCCGGCAAATGGGACGAGATCGAAGCGCTCGCACGCGCTGCCAGCCAGCTCCGGAAATAATCGGGTCTTCGCTCACCAGGGCAACGGACCGTTCTCGTCGAAATAACCGCCGGTGGGGCCGCCGGCCTTCAGCGTTGCCAGCTGCACGATGACCCCGGCGGCCTGCTGCACGGTGCGGCCGCCTCTGTGCGCATTGAGGTCCGTCGCGGTGTAGCCGGGTGCGGCGGCGTTGACCATGATGCCGCGCGGCGCAAGCTCCCGGGCGAAGGCAACCGTGATGGCATTGAGCGCTGTTTTCGAACTGCCATAGCCCATGACATTGGGCGACTGGCTGTTATCAGCGGCGCGCGCGATCGAGCCGAGAGAGCTGCTGACCATGACGATGCGGGCGGCGGGCGACGCCAGGAGCAGCGGCAGGAAGGCCTGGGTGACGCGAACCGGGCCGAAGACGTTGACGTCATAAGTGGCCTTCATGTCAGCGATGTTCTCGCGGCTCGGCGGCCGTTCATAACGACCGTCGGGTCCGAGCGCGTCGACATAGCCAGGCGCAATGCCGGCATTGTTGACCAGCACGTCGAGGCTGGATAGCCGCGTCGTCAAGCTTCTGGCCGCGGCCGCCATGCTGTCATCGCTGCTGACGTCGAGCTCGAGCCATTCGACGTCGAGCCCGTCGTTGCGCAACGCCTTTGCCGCGGCCTCCCCGCGCTCGGCATCGCGGGCACCGAGCCAGACCTTGAACCCTTTTGTTGCCAGCCGGCGAGCGGTTTCAAGGCCGATGCCTTTGTTGGCGCCGGTGACCAGCGCATTCATTTTCGTCGTCATGTCCGTGTCTCCTTCTTGGTGACCTGGATATGACGCGCGCCGGCCAGTTTCGCGCGCCGGATACTCGCGTCCTCTTGCCTAATCCTCTCAACTGGTTGCGCGGCGCGCATGGATCGGCAATGCTGAAGACATGGAAGAAGCCTTGCAGGAATTGATCGCCATCGCCGGCCGCCATGCGCATGGGCGGCGCACCAAAACGGCCATCCCGCGTGTCACCATCGGCCGCAGTGAGGTTGCGACCCCGCCATTGCCCGAGCTTTGCCAACCGACGGCGCTGTTCGTGCTTCAAGGGACGAAGACAGTGCTGATCGGCGACCGCACGCTGCGCTATGGCGCCGGCAGCTATTTCGTCTATGCGGTGGAGACGCCCGCCACCAGCCAGCTGATCGAGGCGAGCAGCGCCTGCCCTTACATGGCCATCGCCTTCGCCCTCGATATCGAACTGATCGCCGGCCTGCTTATCGACCACAAGCCGGTAGTCGACGGCGACAGCTTCGTGACCAACCGGGCTGATGACGAACTGCTCGATGCCTGGCGCCGCATGCTGCGGCTGCTCGACCGGCCAACCGAGATTCCCGTGCTCGCGCCCATGCTCGAACGCGAGATCGCATTCCGCCTGCTGCAAGGTCCGCAAGGCGCGAAGCTGCGCCAGCTCGCGCGCGCCGATGGCCGCCTGTCACAGATCCGCCGCGCCACCGCCTGGATACGATCGCACTACAACGAGCTTATCGATGTGACGGAGCTGGCCGCGCTCGCGCATATGAGCAACGCTTCGTTTCACCGCCACTTCAAGGCGGCGACCGCGATGAGCCCGATCCAGTACCAGAAGCAGGTCCGTCTGCTGGAGGCGCGTCATCTGCTGATCGCGGAGCCGGGCAGCGCCGCGCGTGTCGCCTTTGCCGTCGGCTATGAAAGCGCATCCCAGTTCAGCCGGGAATATGCCCGCCATTTCGGACTGCCGCCGGCGCGTGACGCCGCGCGGCTTCTGGCCAGGGGCGAAGCCGCCACCCTGGAAATCGACTGATGCATATCGCCCAAAAGTGGCTACACGCTACCAATGAAAAGCCCGGCCGACTCTCGCCGACCGGGCCAATTCTCCGGATCCTTTCGGTTCCGGATCAGTGGCAGACCTTGACCTGCTCGGTCACCCGATGATGGTGAACCCAATGCGTGACCAGCCTGGTCCTGCAATGATGCCGGCCATTCTTGATGATCACGGTTTCGGCTTGCGATGGAGCGATCGCGGCCGATGCTGCAACCAATGCCAGAACGGATGCCAGTAGAATCTTCTTCATGAATATCCCCAGGTTGGAACGTACGCACACTAACCCGGAAATGAGGGAGCCGTTCCGGCTTCACGAGAAGTTCAGCCGCGTGTGATCCGCAGGATCGCGGCATCGCATCTGCCGTACCCTGAAAAGCAAAAAGCCGCGCCGGTTGCCCTGCGCGGCTTCTGCTTTATCTGGACAGCCGGCTACTTCGTCTGGAAGCGGGCAACCGACAGGAACTTGACGGCGTTGCCGGTGAAGCGGCTGGGGTCTGGCGCCTGGGCGTCGGTCTGGAAACCGGCCGTATAGACCTCGCTCGGCGGCGTATGCACGATATTGTAGGCGTAGCCCGGCGCCGTCGTCGCGCTCGAAACGGTGGCGACGTTATCGCCGCTGGTCAGCGCCCAGCGGGCGGCCTGGGGTGCCGCGGCAACCACCATGGCCCTGGGGCCGGGTTTCTGATCGCGGGCGGTGGCCCTGGCTTCCTTGCGGGTCGTCTTCACACCGGCGCCAATCGCGGCGGCCGGATCGGAACCCGCCGGACGGGCGGCAACCGCCTGGCGCGGCGACGCGGCATTGACATCAGACGGGTCGTTGAAGGCCGAGCGCGGCTCTTCGGCCAGCGACGCAACCTTGTATTCGTCGGCATTGCCGACCTGCTTGTACTCGACGGCATTGCCGACCTGGGCGTTGGCCTCGTCGAGCACGGCCTTGACGGCGTCCGGCTTGGCCGGCTCGGGCCGCGCCGAAGGCAGGACCGAGAACGCATCGGTCGCGGTCTTGCCCTGTTCGGCCGTATCCGCCAGCGCCATCAGCACATCCTTGCTGGGCGGCGGCGCGAGTTCCGCCGGCAGCGTGCGTTCGGGACGCCATGTCGGCACGGGGATGTTGTTGACGGCAACCTGTGCCGGATCGGCCGCGGCAGCCGCCGTTACCGCCACGGGGTCAGCCTTGCCGAAAGGCATGTTCGCCGGCGCCTGCGCGGTCGCCACGGCCTGTTCGGTGGTCGACGTCGCGTCCGCCGTGGCGAACGGAACATTCTCAGGCTGCGCGCCGACATCGACCTTCGGCCGCGGTGCGAAATCGGGCAGCGGAATCTCCTTGGCCGGCAGCGCCGCAATGATCGTTTCCGGCGTATCCTGTTCCGGCTCCGGAGTCTGCTCGTCGGCAATCTGCGGAATGTTGGCGCGCTGCGCCTTCTCCGGCGCGACGATGGCGATGCCCGGCAGGTTGCTGCTCTTAGCGGTCGCGGCCGGCTTCAGGCTTCTCGGCTTGGGCGCGGGCTCGGCGGAAGCGGTCTCGACATCGGCGCTGTCGTCGGCTTCGTCGGAGCCGCCGCCACCGAAGAGAGCAGACAGGAACCCACCCGACTTCTTACCGCCGCCGACACTGGCCATCTCGACATTGGGCGTGCCCGAACCCTTGCGTGCCTTGTAGGCGGCCATTGCCTGTTCATAGCCGGGCAGCGGCCGGCCGTCGCTCGGCACATGCAGCGTCTTGCCATTGGGGAACAGGCTGACCAGTTCCTGGCGGCTGATGCCGGGCCAATGGCGCACATTGCCGACATCCATATGGACGAAAGGCGAACCGGAGGTCGGATAGTAGCCGACGCCACCGCCCTGCATCTTGAGGCCGATGTTGCGCAGCTTCTTCAGCGGCACGCCGGGAATATAGAAATCCATCGCCTTGCCGAGCATATGCTGGCTCTTCTCGGCGACGCCCCGGCTGCGGCTGCGCAGCATCGAGTTGGTCGCCGGCGAACGGTAACCGCAGACGACCTGGATATAGTCGGTGGCGCCGCTTTCACGATAGGCCTCCCAGACCAGGTCTAGCAGGCGCGGATCCATCTTGGTCGGCTCGTTGCGGCGCCAGTCACGTAGGATGATGTTGATCTTGCGCAGGCCCTCGGGATCGTAGCGGCCATTGCGCTTGTACACGATCTCCGCCTTCTCATGCGTGTGGAGGTGGTAGAGCTTCAGCGAACGAACTTCGGCCTGGGCGCCGGTGGCGGCCGCGGCAACAAAACCAAAAGCGACAATCATCGCTGCCAGCCATCTCGGCCAGACGCTCAAATGATCATGACGCCCGTTTCTGAGTCGTTCGATTCTGTTCAAATCAAAAGGCCTTGCAGGCTGCCGTTTGTCCCCGGATTTGCCCAAACGGATGTGTCGTTTTCACATCCGAATATCGATCCTAATGGTTAATCATCGCTTATTGAAGCCGAAATGCGGTAACACCATGGCGATATCCCGTCAAAAATTGTTCACAAGACTTCTTGGTAAACCGCTGGTTTAGATCAGGATTCCGGCTTTGGCCGAACACGATCTGTTACCGTTAGCCTTAATGCGTGAACAGAGCTGTCCACAGGCTTGCCATATTCCAACCGAAACCCCCGATACAGGGCCAAATCTGGCATTGCAAGCTGGTCCGGGCCTTGCGGCGGGAGCGTGATCCCGATTTTCGGAAGAGATCAAACGCTCCCAAGGTGTGTTGAGATTCAGGTCAGGCCGAGTCGAAAATGGTGGGTTCCGAGAACCGGAGCGGAGCGTACTTGAAGTACGTGAGCACCGGAAGCGCAGGGAACCGCCGTTTGCAGGCCGGCCTCACCTGAATATCAACACACCTTAGGAGGCGAGACGATCGACGCGGCCGGTTTCCGGATCGATACCGTATTCCTTGAGCTTGCGGTAAAGCGTCGAGCGGCCGATGCCGAGGCGGCGCGCGACTTCGCTCATCTGGCCATTGTAGTGATCGATGGCGAGCTTGATCATCTCGAGTTCGACGTCGGCCAGCGCCCGCACATTGCCGCGTTCGTCGAGCGCCCGCAGCGTGCCGAATCTGGGCTGGAGCACGGCCGGCCGATCCGGCTCGGCCAGCGGAGCGGTATCGCCGGCTGGGACCTCCTCATCGCGGAGCCCTGGAGGCGACACAAAATGAGGTGCTGTGTCGTCCGTTTCGAGATTGACGGTGCCTTCCACCTGCGCCCGGATCTGCGGAAAGTCATCGACGTCGAGCACATCGCCGTCACACAGCACCGAGGCGCGGAAGACGGCGTTTTCGAGCTGCCTTATGTTGCCGGGCCAGTCATAGGCCTGCAGCACGCCAAGCGCTGCCGCCGAAATGCCTTGCAGGCGATGGCGCGGATCGGCAGGCGCCACCTTCTCCATGAAATGCGTGACCAGATGCGGAATGTCGTCGCGGCGGTCGCGCAACGGCGGCACGAAGATCGGGTAGACGTTGAGCCGGTAGAACAGATCCTCGCGGAACTTGCCGTCCTTGACCTGCTGCAGCAGGTTGCGGTGCGTCGCCGAAATCAACCTGATGTCGACCCTGACGGTGGCGCGGCCGCCGACCGGATCGACCTCGCCGTCCTGCACGGCGCGCAGCAGCTTGACCTGGACGTCGAGCGGCAGATCACCGATCTCGTCCAGAAACAGCGTGCCCGAATGCGCCTCGACGAACTTGCCGGTGTGCTTGTCGGTGGCGCCGGTGAACGAGCCTTTCTCATGGCCGAACAGGATCGATTCGACCAGATTGTCGGGAATCGCGCCGCAATTGACGGTGACGAAGGGTTTCGAGCGGCGGTCGCCGCTGCCCTGGATGGCGCGCGCCACCAGCTCCTTGCCGACGCCGGATTCGCCTTCGATCAGGATCGGGATGTTGGATCCGGCCGCTTTCTGGCCGAGGCGGATCACCCTGTCCATGGCCGGACTGTGGGTGATCATATCCTTGAAGGTCAAAAGGCCGCCGCGCTTGCGCGACGTGCGTTTGACCTCGCCCTCGACCGCCTCGACCTTGAGCGCATTGGCGATCGACGCCTGCAGCCTGTCGGGTGAAGCCGGCTTGACGACGAAATCGAAGGCACCGTGGCGCATCGCCGACACCACGGTTTCGATGCCACCCTGGGCGGTCTGGACGATGACCGGAACGGTGATGTCGCGTTCACGCATCGCCTTCAGCACGCCGATGCCGTCGAGACCGGGCATGACCAGGTCGAGGATGACCACGCAGACGTCGCGGGCACCAGTCCCGTCAAGCACTTCGAGGCCGGCGGCACCGCCGTCGACGACGATTGCCGTGTGGCCGAACCGCGTCACCGCCGCCTCGAGCAGCCGGCGCTGCACGGGATCGTCATCGACTATGAGTATGGAACCTGTCATGACTGTCTTGAACTGCCCGCGCTCGAAATCCCCATGGATCATCTTGGCACAGGGTTCTAAATAAGGTTTCAAAAAACCCGGTGAACGAATTCCTTAGGATTTGACCGGCTTCCCTGTTCCCCCTGATTCTGCTGCTTGATT